>NZ_AMRL01000002.1 GCF_000299935.1 Oceanibaculum indicum P24 | reverse complement strand
GCTGTCGGAGCGGCTGCCGGTGCAGATCCTGGCCGATGGCTGCCACGCCTCACGCAGCCCGTCGCGCCACCTCGCTGTGCTGCGCGACCTGATCGATATCCGCGCCTGCCTGCGCGCCAGCGGCAGCAACGTTCCAGACACCGTCGAGGCCGCCATCGAGCGTATGGCAGCGATGCTGCGGGCCCTGCGCCACGGCGATGGCGGGCTGGCCCTGTTCAATGACAGCAATGAGGAGGATGCGCTGCTGATCGACGCCGTCCTGGCGCAATCGGAAGCGAAGATCCGTCCCCAGAACGACCCCGGCGCATCGGGTTTCCACCGGCTATCCGCCGCCCGCACGCTGCTGATCGTCGATGCCGGCCGGCCCGGTGCCCTGGATGGCTGCGCCCATGCCGGCACCCTGTCCTTCGAGATGAGCGTCGGCAAGGAGCGGCTGATCGTGAATTGCGGCGCCGCTTCCGGCCGGCCCGACTGGAACCGGGCGCAACGCGCCACCGCCGCCCATTCCACGCTGATCGTGGACGACGTGAATTCCGCGGAAATCCTGGAGGATGGCACACTGGCCCGGGGACCGGAGCACGTTACCGCCCAGCGCCAGGAACAGGATGGCGACCAGCTGATCGACGCCAGCCATGACGGCTATGCGGAGCGGCTGATGCTGACCCACCAGCGCCGGCTGTTCCTTTCAGCCGATGGCGCCGATGTGCGCGGCGAGGACATGCTGACGGGCAGCGGCGGCGAACGCTTCGCCATCCGCTTCCATCTGCACCCGAAAGTGAAGGCCTCGCTCAGCCAGAACGGGGCCTTCGTGCTGCTGCGCCTGCCCGGCGGGCAGGGCTGGCGGCTACGCAGCGCTGGTGCGGCGATGGAGCTGGCGGACAGCGTCTATCTCGGCCAGCGCGGCGAGATGAAGCGCAACCAGCAGATCGTGCTGTCCGGCACTCTTTCCGGTAGCGGAACGACTGTGAAATGGGCGTTGCGGCGCGAGGAAAAGCGCGCACCAGACAAGACGCCGCCGGAACAGGACTGAGAAGAAAGGCGCGAAGGAATGGCCGCAGGCTGGGTCTGGTCGATGGCAGCCCCGCTCGGGGTGCTGCTGCTGGCGGCAATGGCGACGCGCGCCGTGCTGGGCCTGCTGCTGCGCCATGCCGTGCTCGACCATCCGAACCGGCGGTCCAGCCACAACGTCGCGGTGCCGCGCGGTGGCGGCATCGCCGTCCTGGCGGCGCTGGCCATCGGCTGGATCGCCTATGCGCTGACCATGCCGGCGCTGCTGCCGGTCATGGCGCTGCTGCTGGCGGCGGCGGCTGGGCTGGCCGCCGTTTCCTTCCTCGACGATCTGTTCGACCTGAAGGCCACCACCCGCCTGCTGGCGCAGTTTCTCGCGGTCCTGCTGGGCATGCTGGCGCTGGCCGATATCGGCCCGGTCTTTCAGGGTCTGCTGCCCGGCTGGCTGGATATGCTGGCTACGCTTCTGCTGTGGCTGTGGTTCGTGAACCTGTTCAACTTCATGGACGGGATCGACGGGCTGGCCGGCGTGCAGACGGTGGCGCTGGCGCTTGGCCTTGCCCTGCTGGCGCCGCTGACCGCCGCCCTCGCCAGCTGGCAACCGCCGCTGCTGATGCTGGCAGCAGCAGCAGCCGGCTTCCTGTGGTTCAACTGGCATCCGGCGCGGCTGTTCCTAGGCGATGTCGGCAGCGTACCGCTGGGTTTCCTGCTGGGTTTCCTGCTGCTGGCCGCGGCGGCCAGCGGGCAGTGGGCGGCGGCGCTGATCCTGCCGGCCTATTACCTCGCCGATGCCAGCATCACGCTGGTCCGCCGTATCCTGCGCGGCGAGAAATTCTGGCATGGCCACCGCGAGCATTTCTACCAGCAGGCGGTCCGGCGCGGTTTCAGCCATGCCGCTGTCAGCCTGCGTGTCGCCATCGGCAATAGCCTGCTGATTGTCCTGTCCGCACTGGCCACCCATGGCCATGAGGCGCCGGCGCTGGCCGGAGCGCTGCTGGTCACTGCCGGGCTGCTGGCCTGGATGGCCCGCGCGCAACCGAAGGGCAGCCGCTAACCCATGCATATTCTCGTCACCGGCGCCGGCGGCTATCTCGGGCGGGCGCTCAGCCAGCATCTGCTGGCACATGGCCATCGCGTCCGTGCGGCGCTGCGACGGCCCACTCCCGCATCCACACCGCTCCCAGAGGGCATGGAGCCTGTCATCGTCGGCGATATCGGACCGGCAACGGACTGGCGCCTGGCGCTGGAAGGCATCGATGCGGTCATCCATCTTGCCTCGCCCGCTGACCAGAGCGGACTGGACGAAGCCAGCCTGCGGCGCATCACCGTCGAGGGCGCTATAGCCCTGGCCCGTGCCGCCTCGGACGCCGGCATCGGGCGTTTCGTTCAGGTCAGCAGCGCCAAGGTGATGGGCGAGGAGACGCCGCCCGGCCGGTCCTTCGACGACAGCGACATGCCAGCCCCGGCCACGCCCTATGCGCGCTACAAGCTGGAGGCGGAGGAGACGGTTCTGGCGGCCCTGCCTAGCGCCACCATCCTGCGCCCGCCGCTGGTCTATGGACCCGGTGCCGGCGGCAATTTCGCCCGGCTGCTTCGACTGGCGCTGATTCCACTGCCGCTGCCCGTCGCCAGTATCGACAATCGGCGGGCGATGCTTTATGTCGGTAATATGGTAGACGCCATAAGGCGTTGTCTGGAAACCCATCCGGTCTCCGGCGGCCAGCGGTTCCTCCTGAATGATGCGGAGGAACTATCGCTGGCGCAGCTGATCGGACGGCTACGCATCTCCGCCGGACGGCGGCCACTGCTGGTCCCCGGCCCCGCCGGGCTGCTGCGGCTGGCCCTCGGACCGGAGGCCGGCCGAAGGCTGGTCGGCAGTTTTTCGGTCGATGCGTCACGGTTTTCGGCAACCCTGTCCTGGTGTCACCCGTTTGACATGGAGCAGGCCCTCCTCCGGACCGTGCAAGCCAACACTCTGAACGGCTTGTAGGATACCATCCGAGAGCGTGCTAGTTTCGGTTCTGGATTGACAGCTGAGGGTCTCGCCCGTCATGCAAATCGGGGCACGGCAGTGACGAACCGCCAAGTACAGCGGATTATTGTCACCTACCTGCACGACATCGTCATGGCGGCGGTGTCCTTTCTGCTGTCGCTGTATCTGCGGTTCGGCGATGCGGTTCTGACGTTGGACCGCCGGACCGTCCTGCTAGCCTTCGGCGTCTTCATGGCGACCGCGATTGCCGTGCTGGCGACGGTGCGGCTGGACCGCAGCATCTGGCGCTATGCCTCGGTCGGCGACGCCGTGCAGATTCTGCGCGCGGTGTTGCTGACCAATCTGATCTTCCTGGCCGCCCTGTTCCTGATCACCCGCCTGGAGGATATTCCCCGGTCGCTGGTCATCATCAACCTGTTCGTGATGACCGCCCTGCTGTCGGGGCCGCGCCTGCTGTACCGGGTGCTGAAGGACCATGCCCTGCTGGGCCTTCTGGAAAGTGACAGCCAGCGCCGCGTTCCGGTCCTGCTGGTCGGTGCTGGCGACGAGGCGGACCTGTTCATCCGCGAGATGAGCCGCCTGCGCCCTGCCCCTTACCGGGTGGTCGGCGCCATCGACCACAAGGCGGGCCGGGTCGGCCGCAAAATCCGCGAGATCGCGGTGATGGGCACCTTCGAGGACCTGCCCCGCATCGTCGAGGAGCTGGACCGGCGCGGCCAGCGTCCAGAACGCATGATCATCACGCCCAAGCGCGTCGAGGGCACCGATGTCCGCGAGCTGCTGGCGATTGGCGACAAGCTGGGCATCAAGCTGTCGCGCCTGCCACGGCTGACCAATCTGGAAGGCCGTTTCGATACCGAAATCGAAATCAAGCCGATTGATGTCGAGGATCTGCTCGGCCGGCCGCAGACTGTGCTGAACCGCGATGCGGTGAGCGCGCTGATCGCCGGCCGGCGGGTGCTGGTGACCGGTGCTGGCGGCACCATCGGCGGCGAGCTGGTGCGTCAGATCAGCGATCTGGGGCCGGCGCGCCTCACCCTGATGGATAATTCGGAGTTCCAGCTCTACGAGATCGATCTCGAAGTTTCGGAGCGCCATCCCGACCTGTCCCGCGTGGCGATTCTGGGCGATGTGCGCGACCGCACCCGGGTCTCGGACGTCTTTGCCCGCGAGCGGCCGGATGTGGTGTTTCATGCTGCCGCGCTGAAGCATGTGCCGATGGTCGAATCGAACCCGAACGAGGGCGTGCTGACCAACGTCATCGGCACCCGCAACATCGCCGATGCCTGCGTCGAATCCGGCGTGCCGACCATGGTGCTGATCTCCACCGACAAGGCAATCAACCCGGCCAGCATGATGGGCGCCACCAAGCGGCTGGCCGAAGCCTATTGCCAGTCGCTGGACATTCTGGAGCGCCGCCGTGCCGGCGGACCGCGTACCCGCTTCACCACCGTGCGGTTCGGCAATGTGCTGGGCTCCACCGGCTCGGTCGTGCCGCTGTTCCAGCGCCAGCTGGCACGCGGCGGGCCACTGACCGTGACCGACCCGGAGATGAAGCGCTACTTCCTCACCGTGCGCGAGGCGGTGGAGCTGGTGCTGCAGGCCTGCACCCTGACCGATCCGCATGTCGAGGAGGGCGGCGCCATTGTCGTGCTCGACATGGGCGAGCCGATCCGCATCCTCGACCTGGCGCAGCAGATGATCCGGCTGGCCGGCCTGACGCCGGGTGTCGATATCGACATCGTCTATACCGGTCCGCGCCCCGGCGAGAAGCTGCACGAGGAACTGTTCCACGGCCAGGAAGCACTGCTGCCGACCAGCCTGAACGGCCTGCAGATCGCCACGCCACGCACCGCCGACCATGCGCTGCTCAATCGCGCTCTGGACGAACTCAATGAGGCGGCGCGCACCCGCCGCACCGATCAGACCCTGGCCCTGGTGCGCCGGCTGGTGCCGGAATATCAGGGCGAACAGCTTGCCCTGCGCAAGGTCGAACCCGGAGAATAACCGGCCCACGCATCGGAGCCGTGAAGGGGCCTCGCCTTGCTGAACGCCTATCATCGTCTGCCGCCGGCCCTGAAGGGCCTTCTGCTGATGCTGGCGGCGACAGCCGCCTTTGCCTCGATGCATGCCGCGATCCGTCACGCCTCGACCGGGCTGCATCCGTTCGAGATCGCCTTCTTCCGCAATTTCTTCATGCTGATCCTGCTGCTGCCGGTGCTGCAACGGGTCGGCTTCAGCGTGTTGCGCACCCAGCGGCTGGGGCTCTACGCCCTGCGCGGCGCGCTGAACACGGTGGCGATGCTCAGCTTCTTCTTCGCCTTGTCGATCACGCCGCTGGTTCAGGTGACGGCACTGGGCTTCTCCGCGCCGTTGTTCGCCACGCTGGGCGCCGCGCTGATCCTGGGTGAGGTGGTGCGGATGCGGCGCTGGATGGCGATGATCGTCGGCTTCGCCGGCACGCTGGTGATCCTGCGGCCGGGCCTCGTCGAGATCGATACCGGCTCGATGCTGGTGCTGTTCTCCTCTGCCATGTGGGCGCTGGCGCTGTTGTGCATCAAGAAGCTGTCGGCCACCGAATCCAGCGTGGCGATCACCGCCTATATGGCGATCTTCATGGCGCCGATGACGCTGGTCGCCGCCATCCCCTTCTGGCAATGGCCGACGCTGGATCAATATGCGGCGCTCGGGCTGATCGCCTTCCTGGGCACCATCGCACAGACCTGCATGAACCAGGCGCTGCACGAGGCGGATGCCTCCACCGTGCTGCCGGTGGATTTCGCCAAGCTGATCTGGACCACAGCGCTGGGCTATCTGCTGTTCGCGGAAATCCCGGATGGCTGGACCTATGTCGGCGGCGCGATGATCTTCGGTGCCGCGACCTATATCGGTATCCGCGAATCGCGCCTTAAGCAGAAAGACACAGCGCAGGATTGACGCCGTATATCAGCGGCTGCGGCGATCCGGCGCTTGTCTCGCCCGCCCGCATGGTCTAGACGGTGCCGCAACATTCCCGACCGCTGGAGCGACCCATGGCCGACGCCGATCTGGTAACCATCCGCCGCGCGCTGATTTCCGTTTCCGACAAGACCGGGCTGGTCGAGCTGGGGCAGTTCCTGGCCGGCCATGGCGTGGAGATCCTGTCCACCGGCGGCTCTGCCAAGGCGCTGGCCGCCGCCGGCGTGCCGGTGACGGAGGTCGCCGACCATACCGGCTTCCCGGAGATCATGGACGGCCGTGTGAAGACGCTGCACCCGACCATCCATGGCGGGCTGCTGGCGCGCCGCGACCTGCCCGAGCATGTGCAGGCGATGGAGGCTAACGGCATCGCGCCGATTGATCTGCTGGTGGTCAACCTCTACCCGTTCGAGGCGACGGTCGCGAAGGGCGCCGACTTCGACGAGGCCATCGAGAATATCGACATTGGCGGCCCGGCGATGATCCGCGCGGCGGCGAAGAATCACGGCTTCGTCGCCGTGGTGGTCGATTCCTCCGACTACGCCCCGCTGAAGCAGGAAATGGCGGAGAACAAAGGTGCCGTCTCGCTGACGCTGCGCAAGAAGCTGGCCGCCGCCGCCTATGCCCGCACCGGCGCCTATGACGCGGCGATCTCCATCTGGTTCGCCGGCCAGCTGGGTGACAGCTTTCCGCGCAGCATCGCCATCGGCGGCGAGCTGAAGCAGGTGCTGCGCTATGGCGAGAACCCGCACCAGCAGGCCGCCTTCTATACCGGCGGCGCGCCGCGTATCGGCATCGCCACGGCGACGCAGCTGCAGGGCAAGGAGCTGAGCTTCAACAATCTGAACGACACCGATGCCGCCTTCGAGCTGGTTTCCGAGTTCACCGAGCCCGCCGTCGCCATCATCAAGCATGCCAACCCGTGCGGCGTGGCGCAGGGCAAGGACGTCGCCGAGGCCTATGCGCGGGCACTGCGCTGCGACCCGGTCAGCGCCTTTGGCGGCATCATCGCGGTGAACCGCACGCTGGACGCCGCCACGGCGGAGCAGATTTCCTCGATCTTCTCCGAGGTTGTCATCGCGCCCGACGCGGATGAAGGCGCCAAGGACGTGCTGGCGAAGAAGAAGAATCTCCGCCTGCTGCTGACCGGCGGCATGCCCGACCCGCGCGAGGCCGGCATGACGCTGCGCTCGCTGGCCGGCGGCTATCTGCTGCAGACCCGCGACAATGGCTATATCACCGCCTCCGACCTGAAGGTGGTGACGAAGCGCCAGCCGACCGAGAAGGAAATCGCCGACCTGCTGTTCGCCTTCACCGTCTGCAAGCATGTGAAGTCGAACGCCATCGTCTATGTGAAGGACAGGGCCACTGTCGGCATCGGCGCCGGGCAAATGAGCCGCGTCGATTCCTCCCGAATCGCCGCCCGCAAGTCGCAGGACGCGGCGGAAGCCGCCGGTGAGTCCGAGCCGCTGACGCGCGGTTCGGTCGTGGCGTCCGATGCCTTCTTCCCCTTCGCCGACGGGCTGCTGGCCGCTGTCGAGGCCGGGGCGACCGCCGTCATCCATCCGGGCGGCTCGATGCGCGACAATGAGGTGATCGCCGCCGCCGACGAGGCCGGCATCGCCATGGTCTTCACCGGGATGCGCCATTTCCGGCACTGAGGATTCTCAATGATCGTCATGGTCGGGCTTGACCCGACCATCCAGCGAACGGTGAGGTTTGCATGGATCCTCGGGTCGAGCCCGAGGATGACGAGAGAGTAAACCTAGACACGCTCCGCCGGCAGCAGCGCTGGTGGGTGACAGATGCGCTCCAGATTGGGGATCAGCGCCCGCTCCAGGCTGCCGGCGGCCTCAGTCGCCGCGATGGCCTCCGCCATGCCGCTGGCGGCCAGCCGCAGCGCGCGCACCGCATCGCCTGGTGCCTCCAGCCAGTGGCCGAGAAACAGCGCGCCGAACAGGTCGCCGGTACCGAACACCGGCCGGTCGAGCCAGGGCGCGGTGACGGCATGCGCTTCCGCCTCTGTTACCGCCAGCGTCGCAACCTTGCCGCCTTCCAGCCGCAGCCCGGTCGCCAGCACGAGAGAAGGCCCGCGCGCGATCAGCCGCCGCGCCGCCGCGACGGCACTGTCTTTGTCTGTCACCGGCTGGTCCGCCAGCAGCGACAGCTCGAACGCGTTGGGCGCGATCATGTCGGCCAGCGGCAGCAGCATTTTGGCCATCGCGTCGGGCACGCCGTCGCGCACATAGACACGGCCCGCATCGCCCATCACCGGATCGAGCAGATAGACAGACTGCGGGTTCGCCCGTTTCACCTGCGTAACGGTCTTGGCGATGGCCTCGGCAGTAGCGGCCTCCCCCAGATAGCCGGACAGGATAGCGCCGCACTGATCCTGAACGCCCAGATCGGCCAGCCCCTGCAGCACCGCCGCGACCTCCGCCGCCGGGCGCACCTGGCCGGCGAACTTCCCGTGCCCCGGATGGTTGGAGAAGGTGACCGTATCGACCCGCCACACCGTATGGCCCAAGCAGTGCAGCGCCGGCTGGGCGGCGGCATTGCCGACATGGCCATAGGCGACGGCGGACTGGATGGAGAGCACATTCATCGGCGGGACCGGAAAGCGGAGAAGGCGGGCCACAAGCTTGCCATGCCGGCACACCTCGTGAATAGTCCCCCGCGACAGCGCCCATAACCGGACAGCCGATATGACTTCCGCCCAATCGAAATCCAGCGCCGGCAATTTCTTCGAGGATTTCCGCCTCGGCCAGAGCTTCCGCCACGCCACCCCGCGCACCGTGACCACCGGCGACGTGGCGCTGAACCTGGCACTGACCGGCAGCCGCTTCCCGGTGCAGTCCGCCGCCGGCTTCGCCGGCACCATCGGCCTGCTGGGTGCGCCGCTGGACGATCTGCTGGTCTTCCACATCGCCATCGCCAAGACGGTGCCGGACATCTCGGTCAACGCTGTCGCCAATCTGGGTTATGCCGATCTGCGCTTCGAGACCCGCGCCTATCCGGGCGACACGCTGTCCACCGTGTCCGAGGTGACCGGCCTGCGTCCCACCTCCGACGGCAAGGCCGGCATCGTCTATGTGCGGTCCCTCACCCGCAACCAGTATGACGAGAATGTCGTCAGCTGGAACCGCTGGGTAATGGTCCGCAAGCGGAACGAATCAGCGGAGACACCTGAAACCCACGTGCCCGACCTGCCGTCACTGGTTCCCGCCGAGGCGCTGACCGTGCCGGCGGGTGCGGATTTCAGCGGCTACGATACCGACGCCGCCGGCTCCCCCCATCTGTGGGAGGATTACGAAGTCGGCGAGCGCATCGACCATATCGACGGCATGAGCATCGGTGACTCCGAGCATATGATGGCCACCCAGCTCTACCAGAATACCGCGCGGGTGCATCTCGACCGGCATCTGGCGCAGGGCAGCCGGTTTGGCCAGCCGCTGGTCTATGGCGGGCATGTCATGTCGCTGGCCCGCGCGCTGAGCTTCAACGGGCTGGCGAACGCCGCCTTCATCGCGGCCATCAATGGCGGCCGGCACGCCGCCCCCAGCTTTGCCGGCGACACAATCTATGCCTGGAGCGCGGTGCTGGACCGCCAGCCGCTGCCGAACCGCGCGGATGTCGGCGCGCTGCGGCTGCGCACCGTGGCGACGAAGAACCGGCCCTGCGGCGATTTTCCCGGTGCCGAGGGCGACGATCCGTCCGTCGTGCTTGATCTCGATTATTGGGTGCTGATGCCCCGACGCGGATAGGGCCAAGCCTGACCGACAAGCCCCTTATATCAGCACTCGATAAGATGGCTTGACTCTCGGCGTGACGCTCGTTTGTATACAGTATGCAGATGAAGCCGATCGCCCTGCAGCCGCAGCTTGCCGACCGCGTCTATGACGCGATTCTGGACGCGATCTGCGACGGCCAGCTGGAAGCCGGGCAGCGCGTCACGCAGGAGGAGCTGGCGGCCGGCCTGAATGTCTCGCGCCAGCCGGTGATCCAGGCGCTGATGCTGCTGAAGCGCCAGGGCTTCCTGGAAGAGGCCGGGCGGCGTGGCTTGCGCGTTGTGCCGCTGGATGCGGCCGCGATCTCCCATGTCTATGAGGTTCGCGGCGCGCTGGACGGGCTGGCGGCCCGCGCCGCTGCCGAACGGAGCGCTGAGCGTGCCCGCATCGAAGGCCCGGCGCTCATCGACGCCGGGCGCACCATAGCCGAGACCGGCAGCGTCGCCGAGCGCACCGCACAGGATCTGGCCTTCCACCGCTTCCTCTATGCGCTGAGCGGCAATCCGCTGATCGAGGATGCGATCTCCACCCATATGCAGCACAGCCGCCGGATCATGGGCAGTGTGCTGCGCGCCCAGAGCCGCGCCCGCGATGTCTGGGACGAACACGACGCCATTCTGGAGGCGGTGATCGCCGGCGATGGCGACCGCGCCGAGGCGCTGGCCCGCGCCCATACCGCCCGGGCCGCCGAAGAGCTTATCGCCGCCCTGAAACAGGGCGGCCAGACCGACGCGGCGTAAGACCGCGCATCAATCACAGAGGAGGAAACGCCATGCAACTGACCCAGGAGCAGCTCGAGCAGTTCGAGCGCGACGGCTATGTCTTCATCCCCGATCTGTTCAGCGCCGAGGAAATCGCCGTCATGAAGGGCGAGGTGCCGGCGCTGTTCGCCCAGGACCGGCCGGAAAATGTGCGCGAGCGAGTCTCAGGCAAGGTGCGCACCAATTTCGCCGCGCACACCTATAACGATGTCTATCGCAAGGTCTCGCGCCACCCCCGCCTGATCGGGCCGGCGCAGCAGCTGCTCGGCGGGCCGGTCTATATCCACCAGTTCAAGATCAACGGCAAGGCGGCCTTCGACGGCGATGTCTGGCAGTGGCATCAGGATTACGGCACCTGGCAGGCTGACGACCAGATGCCGGAGCCGCGCGCGATGAATTTCGCCGTCTATCTGGATGAGGTGAACGAGTATAACGGCCCGCTGATGCTGATTCCCGGCAGCCACCGCAAGGGGGCGATTCCGGCGGCGCACGATCTGTCCACCACCTCCTATCCGCTCTGGGTCATCAACAATGACACGATCCGCCAGCTGGTGGCTGAGGGCGGCATCGTCGCGCCCAAGGGCGGGCCGGGCAGCGCCCTGTTCTTCCATGGCTGCATCGTGCATGGTTCGACCAGCAACATGTCGCCCTGGGACCGCTGGGTGGTCTATGTGACGGCCAACCGCACCGACAATGCGATCCGCCAGTTCAAGCGGCCGGAGTATATCGCGCACCGCGACTTCACCCCGATTGAGCTGGAAAGCGACGATTGCCTGCTGACCCACCGCCGCTCGGCCGCCGAGTAAGGGAAAAGACCATGAATCTCCACAGCATGCTGCAACAGCGCGCCGCCGAAGGCCGCCCGGTCACGGTCGGGCTCATCGGCGCCGGCAAGTTCGGCTCCATGTTCCTGGCGCAGGCGCGCCTGACGACGGGTATGCAGATCGCCGCTGTCGCCGACCTGTCGCCCGACCGGGCACGCGCCTCGCTGAAGCGGACCTTCTGGCCGACGGAGCAATATGAGGCGCGCTCCATCGAAGAGGCGCTGAAGACCGGCAAGACGCACATCACCGACGACACCATGGCGATGATCGCTTCCCCCGGTATCGAGGTCATCGTCGATGCCACCGGCCATCCCGCCGCCGGCATCCGCCATGTGCTGGAATGTTGCAAACAGGGCAAGCATATCGTCATGGTGAATGTGGAGGCCGACGCGCTGGCCGGCCCGGCACTGGCCGAGGAAGCCCGCAAGGCCGGCATCGTCTATTCGCTCGCCTATGGCGACCAGCCGGCGCTGATCGCCGAGATGGTGGACTGGGCGCGCACCTCCGGCTTCGAGGTGGTGGCCGCCGGCAAGGGCACGAAATACCTGCCCTCCTATCACCAATCGACGCCGCAGACGGTATGGGAGCATTTCGGCTTCACCGAGGACCAGCTGGCCAGGGGCGATTTCAACCCGCAGATGTTCAACTCCTTCGTCGATGGCACCAAGTCGGGCATCGAGATGGCCGCCGTCGCCAATGCCTGTGGCCTCACACCGCCCTCGGACGGGCTGCTGTTCCCGCCCGCCGGGGTCGATGCGCTGCATGACGTTCTGCGGCCGAAGGCCAAGGGCGGCGTGCTGGAAGGCGAAGGCATGGTGGAGGTTGTCTCCAGCCTGAACCGCGACGGCAGCGACGTGTTCCGCGACCTGCGCTGGGGCGTCTATGTCGTGTTCAAGGGCGCCAACCAGTATGTCCATGACTGCTTCGCGCAGTATGGGCTGCTGACCGACGAAAGCGGCGTCTATACCTCGATGTACAAGCCCTTCCACCTGATCGGGCTGGAACTCGGCATCTCGGTCGCCAACGCCGCGCTACGCAAGGAAGCGACCGGCCAGCCGCGCGCCTTCCGCGGCGATGTGGTGGCCACATCCAAGCGCGACCTTGCCCCCGGCGAGACGCTGGACGGCGAAGGCGGCTACACGGTCTGGGGCAAGCTCCTGCCCGCCGAGACCTCGCTGAAGCTGGGCGGCGTGCCCATCGGCCTCGCCCACGGCATCAGGCTGACCCGCCCGGTAAAGGCCGGCCAGCCGGTCACCTGGGCCGATGTCGAGGCCAAGGAGGACGAGGCCACCACCTACCGCCGGGCGATGGAACGGCGCTATGCCGGGGGTGCCGACGAAACGCGGGCGGCGGAGTAGAGCCGGCTCACCCCTGCATCAGCGCGGCGACGCCGGGCAGGGTCTTGCCTTCCAGCCATTCCAGGAAGGCGCCGCCGGCGGAGGAGACGTAGGAGAATGTCTCCTCCACGCCGGCATGGTTGAGGGCGGCCACCGTGTCGCCGCCACCAGCGACGGAGAGCAGCGTGCCGGCCTTGGTCAGCTTTGCCGCCGCGCGGGCCAGCGCCACCGTGCCGGCGTCGAAGGGCGCGGTCTCGAAGGCGCCGACCGGGCCGTTCCACACCAGCGTGCGGCAGTCTGCCATCTCGGCCTGCCAGGCCTCCGCCGTCTTCGGGCCGATATCGAGGATCATGCGGTCAGCCGGCACGGCATCGACACCGACCACCGCCGTCTTCGCGCCCTCGGCCAGCGCATCGGCCACCACGGCATCGGTCTGCAGCAGGATCGTGCAGTTGGCCGCCTTTGCCTTCGCCAGAATCTCACGTGCGGTGTCGGCCAGGTCGCGCTCGCACAACGACTTGCCGACCTCCACCCCCTTGGCGAACAGGAAGGTGTTGGCCATGCCGCCGCCGATCGCCAGCTTGTCCACTTTGGCGACGAGGTTGCCGAGCAGGTCCAGCTTGGTCGAGACCTTGGCGCCGCCGACCACAGCCATGACCAGGCGCTGCGGGCTGGTCAGCGCCTTTTCCAGCGCCTCCAGCTCCTGCTGCATCAGGCGCCCGGCGGCGCTGGGCAGCAGCCGGGCGATGCCCTCGGTCGAGGCGTGCGCGCGGTGCGCCGCCGAGAAGGCGTCGTTCACATAGAGATCGCCCAGCTCCGCCATCGCCTTTGCGAGGTCCGGATCATTCTTCTCCTCGCCCCCATGGAAGCGGGTGTTCTCCAGCAGCGCGATGCCGCCATCGGCCAGCCCATCGACCACCGACTTCGCGGCCGCGCCCACGCAGTCCCCTGCGAAAGCGACCGGGCGCCCGCCCAGCGCCGCCGACAGCGGGGCGACCAGCGGCTGCAGCGAATAGGCTGCGTCCGGCTTGCCCTTGGGCCGGCCGAAATGCGACAGCACGATCACCTTCGCCCCCTTGTCCGCCAGCTCCAGCAAGGTCGGGACCAGCCGCTCGATCCGGGTGGCGTCGCTGACCTTGCCATCCTGCATCGGCACGTTGAGGTCGGCACGCACCAGCACGCGCTTGCCGGCGACAGCGAGGTCGTCGAGGGTCTTGAAACGGGCCATGAATTCGTCCTGCGGCGTTACGGGAATACAATCGGGCGCTTAACAAGCACAGGCAGGGTGGCTTGTAAATGGGGCGACGGCTCAGCCCTCGCCCTGACCGCTCGGGCCGCCCCGACCGGCGAGCGGGTCCGCCGGCTTCAGCCCGTGGATGCCCAGCGATTCGAAATTCAGCACGGTGGAGGTGCTGACCGGCAGGTGCCGCGCGCGAACATGGCGGGCGGCCTCCTCGGCGATCTCGTGAAAATGCTCCAGCGGCGAATCCAGGCTGATCTTCGTGCCATTGCCGATGAGGGTAAGCTGCATCCAGCCCTGCGAGCGGTCGCGGCGGGTGGAGAAATAGGCCAGCTTCACCTCCTCCAGCGCCTGCCAGGGCAGGTGGCGGCGGCGGTGATCCACCACCGTCAGCCCGTCCTCGTCAGCCACCACGCGCGTGCGGCTGCGCAGCCATGTGCGCACCCCGAAGACTAGGAACAGCAGCCCCAGTGCCCCCAGGATCAGCGCGAAGATCCAGTGGATGCCGGGGATCAGCAGCAACGGCAGGAGGGCGAAGGCAAGGCCGATGGCGGCGCGGATATAGTCCGCGCGGATCGCCTCGCCCTGATAGCGCAGTTCCGTCGCCATCGCCCCTGTTCCCGGGCCGCTAGTTCAGATCGACCAGCACCGGCACATGGTCCGATGCTTTCTCCCAGCCGCGCGCCGGCTTCAGGATTGTCTGGCCGGCAAGGGTCGGCGCCAGATCGGGCGTGACCCAGACATGGTCCAGCCGGCGGCCGCGGTCGGACGCCTCCCAATCCTTCGCGCGGTAGCTCCACCAGCTGTAGAGCTTTTCCGTTTCGGGAACGAAATGGCGAACCGCATCGACCCAGCCGAGGCTCGATTGCAGCTTGCCCAGCAGATCGACCTCGACCGGCGTGTGGCTGACCACGTCAAGCAGTTGCTTGTGCGACCAGACATCATGTTCCAGCGGCGCGATGTTCAGGTCGCCGACCAGCACGCGGCGCTTGCCGTCGCCCTTCACACTTTCGAACCAGCCGGTGATCTCGCGCAGGAAGCGCAGCTTGTGGGCGAACTTGTCGTTCTTCTCCGGGTCGGGAATGTCACCGCCGGCCGGGATGTAGAAATTGTTCACCTCCGTGCCGTCCTCCAGCGTGACGCTGACATGGCGGCAATCCTCCTTGTCGCACCAGTGGCGCGGCCCCTCGAAGGCGAAGGGCCGGCGCGACAGGATCGCGACGCCATTGTAGCTCTTCATGCCGGCGATGGCGGTGTGGACATAGCCCGCCGCGCGGATCGGCTCGAAGGGGAACTTGTCGTCCTCGACCTTGGTTTCCTGCAGGCAGATGATGTCGGGCTGCTGTTCCTGCATCAGGCGCAGCAGCAGCGGCATCCGCAGCCGGACGGAGTTGATGTTCCAGGTCGCGATCCTGAGCGCCATCTTCCTTACACCAGCTTCACGGCAATCGCGCCGACGCCCTCGACGCTGCCTTCCATGACCTCGCCGCGCTTCACCTGCGCCACACCCTCCGGCGTACCGGAATAGATCAGGTCGCCGGGAAACAGCTCCACCAGGGTGGAGAGGTAGGCGATGGTGTCCGGCACGTTCCAGATCATGTCGCCGATATCGGCATCCTGCTTCACCGTGCCGTTCACGGAAATCTGGATGCGGCCCTTCGACGGGTGGCCGATCTTCGCTGCCGGCAGGATGGTGCCGCAGGGGGCGGAATGGTCGAAGCCCTTCGCCATGTCCCAGGGCCGGCCCATCTTCTTCGCCACCGCCTGGATGTCGCGGCGCGTCAGGTCGATACCGACGGCATAGCCATAGACATGCTCCAGCGCCTTGTCGGCAGGGATGTCCTTCCCGCCCTTGCCGAGCGCCACCACCATCTCGATCTCGTGATGCAGATCCTCGGTCGCCACCGGGAACGGCGCCTCGACCGGGGCGCCCGCGCCCTTCGGGCACAGCACGATGGCGTCCGCCGGCTTCATGAAGAAGAAGGGTGGCTCGCGGTCGGGATCATGCCCCATCTCGCGGGCATGGGCGGCATAGTTGCGGCCCACGCAATAGATGCGGCGGACCGGGAAGCCGCCCTGCTCGCCCTCGACCGGAAGGATGGTCTGGGCCGGTGCGGGAATGACGAAGCTCATCGGAAATCCTCGCTGGATGAAAGACAGTCAGGCACGCCGGGCAGCGGCCGGATCGGATGCGCCGTAAAACGGATCGGCATGAATATCGGCCGGCTTCATGCCGCGCGCAACCAGCATTCCGGCAGCCGCCTCCACCATGACCGGCGCACCCGCCATATAGGCCTTGAAGCCGGCGAAATCCGCATGATCCTCGGCCACCGCCAGATGCACGAAGCCGGTGCGGCGTTCGGTCTTTTTCTCAGGTGCGGACAGCACATAGGTGGCGGTGAAATTGCCGTGCCGCGCTTCCAGCGCGCGCAGCCTGTCCTCGTAATAGGTATCCGGCTCGTCCTGGAAACCGGCATAGAGATGGACGGGTGCTTCCACCCCCGCCGCCAGCGCGGTTTCCACAATGGCGATCATCGGGGCAAGGCCGGTGCCGCCGCCGATCAGCAGCATCGGCCCGTCATGCTCCTCGCGCCAGTAGGCCTGCCCGAATGGCCCTTCCAGCCGCACCAGATCGTCGGCATGCAGCGCCGCCTGGGCATAGGCGCTGGGGCCGGTCTCGCCGACCTGGCGGATGTGGAAGTCGATATGCGGTTCGTCCGGCCGGCTGGCCAGCGAATAATCGCGCGGCGGCTGGCCGGGAAAGGCAAGGGACGCATACTGGCCGGGCCGGAAATCGAACGGCGCCTCGTCCTGCGGCATCAGCCGGATCAGACTGGTCGCGCGCGCCAGCGGCGTGACCTCAAGCACTCGGCAAAGCCGCTCCCGCTGTGCTGCACCCGCCACCGGTCAGGCCGCGCTCAGCGTGCCAAAGCGGGCCGCGACGCGCGCCCGGCAGGCCGCACCGAACGCCTCGAACAGCGCCTGCGATACCGCATTGTAGGGCACCGGCCATTCCGGGTGCCACTGCACCCCCAGCGTGAAGGCCTTGGCGCCGGTCACGCTTACTGCCTCGACGATGCCGTCCGGCGCCACCGCCTCCACCGTCAGCCCCTCGGCCAGCCGGTCGATGCCCTGCGCATGCAGCGAATTCACCAGCACGCGGCGCGTGCCGAGCAGCTTGTGCAGCACGCCGCCCTCGGTGATGTCGATGGGATGGGCCGGGCGGTACTTGGCGTCAAAATCGACATCGCGGCGCATGCGATGGTCGAGCTTGTCCGGCATGTTCTGGATATGCTGATGCAGGCTGCCGCCCAGCGCCACATTCAGCTCCTGAATGCCGCGGCAGATCGCCAGCACCGGCACGCCAGCGGCAATCGCCGCGCGGATCAGCGGCAGCGTCGTGGCATCGCGCCCGCTGTCGCAGGCATCGCCGGGGTCGAGGTCCGGCCGGCCGTAATTATGCGGCTCCACATTGGACGGGCTGCCGGTCAGCAGCAAGCCGTCCAGCCGCTCCGCCAAAGCCGGCAAATCCAGCCGTTCGGCCAGCGCCGGGATCAGCAGCGGCATCCCGCCTGCGGCATCGGTGACGCAGGTGATGTATTTCTCCGACACCGTATGCACGGGCAGCTCGCCCGGCTGCTTGCGGCAGGCGGAGACGCCGATCAGCGGTGGCATGTCGCGCTTTGTCATGACTGAGTCAGCTAGCATCCCAGGCCCGTCAGGGCAAGGGGCGGCACGGTCTTTACCCGCTCCCACGCTCGTGAGTGGCCACAGGCGGGCAAGCGGATTATCTCTGGTCATGTCCTTCTGTAATGGAGCCGCCCTTGCCCATCGAGACCCTGCTGGCCTGGAAAAGCATTGCCGTCGGCCTCTGGATCGCGCTGTTCCTGATCGGCGAACGGCTGCTGCCCGCCGCCAACCGGCCGGTGGAAGCGCGCGGCCTGTCGCGCCTCGCCCGCAATGCCGGGCTGTGGCTGCTGAATGCCGGCCTGTCGCCGCTCATCGTCATACCCGTCTCGCTTTGGGCCAGCCAGCATACGCTGGGCTGGCGGCCAGACGCGCTGCGCGGCGGCTGGGCCCTGCTCGCCGACATCCTGCTGCTGGATTTCGTGATCTACTGGTGGCACCGCGCCAATCATGAGCTGCCGCTGCTCTGGCGCTTCCATGCGGTGCATCACCTCGACCGCTTCCTTGATGCGAGTTCGGCGGTGCGCTTCCATTTCGGCGAGGTGCTGCTGTCGGCGCTGGCGCGGGCGGCCATCATCATGCTGTTCGATATTCCGCTGGCCTCGGTATTGGTGTTCGAGGCGCTGGTGCTGATGGCCTCGATCTTCCACCATTCCAACCTGCGGCTGCCCGGGAAACTGGAGACGGTGCTGGCGCGCATCGTGGTCACGCCCTCGATCCACTGGATGCATCATCACGCGGTGCGCCGGGATACGGATTCCAACTACGCCACCATCCTCAGCCTGTGGGACAGGCTGTTCGGGTCGCGCAATCCGCAATTGCGGCGGCTGGATATGGAGATCGGCCTGGAAGGGGAAGTGCGCGACGGCGGCTTTGCCGAGTTGTTGGCCCGGCCGTTCCGCAAATCGTAACGTTATCGTATCGAAGCTGGATCAGTTGCGCGGCGACTGCACCGGCTTCTGCCTGTGCTCGAACAGATCCGGGTCCAGCTTGCGGCCATAGCTCGTATTGTTCAACGCGATGGTGGTCTTCACCCCCTGCGCGTCGGTCACGGTCCACTGCCGCAGCTCCAGCGGCAGGTCGGTGAACACCAGCGACAGCGAGCCGGCGTCAGGGTCATCGCGCTGCACCAGCGCCACGCGGATCACATTGTCCTTCGCCTGCACGCGCTCGATGCGGACATCGCCATCGAGGCGGATGGTGTCGGCCAGCAGGAAGGAAACCGGGGTGGAGCCGGTCGGGACATAGCTTTCCTGGCCCAGCTTTTCATCGACATAGACCAGCAGGGTCTGGTTCGCGAGCAGGAAGGCGGGCTCCGGCTCGGTGTACTGCACGCGCAGCTTTCCGGGCCGGGATAGATAGAAGATCCCCCGGGCGCTCTGTCCGGTCGAGGCGATCTGCTGGAAATCCGCCTGCATCGTCTTGATATTGTTCAGATAAGTTTCCAGCCGCTCGATCGTCTCGCGATCCGCGGCGGTGAGGCTGGCCGCCACGGACTGAGGCTTCGTCGAGGCTGAGTCCACCGGCCCCGCCGCCCATCCATTGGAGGGGGGAGCGGAGAAGGCGACGAGACCGGCGACCAGCGATGCGAGTAGGGGGAAGTATCGCATGACACCCAAATGGGTTGCGGTAATGAAGCACGCAAGACGTGCCGCTAAATTGCCCCGGATGGGCCGATTCCGCCGCAAAGGTGTCACAGCTTACTCGTCGGGGTCGCGCAGCAGAACCTCGCGCTTGCCGACATGGTTGGCCTTGGAAACCATGCCCTCCGCCTCCATGCGTTCGACGATGCGGGCAGCCCGATTATAGCCGATCTGCAGATAGCGCTGGATGAAGCTGGTCGAGCATTTGCCCTCGCGCGCCACCAGCTCGACCGCGCGGTCGAACAGATCGTCGCGCTCGCCATCGCTGTCGCCGCCCGACAGGCCGGCAATGTCGCCGCCCAGATCGTCATCCTCGGTGACCGATTCGACATAGTCGGGCACGCCCTGCGCCTTCAGGTGGCGCACAACATCCTCGACCTCGCCATCGCTGACGAAGGGACCATGCACGCGGGTCAGACGGCCGCCGCCGGCCATGTAGAGCATATCGCCCTGGCCGAGCAGGGTTTCCGCCCCGCCCTCGCCCAGGATGGTGCGGCTGTCGATCTTGGAGGTGACCTGGAAGCTGATCCGGGTCGGGAAGTTCGCCTTGATCGTGCCGGTGATGACATCGACCGACGGGCGCTGCGTCGCCATGATGATGTGGATGCCCGCCGCGCGCGCCATCTGCGCCAGGCGCTGGATCGCCGCCTCGATATCCTTGCCGGCGACCAGCATCAAGTCGGCCATCTCGTCCACCACCACCACGATGTAGGGCAGCGGCTCCAGATCCAGCGTCTCATCCTCGAACACCGGCTTGCCGGTATCGGCATCGAAACCGGTCTGCACACGGCGCTTCAGCACCTCGCCCTTCTTGCGCGCCTCGGCAAGGCGGAGGTTGTAGCCATCGATGTTGCGCACGCCGAGCTTGGACATGGCGCGGTAGCGGTTCTCCATCTCCCGCACCGTCCATTTCAGCGCCACCACCGCCTTGGACGGGTCGGTGACGACCGGCGCCAGCAGATGCGGGATGCCGTCATAGATCGACAGTTCCAGCATCTTCGGGTCAATCATGATGAAGCGGCAGCGCTCCGGCGGCAGCTTGTAGAGCAGCGACAGGATCATCGCGTTCACCGCCACCGACTTGCCGGAGCCGGTGGTACCGGCAACCAGCAGATGCGGCATGCGGGCCAGGTCGGCAATGACCGGAACGCCGCCGATATCGTGGCCCAGCGCCAGCGGCAGCTTGGCGGCGCTGCGCTCATAGGCATCCGATTCGAAGGTCTCGCGCAGGAACACCGTCTCACGGTTCTGGTTCGGCAGCTCGATGCCGATGACGCTGCGGCCGGGCACCACGGCGACACGTACCGACACCGCGCTCATCGAGCGGGCGATATCGTCGGACAGGCCGATGACGCGCGAGGATTTGGTGCCGGGCGCGGGCTCCAGCTCATACAGCGTAACCACCGGGCCGGGCCTGATCTTCACGATCTCGCCCTTCACGCCGAAATCCGACAGCACGGTTTCCAGCAGCCGGGCATTGGCCTCAAGCCCTTCCGGCTGCGGACCGCTGCGCCGCGCGGGGGCGGGCGTCAGCAACTCCATCTCCGGCAGCTCGAAATCGCCGCTGGGGGCAAGGTCGAGGCTCTTCTGCTTCGAGGCACTCTTGGCCGGGCTGCGCTTCTCCAGCCGCGCTTCCTTCGGCGTGGCGGCGGCCGGCTCGCGCGGCATCTCAAGGCGCGGGCTTCGGGCTGCGCGCGGCATGTCCTCCGCCTCGTCCTCTTCCGCGGCTGCGCGGTCCCGTGACAGCGCATTGCCCTTCAGCGACGGCTCCTGCCGCAGACCCTTGCGCGCCAGGTCATAGCCGGCCTTGGCTGCGGCACCGCCCAGACGGCCGCCCAGGCGCCCGCTGGCGGCAGCACCACGATAGGTCAGCGCCCCACCGGCCCAGGCCATGCGGGCGCTGCGGCGCATCAGCGCCCACCATTCGCGCAGCGAGAAGCCCAGCGTATAGAGCAGCAGCAGCGCCGACAGCAGCCCGGCCACGAGACCGACCAGCGCCAGCTCCACCGAGGCGCCCAGCAACGGCAGCAGCCCCCCCGCCTTGGCCAGCAGCAGCGTGCCGGTAAACCCGCCCAGACCGCTGACCAGCGGCCAGCCGGCCGGCGGCGTCACCACGGCCAGCGCCATGGCCGCCAGCAGCAGCCCGAGCGGCAGCAGCGCCACACGCAGCACCACACGCGCCACGCCCAGCCGGGCCAGAATGCGATAGCCCCAGGCCGCGATCACCAGCGCCAGCAGACCGCCCGACAGGCCCAGTGTCTGCAGCAGCAGATCGCCGGCCAGCGCGCCGGGATAGCCCAGCCAGTTGCGAATGGGGCCGGTATTGGCGGTATTCAGCGACGGGTCCTGCGGATGGTAGCTGGCCATCGCCAGCACCAAGGCCACGGCAAGCGCGATCAGCGCCAAGCCTGAGGCCTCACGCGCGCGGCGCTTCAGGAAGGCCGCGAAACCGGGCGGAAAAAGCGCGGTGCGGGTCGTCGCGTTGCTTGTTGTCGCCATCGGCCCCTCCGGGATGGATCAGAGCGCGCGCGCCAGACGGCCGAGCGCATCCTCCATCGTGTCATTGTCATAGACCATCGCGATGCGCAGATAGGGCGCGCCTGGGTTCACCCCGTTCGCGTCCGGCACCGCCATATAGCCGCCGGGCAGGCTGCGGATCGCCGCCTCCTTCCACAGCCGCGCGCAGACCGCCTCGCCATCGCCGACATCAAGCCACAGGAAGAACCCCGCCTGCGGCCGGAAATAGCCCGCCTTGCCGTCGAGCAGCCGGGTCGCGATGTCGAAGTTGCGGCGGTACATCGCCTGATTCTCGCGGACATGGTCCTCGTCGCGCCACAGCGCCGTGGCGGCGGCCACGATCGGCAGCGGCATCGGCGTGCAGGCATAGCCGATCAGCTCGCCATAGCGCGCCATCACCTTGGCATCGCCGGCGATGAACCCGGCGCGCAGGCCCGGCGCCGAGGAGCGCTTGGACAGCGAATGGAAGACCACGACATTGTCCATCGGCGTGCCGTTCGGCCCGTCGCCCAGCGCGGCGCAAGCCTCCAGCGCGCCGGCCGGCGGCAGCGCATCATAGATTTCCGCATAGCACTCATCGACCGCCAGCACGAAATCATGCTCGCGCGCCAGCTTGATCCAGCTTTTCAGATAGGCGACGTCACCCACCGTGCCCTGCGGGTTGGACGGTGTGCACAGGTAACACAGCGCCGTGCGCTCGAGCACCTCCCTGGACACGCTCTCCGGGTCGGGCAGGAAGTTGGTGGCCGCGGTCGCCGGCAGATAGACCGTCTCCGCATTGGCGGCCAGCGCTGCCCCGCGATAGACGTGATAGGAGGGGCTGGGCACCAGCACCACCGGCTTGCCACCACCCTTGGCCGCCGGGATCGTCACCAGCGCCAGCATGAACAGCGGCTCCCGCGAGCCCGGCACCGGCACGACATTGCGGTCGGGGTCGACGAAGCCCGCCGGCAGCTTGTAGCGCGCGGTCAGCCAGTCGGCGACGGCCTGGCGATAAGCCGGCGTGCCCAGTGCTGGCGGATACTTGTTCCAGAGGTGGCCATTCTCCTGGATCACCTCGTTGATGAAGGCGGGCGGCTGGTTCTGCGGCTCGCCGACCGACAGCAGCAGCGGCGCGTCGTTGCTGACCGGCTTGATCGGGTCGAGCAGCGCGCTCAGCTTGCGGAACGGATAATCGGCGAGAGCGTCCAACCGGTCATTGATCATCGCGGTGCCCAGTAATGCGGTGCCAAACTGAAACTGCCTGATAAAACGGCAAAAAGGGGTCGCCGTTCTGGCAATCCCTCCATGGGCACTATACCGGCGAAAAAGATAAAGACAATACAGAAGGCTAAGCCGGTTCGTTGAGTCCTGATGTTAGCTTCTGGCTCGACCCAAGAAAAAGCCCGGACGGCAAACCGTCCGGGCCAGTTTCTTCTCGGCTTGACCGGGCCTTAGCCCCGGCCGAACTCCGGATAGGCTTCGAGGCCCAGCTCCGCCTTGTCGAGGCCGAGTGCCTCTTCTTCCTCGCTGACCCGGATGCCCATGGTGACCTTCAGCACCAGCCAGAGGATGGCGCTGGTAACGACCATGAACACGCCGATGCCGACGATGCCGATCACCTGGGTGACCAGGCTGCCGCCACCGAAGATGCCGACCGCCAGCGTGCCCCAGATGCCGCACACCAGGTGGGCCGGGATCGCGCCGACAACGTCGTCGATCTTCAGCTTGTCGAGCAGCGGCACGGTGACGACGACGAGGATGCCGCCGATGGCGCCGATGATGATCGACAGGAAGTGATGCGTCAGGTCAGGGCCGGCGGTGATCGAGACCAGGCCACCAATGGCACCGTTCAGCGCCATGGTGAGGTCGATCTTGCCGTACAGGATCTGCGTCAGCAGGCAGGCCGCAACCACGCCGCCGCAGGCCGCGAGGTTGGTGTTGGAGAACACTATGGCCATGGCCGAGGCATCCAGCGCCGAGCCCAGCGCCAGCTGCGAGCCGCCGTTGAAGCCGAACCAGCCCAGCCAGAGCACGAAGGTGCCCAGCGTGGCCAGCGGCAGGTTGGCGCCCGGCAACGGGCTGACCCGACCGTCGGCGGTGTACTTGCCCTTGCGTGCGCCGAGGATGATGGCGCCGGTCAGGGCCGCCCAGCCACCCACCGAGTGCACGATGGTGGAGCCGGCGAAGTCGCTGAAGCCCATCTCGCTCAGCCAGCCGCCGCCCCAGGTCCAGGACCCCTGGATCGGGTACAGGATGCCGGTCAGCACGGTGGTGAAGATGATGAACGGCCAGAACTTGATGCGCTCCGCCAGCGTGCCCGAGACGATCGAGGCCGCGGTGGCGACGAACACCATCTGGAAGAACCAGTCGGACATGACCGAATAGCCATTGTCGACCACGGCGGCGATCTGCTCAGCCGTCGCCTCGTCGGCACCCAGCAGGGCCAGTTCCGCCTCGGAGGTATTGTAGAACAGCGAGAAGGAACCGATCCAGCCACTGACATCGGTGTACATCAGGCTGTAGCCGATCAGGTAGTACATGATGCCGGCGATGGCATAGAGCGTGATGTTCTTAAGGCAGATCGCGGCCGTGTTCTTGGACCGCACCAGCCCCGATTCCAGCATCGCGAAGCCGGCGGCCATCCACATGACCAGCGCGCCGCAGATCAGGAACGAAAACGTGTTGAAGACGAATGCCGTTTCCGCCGAAACCTCGGCGGCGGCGGGTGTTGCCGTCAGCGCCACCGGAATGGCGACCAGGGCCGCCAGCCCGGCCCCCTTGCTCAGCTTTGCAGCGAGCTTGTTGAACCCCATCATCATTGCCTCCTCGCAATCCCTAGAGCGCGTCCGCGTCGGTTTCGCCGGTGCGGATGCGGATCGCCCGCGCCACGTCCAGCACGAAAATCTTGCCATCGCCGATCCGGCCGGTATTGGCCGCCTTCTGGATCGATTCGACGACGGATTCGGCGAGATCGTCGGAAACCACCAACTCGATCTTCACCTTCGGCAGGAAATTCACGGCATATTCGGCGCCGCGGTAGATTTCGGTCTGCCCCTTCTGACGGCCAAAGCCCTTCACTTCACTCACTGTGAGGCCCTGGATGCCCAGCTCGGTCAGCGCTTCGCGCACTTCGTCGAGCTTGAAGGGCTTAATGATCGCCATAATCAGCTTCATGTCGCCCGCTCCCCTTCCTTCCGGTGTAACAACAGCCCGCAGACGCGGGTCTGGGAGCGGTAACTCAAGAAGCATGCCGTTTATGAGAGTCCGGGCGGATGCCAGCGAATCCGGGCGACTCGCGGCGCTTTGCTCAGAAGGTCGTCAGAAAAGCTTCATTTTATGCCTATTTTTTAGCCAATATCAGCCAGATGTGACCAAAATTTAGCCGCACGCTGCGGCATCGCGCCACTGGACAGGATGAAGGTCCCGGACCAGAGTCTTTTTCGATCCTGTCGATGGGCAGGAACCGGAGAGCATCGGAAGAGCATCGGACATGGGCGCACAGCGACTCGATACCGACATACTGATCGTCGGCGGCGGCCTGGTCGGGTTGACGCTGGGGCGCGCACTGGCGCTGAAGGGCATCCGCAGCGTGGTGGTGGACCGCGAGCCTGCGGAAATCCAGACCGATGCCGCCTATGACGGGCGTGGATCGGCCATCGCGCTGGGCTCCAAGCAGCTGCTGGATCGGATCGGGCTGTGGTCGCGCATCGAGCCTGAGGCCGGTCCCATTCTCGACATCCGCGTCTCGGAAGGCGACTCCCGCCTGTTCCTGCATTACGACCACCGCGAGGTCGGCGACGAGCCGATGGGCTGGATCGTCGAGAACACCATCACCCGCCGCGCCCTGTTCGACGGGCTGCCCGAGGTGCCGGACCTCACCCTGCTGGCGCCGTGCAGCGTGGCGCGGCTGGAGCGTGGGCCTGACGGCGTTACCGCGGAGCTGACGGACGGGCGGATTGTCACGGCCCGCCTGGCGGTTGCCGCCGATGGCCGGGGCTCCCGCCTGCGCGAGGAGGCCGGCATCAAGGTCACGCGCTGGAGCTATGGCCAGACCGGCATCGTCTGTTCGGTGTCGCTGGAGCGCCCCCACCGCAATATCGCGCATGAGCGCTTCCTGCCCGCCGGCCCCTTCGCGTTGCTGCCGATGACCGGCATTCCCGGCCATCGGCACCGGGCCTCCATCGTCTGGACCGAGCGTGACGATCTGGTGCCGCACATGATGGGGCTGAGCGGCGAGGCCTTCAGCGCCGAGATGAACCGGCGCTTTGGCGATTATTGCGGCCAGCTGACGCTGCTGGGCCGGCGCTGGGCCTACCCCCTGTCGCTGCTGCTGGCGGAACGCATGATCGACCGCCGGCTGGCGCTCGTCGGCGATTCCGCCCATGGCATCCATCCGATTGCCGGGCAGGGCCTCAATCTCGGCCTGCGTGATGTCGAAGCACTCGTCGATTTGCTGGCCGAGGCGCACGGGCTGGGCCTCGATCTCGGCTCGGCGGCGCTGCTGGCCGACTATGACCGGCGGCGGCGGGTCGATACGATGACGCTGGTTGCCGCGACGGACGGGCTGAACCGGCTGTTCTCCAACGATATCCCGCCGGTCCGGCTGGCCCGCCGGCTGGGCCTCGCGGCGGTCAACCAGGTGCCGCCGCTGAAGCGGCTGTTCATGCGCCACGCGATGGGGACGATTGGCGGCTGACGCCGCTCAGGCGCGGCGCTTCGGCTCGCGCGATAGGCCGCGTTCCTCCAGTTCTGACAGGTATTTCGCCCAGAGTTCTTCCTGGCGGTCGCCCAGTTCGTACAGATAGCGCCAGGAAAAGATGCCGCTGTCGTGCAGATCGTCGAACTTGATACGGATCGCGTAATTGCCGACCGGCTCGACCCCCATGATGCCGACATGGGCACGGCCATGGACGATCTTCTTCTGGCCCGCGCCATGGCCCTGGACCTCGGCCGAGGGGCTCTCGACGCGCAGATATTCCGCCGGCAGGCGAAAGGTGCGGCCATTGTCATAGCTGATTTCCAGCAGCTTCTCCGCCTTCTTCAGCTTGACCTCGACCGGCCAGTGCGGCGTGTCGAATTCCTCGCTCATCGGCGCTTCAGCTCGCTGTCATCGAGCTGCCGTGCCTCATCGACCAGCATGATCGGGATGCCATCGCGGATCGGATAGGCGAGCCGGGCCTGATCGCTGATCAGTTCCTGCCGTTCCGCGTCATAGCGCAGCGGTCCCTTGGTCAGCGGGCAGACCAGAATTTCCAGCAATTTCGGATCGACGCTTCCTGTGGCCCCGTCTCGGCCTGTGGCCTTGCCCTGGCCGGCTTCCTGTTCCGTCACCTGCACCCTCTTTTGTCAGTACCGGCTTCAATGCCGGGCGGTGTCGCCGCTGCCGCGCTCGGCGACGGCCATCTCGATCAGAGTCTGCATGACCCGCGCCCGGTCCGCCAGTGTCGGCGCTTCCAGCAGCGCCTGCTTCTCGGTCGGTGCGAAGGGGCAGATCATCGCCAGCGACGTGATCAGCCGCTCGTCCGGCGCCTCCTTGATGGTCGCCCAGTCGGCCTGGATGCCATAGAGGCGGAAATAATGCGCCAGCGCCGATTCGAAATTCTCGCGCTTCAGGCCGCAACAATCCGATGCCTCAAGATCGCCTTCATAGCCGTTCCAGTCGACCTGCACGCGGCGATAGCCCTGAATGGTCTGCAATTCCTGCGTCACATGGAACCGGCACAGGCCGGTCAGGGTGATGAGATAGCGGCCATCGTCGGTCTCGGCGAAGGCCGTCAGGCGCCCGGCGCAGCCGACAGGGTAGATTTCCGCCGACCCGGCATCGCCACCATACTGTCCTTCGGCGCCGGGCTTGGGCTGGACCATACCGATCAGCCGGTCACCCGCCAGCGCGTCGCGGGTCATCGCCAGATAGCGTGGCTCGAAGATGTTCAGCGGCAGGCGACCGCGCGGCAGCAGCAGCACGCCCGGCAGCGGGAAAACCGACAGGGTCTGCGGCAGTTGGTCGAAGCTCGGGTCGAATACTGATGCACTCATGAAAACAATATGGAGGACAAGGCCCGTCGCGACGAGAGCGTGACCTCATCTTTCGGCCCCCAGGCCTCGAAAAACTTCAGCAGCTGGGTGCGCGCGGCGTCCTCATTCCAGGAACGGTTACGGCGGATGATCTCCAGCAGCGCCCCGGCGGCGGCCTCCTTGTCGCCGGTGGCATAGTGCGCCATTGCCAGCTTGAAGCGGCTGTCATGGTCGGCCGGATTGCGTTCCAGCAGCGCCTGCAGCTGGGCCAGTTCGCCCGCGGCGGCAGCCGCTTCCTCGGCCAGCTCCAGCGCCTGCCGTGCGCTTTCCACTTCGGCGCTCTTTGTCACTTCGTCCGGCAGATCGGCCAGCAGCGCTTTTGCCTCCTCGATCTGGCCGGCGCCGATCAGAGCGCGCAGCAGGCCGGCAATCGCCGCCAGGCTTTCGGGGTCATGCTGCAGGATGCGCGAATAGAGTGCTGCTGCGTTCTGGAAATCGCCGGTGGCCAGCAGCTCGGCCGCCTGATCGAGCGCCGCCTGCACCGCCTCGGCCTCATCGCCGCCAGCCCCGCCGGCGACAGCGGCAAGGCGCTTCACGAACTCCTTCACCTGGCTTTCCGGCAGCGCGCCCTGAAACGCATCGACCGGACGGCCCTGGAAGAAGGCATAGACGGTCGGGATCGACTGCACGCGCAGCTGCGCAGCAACCTCCTGATTCTCGTCCACATTAATCTTAACCATGCGCACCGCGCCCTTGGCCTCCGCCACCGCCTTCTCCAGCGCCGGGCCAAGCTGACGGCAGGGGCCGCACCACGGCGCCCAGAAATCGACGATCACCGGCTGCTGCTGCGAGGCCTCGACGACATCGGCCATGAAGCTCGCCGTCGTGGCATCCTTGATGTAGGGGCTGTTCGTGCCGCCGGATGCGGGCTTGGCGCCGCCGCCGATCAGAAAATCCATCGGTATTCACCGTTTATTTCGTGTTGCCGTGGTGGTGGCGGACAGACACCCCCTCGGGAGCTTCAAACCGCCGGATTCCAGAGTGCAGCAAATGTGGCGGCAATATCCGCCGGATACAAGTCCGCGCAACAGCCCAGCGCGACTGGCCCGCACTCCGGTCATGGCGGCTATTCCTGGAGATCCAGGATCATCGGATCGTGGCCGGTCTGGCGCAGGAAGGCCAGCAGCCCTTCCGGGCTGACGGCGATGGTCCGGTCATTCACCAGCGGATGATAGTTGAGCGGATCGTGCGCCAGCATGCCCTTGTCGAGCACCAGCTTGACCTGACGCGCCGTATCGTTGATGAGCGAGAAGGGCGTCACCGCGCCGGGACGCACGCCCAGCACCTCCCACAGCCGGTCGGCGCTGCCGAAGGACAGCCGCGCGGCGCCAATCTTCTTGTCCAGCGTCTTCAGGTCGATCGGCCGGTCCTCCAGCGCCACGACAAGCCAGTACTGGCCCTTCCTGTCCTTCAGGAACAGGTTCTTGCAATGCCCGCCCGGCAGCTCGCCGCGCAGCTGTTTGGAATCCTCCACCGTGAAGAGCGGCGGATGCCGGTGTTCGACATAGGTGACACCCATCGCCTGCAGCCGCGCCAGCAGCGCGTCCGCGGTCGTCGGCAGGGGCTGCTCATTTTGGGGCCGGTCATCCTGGGCCCTATCATCTTGAGATCGCTCGGTCATGGCCGGCAGCCTACCGACTGACACGGCGGAAACTCAACCGGAAAGACCGGCAAAACCGGCCTCGGAGAGGGTTTGAAATTTTTCCGCGATTCACCGCTTGCAAAGGAAATCGCAATGGGTATTATCGCGGCCTCGCCACGGCCTGACGGCTTGGGCGTACCCAATGCGGGCGTAGCTCAGGGGTAGAGCACAACCTTGCCAAGGTTGGGGTCGTGAGTTCGAATCTCATCGCCCGCTCCAGTTCAGGCGCGAAAGCGCTACGAAAAGGCCGCTGATCCAGCGGCCTTTTTTCATGCCCGGTTTCGCCCTGCCCCACAAACGGCCCTGTCAAACCCGGCACCACCACGCTAAATCCAATTGCCTGTTTTTTCGCCACTTGCTGATTTCTTGCACTTTTCGCCGCACCGCAAATAGCCGCCGGCCTATTTCTGTAATCGAAACCCCTTGTTTTCCCGGCGACTTGTCGAAAACAAGAACTGGCCTGTATATTGCTAAAATAAGACGACGCACAACGCGTCAAACCCGATGGCCTGCCCGACAGACCGGGCCTGCGGGTCAGGGAACAGGGGTAACGAAGCAAGGGGAATAGCAAATGAAGCAAATGCTATTGGGCAGCACCGCGCTGGTCGCGGTGGGGGTGACGATGGGGGCAGTGGCTCAGCCGGCCCTGGCATCCGATCCGATCAAGCTGTCGGTGAACGGCTATTACAATAACGTGGTGACCTATTCCGACCAGGATGGCAGCGGGACCGACTTCAAGAAGGTCGCCTTCCGTCACGAGGGCGAGGTCCAGTTCAATGGCGAGACCAAGCTGGATAACGGCCTGACCGTCGGCTTCCTGGCCAATCTGGAAATCGTGAATACCGGTTCGACCAACGGTCCGACCGACGAAGTCTTCATGTATTTCGAGGGTGGCTTCGGCAAGGTGCAGCTCGGCTCCAAGGAGACGGCTGCCTATCTGATGCATTATCAGGCGCCCTATGTCGGCATCGGCATCAATACGCCTGACTTCGCACCCTACGAGAATAACGGCGCGCCGACCTCGACCTATCTGGTGCAGACCAACGACGCCAACAAGATCACCTACTTCACGCCGCAGTTCAGCGGCTTCCAGCTCGGCTTCTCCTATGTGCCGGACACCACCAACACCGACGGCAACTCCCAGGGCTTCGGCGTTCTGCCCAAGGGCGGGATCGGCGAGCAGGAGGACTGGGTCAGTGTTGCGGCCGCCTACACCCGCGAAATTGGCGCGGTGGAGCTTGGCCTGTCGGCGGGCTACGAGTTCGCCAGCTTGGGCGGAAACGATGGTGCTGGCACTTTCGACGACTTCAAGGGCTATTCCTTCGGCGCCAATGTCGGCTTTGCCGGCTTCACCGTCGGCGGCTCCTACGCCAAGTTCAACAATGGCCTGTCCGGCGACAATGACAGCAAGGCCTGGGATCTGGGCGTCATCTACGAAACCGGCCCCTGGGGCTTCGGCCTGACCTACTTCAACGGCGAGAATGAGGGCAGCAACGCCGAGGCGAAGCTGTTCGACATTGCCGCCTCCTACACCGTCAATGATGGCATCAAGCTCGCCAGCGGCGTGATCCTGGGCGATTTCGACCCCGCCCCGGCAAGCGGCGCCGACGACAAGGCCTTTGCCGTTTATTTCGGGACTTTCCTCACTTTCTGATCCGCATCCCCCTACATGCGGAGGGAATGGCCGGCGCTGCGAAGCGCCGGCCGTTTCCGTTTTCTACCCTGCCCCTTCTTTGTGCCCACGGATTGCGCTAGCTTCTGGCTAAGGATTGCGCAGGGCCAGAAACCGCACTGGCCCATCTCTGTGATCCAGGGGCTAAAGGGGAGAAGGTCATGCTCGGCAAGCTCGAAACCCGCAAGCAGGAGGCGATCGACGCCGTAATCGATCTGGCCCGGCAACGCCTGACGCCGGATCATTGCCGGGCGCTGGAGCCGTTCATCCGCCTGTTCTATGGGCATGTCCCCCCCGACGACATTCTGGAACGCGAGACCGAGGATTTGCTGGGCGCCGCCCTCTCGACCTGGAGCTTCGTCGCGCAGCGCCCCGCCAACACGCCGAAAGTCCGCGCCTTTTCACCCACCTTCGAGGCCCATGGCTGGCATTCGCTGCACAGCGCCATCGAGATCGTGAATGACGATATGCCGTTCCTCGTCGATTCGGTTACGGCGGAACTGGCCCGGCATGGCATGACCGTGCATCTCGTCATCCATCCGATTGCCCGCGTGCGCCGCGACCAGACGGGCAAGCTGATCGAGCTGTTGCCGCCGGAGGCCGAGGCAAAAGACGGGCAGCTGGAATCGATCATGCACATCGAGGCCTCCGAGCAGTCGGACCTCGCGGCCCTGGAACATATTCAGGAACGCCTTGGCCAGGTGCTGTCGGACGTCCGCGCCGCGGTCGAGGACTGGCGCAAGATGCGCGCCGCCGTACTGGGAGAAGTCGAAAGCATCGAGAAGGCGCCGCCGGCCAATCTGGCCGCGGATGAGCTGGCCGAAGCCTGCGCCTTCCTGCGCTGGATGGAGGCGGATCACTTCACCTTCCTCGGCTACCGCGAATATGCCTATACCGGTCGCGGCAAACAGGCCAAGCGCGAGGTCGTGCCGGGCACCGGCCTCGGCATTCTGCGCGATCCCGAGGTGCAGGTGTTCGATGGCATGCGCGAACTGGGCCAGCTGCCCGACGATGTGCGCGACTATCTGCTGACCCCCACCATCCTGGATGTGGTGAAGACCAACCGGCTGGCCACCGTGCACCGCCCCGTGCACATGGATTCCATCGCCGTGAAGCGGTTCGACGATGCCGGCACGGTGATCGGGGAGCGGCGCTTCGTCGGCCTGTTCACCTCGGTCGCCTATAACCAGTCGCCGACCAGCATTCCGCTGCTGCGCCTGAAGGTCGCCCGCATCCTGACGCGCGCCGGCTTCCCGCCAGCCAGCCATGACGGCAAGGCGATGGTCAATATCCTGGAGACCTTCCCGCGCGACGAGCTGTTCCAGATCAACGATGACGAGCTGTTCGAGATGGCGCTGGGCATCCTGCATCTGCAGGAACGCCAGCGCACCGCGCTGTTCGTCCGGCGTGACGCGTTCGAGCGCCACATCTCCTGCCTGGTCTATGTGCCGCGCGACAATTTCAACACCGACCTCAGGCTGAAGATCCAGGCGCTGCTGGAGAAAAGCTTCAACGGCACGCTCGCCGCCTTCTACACACAGCTTTCCGATTCCGTGCTGGCGCGGGTTCATTACATTATCAAAACGACCCGCGGCGAGATCCCGCCCTATGATGTGAAGGAGCTGGAGGCGCGCATCGTCGAGGCCGGGCGCTCCTGGACCGACCGGCTGTCCGAGGCGCTGATCGAGGCGAAGGGCGAAGAGCGCGGCATGGCGCTGTTCAAGACCTACGGGCGCGCCTTCCCGGTCAGCTACACGGAATATTTCAACGCCCAGTCCGCGCTGCTCGACATCGACCGGATCGAGGCGCTCAGCGCCAACCGCCCGCTCGTCATGAATCTCTACCGGCCCATCGGGGCGGCGGAACATGAGGTGCATTTCAAGGTCTACCGGATGGGCCAGCCGGTGCCGCTGTCCGACATCCTGCCGATGCTGGAGAATATGGGGCTGCGGGCCATCAGCGAGGTGCCGTTCGAGGTCGAGCCGGCCGGCCTCGGCGCCTCCGTCTGGGTGCATGATTTCAGCCTGCATGCTGCCGATGCAGGGCCCATCGACCTGGCCCGCGCCAAGCAGAAGTTCCAGGATGCCTTCGCCGCTGTCTGGGACGGCGAGACCGAGGATGATGCCTTCAACCGGTTGGTGCTGCGCGGGGGCTTGAGCGCGCGCGAGGCGGCGATCATCCGCGCCTATGCGAAATATCTGCGCCAGACCGGCTTTACCTTCAGCCAGGACTATATCGAGCAGACGCTGGCGAAATACGCCGACATCGCGCGGCTGGTGGTAGCGCTGTTCACCGCCCGGTTCGATCCGACAAACCGCAAGGACGCCGATGTCCGCGAGGGCGGTATCCTGGTCGAGATCGAACATGCGCTGGACGCGGTTTCCAGCCTGGACGAGGACCGCATCCTGCGGCGTTTCGTGAATCTGGTGCAGGCGACCCTGCGCACCAACGCCTTCCAGAAAGGCCCGGACGGGCGCCCCAAGCCCTATATCTCCTTCAAGCTGAACAGCCAGCGCATCGACGAGCTGCCGCTGCCCCGGCCGATGGTCGAGATCTGGGTCTATTCGCCGCGTGTCGAGGCGGTGCATCTGCGCGGTGGCAAGGTGGCGCGCGGCGGTATCCGCTGGTCCGACCGCAAGGAGGATTTCCGCACCGAGGTGCTGGGGCTGATGAAGGCGCAGATGGTGAAGAACGCCGTCATCGTGCCGGTCGGCTCCAAGGGCGGCTTCGTGGTGAAGCGTCCGCCCGCCGAGGGCGGCCGCGAGGCGCTGATGGAAGAGGTCATCGTCTGCTACAAGCTGTTCATGTGCGGCATGCTGGACATTACCGACAATGTGTCGGGCGCTGACATCGTGCCGCCGCCGGATGTGGTCCGGCATGACGAGGACGATCCCTACCTCGTCGTCGCCGCCGACAAGGGCACGGCCACCTTCTCCGACATCGCTAATTCGGTCTCCATCGACTATGGCTTCTGGCTGGGCGATGCCTTCGCCTCGGGTGGTTCCGCCGGCTATGACCACAAGAAGATGGGCATCACCGCGCGCGGCGCCTGGGAAGGGGTGAAACGGCATTTCCGCGAGCTGGGCCACGATATTCAGAGCGAGAATTTCACCGTGGCCGGCGTCGGCGACATGTCGGGGGACGTGTTCGGCAACGGCATGCTGCTGTCCCGGCATATAAGGCTGATCGCCGCCTTCAACCATCTGCACATCTTCATCGACCCGGACCCCGACCCGGCCACCAGCTTTGCCGAGCGCAAGCGGCTGTTCGACCTGCCGCGCTCCAGCTGGGCGGACTACGACACCAAGGTTCTGTCGAAGGGCGGAGCGGTGTTCGACCGCAAGGCGAAGTCGCTGAAGCTGTCGCCCGAGGCGCGCAAGGCGCTGGGCATCGCGGAGGAGACGCTGACCCCCACCGCGCTGATGACGGCGATCCTGAAGGCCGAGATCGATCTGCTGTGGTTCGGCGGCATCGGCAGCTATGTGAAGGCGCGCAGCGAAAGCCATGCCGATGCCGGCGACCGGGCCAATGACGCGATCCGCATCAACGGACACGCTATCCGCGCCCGGGTGGTGGGCGAGGGCGCCAATCTCGGCATGACGCAGCGCGGGCGCATCGAATATGCCCTGTCCGGCGGGCGGCTGAACACCGACTTCATCGACAATTCAGCCGGTGTCGATTGCTCCGACCATGAGGTCAATATCAAGGTGCTGCTGGGCGGCGTTGTGCAGGCCGGCGACATGACCGAAAAGCAGCGCAACAAGCTGCTGGAGCAGATGACCGACGATGTGGGCGAGCATGTGCTGCGGCACAATTATCTTCAGACCCAGGCCATCAGCATGGAGGAGGCACGCGGCGGCGAGTTGCTGGATTTGCATGCCAGGCTGATGCGGCATCTGGAGCGCGCCGGCAAGCTGGACCGGGCCATCGAATTCCTGCCCGACGACGACACCATCGCCGACCGCGCTTCCGCTAATGCCGGGCTGACCCGGCCGGAGCTGGCGATCCTGCTCTCCTACTCCAAGATCGCGCTGTACAACGACCTTCTGGCTTCCGACCTGCCAGACGATCCGCTGCTGGTCGAGGATCTGCAGCGCTATTTCCCGGAGCGGCTGCGCGTGCCTTTCAGGGACTATATCGCCGGGCACAGGCTGCGCCGGGAGATCGTCACCACCGTCACCACCAATTCCATGGTGAACCGGGTCGGCAGCGCCTTCGTCGATTCGATCCGCGAGAAGACCGGCCAGTCCGCCGTCGATATCGCGCGGGCCTATACGATCAGCCGCGAGGCGTTCAGCCTGCGCGACCGCTGGGCCGAGATCGAGGCGCTGGACGGCAAGGCCCCGGCGGATGTGCAGGTCGGGATGCTGCTGGAATATGGAAGGCTGGTCGAGCGGGCCACATTGTGGTTCCTGGCGAACGCCACCCGGCCGCTCGACATCTCCGCCGAGATCAGCCGTTTCGGACCGGGAATCGCCACGCTGTGCAAAGCGCTCGACACGGTGATACCGGAAGCCGATATGGGCAGTCTGAAACTGCGTAAGGCCGAATTGCAAAAGCACGGCGTCTCGGCGTCGCTGGCCTCCGAGATCGTCGCCATCGACTATCTGCTGAGCGCCCCGGATATCGTGAAGATCGCCGAAATGGCGGGCGGCAAGACCGACATTGTCGATGTCGCGCGCATCTATTTCGCCGTCGGCACCCGCTTTGGCCTCGACTGGCTGCGCAATGCCGCCGACGGGCTGACGCTGGACAATCACTGGCAGAAGATCGCCGTGGACAGCGCTGTCGGCGATCTCTACAGCCACCAGGCCCTGCTGACCCAGAGCGTGCTGGCCACCACCGGGAAAGCCGCTAAGGGCAAAGGAGAGGACAAGATCGAAAGCTGGGTCTCCGAAAACCGTGCAGCGGCGGACAAGGCCGCCCAGCTGCTGGCCGACTTCCGCAACACGCCGGGCGGCGTCGATCTCGCCATGCTGACAGTGGCGAACGCGCAGCTGCGCGCGCTGCTACCCGCCTGACGCGCCGGGGATGAGCGAAACCGCATCCCCCGTCCGGCGACCGGACCGCCGGGCGGTCTTCTCCTGGTGCCTGTTCGACTGGGCGAACAACAGCTACCCGACGGTCATCACTACCTTCGTCTTCGCCGCCTATTTCACCCGCGCCGTCGCCGAGACGCCGGAACAGGGCACTTTCCTGTGGGGGCAGGCGACCGGACTGGCTGGGCTGGCCGTCGCCCTGACCGGGCCGGTGCTGGGCGCCATCGCCGATCGCGCCGGCGCCCGCAAGCCCTGGATTTTCTGGTTCAGCCTGGTCTGCATCGCGGCCAGCGCCGCGCTGTGGTTCGTGGAGCCCACCAGCGACCATATCCCGCGCGCCCTGCTGCTGGTCGCCCTCGCGGCGCTGGGCTACGAATATGCCGGCATATTCTACAATGCGATGCTGCCGGACCTTGCCGGCAACGGACGCACCGGAAGGCTTTCCGGCTGGGGCTGGGCTGCCGGCTATGGTGGCGGGCTGCTGTGCCTCGTCGTGGCGCTGTTTGCGCTGGTGCAGGCCGATCCGCCGCCCTTCGGCCTCGACCCGGAGCTAGCCGAGCCGGTGCGCGCCACCGCGCTGCTGGTCGCCTTATGGTACCTCGTCTTCATGGTGCCGTTCTTCCTGTGGACGCCGGACCGGCCGCGCACCAGCGTGCCGATGGCGCAGACGGCGCGCGAGGGGCTGGCAGAGCTGCGCCGGCTACTGCGCGATATCCGCCAGTACGGCACGGTCGTGCGTTTCCTGCTGGCGCGCATGTTCTACACCGACGGGCTGGTGACCCTGTTCGCCTTTGGCGGCATCTATGCCGCCGGCACTTTCGGCATGAGCTTCGCCGAGATCATCCAGTTCGGCATCGCCATGAATGTGACCGCCGGGCTGGGGGCTTTCCTCTTCGCCTGGGTGGATGACTGGATCGGCCCGAAGCGTACCATCCTGATCACCCTGGTCTTCCTGATCGGCTTCGGCTTTGCCGTGCTGCTGGTCGAGAGCGTGCTGTGGTTCTGGATTCTGGCGCTGACGCTGGGCCTGTTCGTTGGACCGGCGCAGGCTGCCGGGCGCAGCCTGATGGCCCGGCTGGCGCCGGTGGGGAAGGAGGCGGAGATGTTCGGCCTGTTCGCCCTGTCCGGCAAGGCGACCGCCTGGGCAGGGCCGATGCTGCTGGGCTGGGCGACCTTCGCCTTCGACAGCCAGCGCGCCGGCATGGCGACCATCCTGGCCTTCTTTGTCGTGGGGCTGCTGATCCTGCTGCCGCTGAAGGAACCGCCGGCGCGGCGGGACTAGCCTAGCCGGCGGCCAGCTCGGCGCGGACCTGCTGGCGGAAGATGTCGATGGGCAGCGCCATGCCATCGCGCGTGCAATGCCAGAAGGTCCAGCCATTGCAGGCCGGCGCGCCCTGGACCGCGGCCCCTACGGAATGGATCGATCCCTGGATACCGCCATCGCGGCTGGGGGCGATCAGCGTGCCGTCGGCGCGGATCTTCGCCGACCAGCGCTTGCGCTCATCAAACAGGACTTCGCCCGGCCGCAGCATGCCGCGCTCCACGATGGCGCCAAACGGCACGCGCGGCTCGCTGCGCTTGGAGCGGATGGCGACGATATCCGGCTCCCGCATCGGGGCAACCTTGGCGATCCGTGCCTCGGCGGCGGCGGCATAAGCGGGGTCGCGCTCCAGCCCGATATAGTGCCGGCCCAGCGCGCGGGCGACGGCGCCGGTGGTGCCGCTGCCGAAGAACGGGTCCAGCACCACACCGCCCGGCTGAGTGGTCGCCATCAGGACACGGTAGAGCAGGGCTTCCGGCTTCTGCGTCGGATGGATCTTGCGGCCCTCCGCATCCTTCAGCCGCTCCGGCCCGGTGCAGAGCGGCAGCAGCCAGTCGCTGCGCATCTGCTGGTCATCATTCAGGCTCTTCAGCGCGTCGTAATTGAAGCTGTAGCTCTTCTGATCCTTGCCCTTGGTGCACCAGATCAGCGTCTCATGCGCGTTGGTGAAGCGCCGGCCACGGAAATTCGGCATCGGGTTGGTCTTGCGCCAGATCACATCGTTCATGATCCAGAAGCCCAGATCCTGCAGGATGGCGCCAACCCGGAAGATGTTGTGATAGCTGCCGATGACCCAGAGCGCGCCATCATCCTTCAGGATGCGGCGCGCCGCCTTCAGCCAGCCGCGCGTGAACTCGTCATAGGCCGAGAAATCCTCGAACCGGTCCCACTCATCATCCACCCCATCGACCCGACTGTTGTTCGGGCGCAGCAGGTCGCCGCCCAGCTGCAGATTGTAGGGCGGATCGGCAAAGACGAGATCGACCGACCGCGCGGGCAGGCGGTTCATCGTCTCGATACAGTCGCCCAGCAAAATCTGGTCGAGCGGGAGGGTCTTGTCAGGCACCATCCGGCCAATGTGAGTCGGGCCCGACTCGCCGTCAAGCAAAAAAGGGTTCAGAGTCAGGAGTCTACAAACGACTCCTCAACCGATTCCTTCGGGCTGCTGCAGAAGCGCCTGAATCGGGCGGAAGGAATGCCGGTGGTGCCGGGTCGGGCCGAGGTCGCGCAGCGCCGCCTGGTGCGCCGCCGTGCCATAGCCGGCATTGCTGGCCCAGCCATAGGGGCCATAGCGCGCATCTAGCCGCGCCATCGCCCGGTCGCGCGTCACCTTGGCGACGATGGAGGCCGCCGCGATGGAGAGCGACAGCCCGTCGCCGCCGACCAGCGCGCGCGCCGGGCAGGGCAGGGGCGGCAGCCTGTTGCCATCGACCAGCGCAAGGTCGGGCAGGAACGGCAACCGCCCGATCGCGCGCCGCATGGCAAGATATGTGGCCTGCAGGATGTTCAGCCGGTCGATCTCGGCGGCACTGGCCGCCCCGACACCGATCCAGGCACAGGCACGGATCATCGGCAGCAGCGCCTCGCGCCGTTCCTTCTTCAGCTTCTTGGAATCGTCGATCAGGGACAGCAGCGCCACCGGCAAGCGCGTAGTATCGAAGATCACCGCCGCGGCCACCACCGGCCCGGCCCAGGGACCGCGCCCGGCCTCGTCAATGCCGGCGACAAGGCCGCCATGCGCCTGTTCGAGCATCAGATCGGGCATTGGTTCCGCCTACGTTACGATCTGCCCAGCATAGCGAAAGCAGCGGCCACGGCAAACACCCGGACGATCAGAACAGGCTGAGTTGCCCGGTTTCGGGTGGCGGCACCTTGAACTGGCTGAGGTCCAGCGCCCAACGGTCGCGGTTCAGCTCCAGCCGGGCTACGGCGGTGCGGAAACGCTGGGCAATCAGCTGGGCATAGGGGCCGTCGCCGCGCATGCGCTTGCCGAATTCCGCCGTATAGAGAGCCCCGCCGCGCGTGTCGCGCACCAGCGACAGCACATGCCTGGCGCGGTCGGGCCGGTGTGTCTCCAGCCAGTCGGCGAACAGATCCTTGATCTCCAATGGCAGGCGCAGCAGCACATAGCCGGCGGATTTTGCGCCGGCCTCCGCCGCCGCCTGCAGGATCGCCTCCAGCTCGTAATCATTCAGCGCCGGGATCATCGGCGCCGCCATCACCCCGGTCGGGATGCCGGCCTCGCTCAGCTTGCGGATCGCCTCCAGCCGCAGCGGCGGGGTAGAGGCGCGCGGCTCCATCACCCGGGCGAGGTCACGGTCCAGCGTGGTGACCGACAGGCTGACGGCGACCAGCCGGCGTTTCGCCAGCCGCGCCAGAATATCGATGTCGCGCGTCACCAGCGCCGATTTGGTGACGATGCCGACCGGATGGCCGAACCGTTCCAGCACCTCCAGCACGGCGCGGGTGATCCGCAAGGACCGCTCCGCCGGCTGATAGGGGTCGGTATTCGCCCCCATGGCGATGACGGTGGGTTTGTAATTCCGGCCCCGGAACGTCTTGTCGAGCAGCGATGCTGCATCCGGCTTGGCGAAGATCTTGGTCTCGAAATCCAGCCCCGGCGACAGGCCCAGATAGGCATGGGTCGGCCGCGCGAAGCAGTAGATGCAGCCATGTTCGCAGCCCTTATAGGGGTTGATCGAGCTGCTGAAGGGGATATCCGGCGATTGATTATGGCTGACGATGCTGCGGCTGCTGTCGGTGCGGATTTCCGTGCGCGGCCGGTTTTCGTCGGGGAACTCATCCTCAGGTACGCGGTCCCAGCCGTCAGAGACGGCGATACGGGTGAATTTCTCGTAGCGGCCACTCTCGTTGCGGATGGCGCCACGGCCCTTCCGGGGCAGAATGGGGGCTTCCTCGACCATGCCTGAAAGCATGATCGTGAAAACGGAACAAATCAAGAACAAGAATCGAGATCAGTCTTCCCCAGGATCGCGCTTGTGGCCATCCAGCTTGCTGTCTTCCAGCTTCTTCCCGGCTTCGGTGCCGCGCTTCTCTGCCTTTGTGCGGCCAAAGGCTGCGCGGTTCTCCGCCGCCTTCCGTTCCTTCTCACGCCGGTCGCGCTCCTTGCGGGCCTGCCGCAGATTGATGATCTCTCCCATACGGGAATCCTAGAAGGAAAGCCGGTCCGGGCCAAGCCATTCGGCGCGGATCGCGGCGATGGTGGCGGGGTCGAGATAATCCACCACCCGACCCTCGACATGGGCGGTGAGCGCAGCATCGACATCCTCGCTGGACCAGTCCTCGGTCGCTGCCGCCAGATGCTTCTCGCGCTGCCGTGCCTTCGCCGATTCAACCCGGTAATGCACGCACCAGGTGACGGAGCGCAGCCAGGTCAGCCGCCGCAACGGCAGCAGCCAGGGCATCAGCGCCTCACGCATCGCTGGCGGCAGCAACTTGAGATAGGCGGCGTAGAAGGATTCGATCGCGCCACGCGGCAGGCTGGCGGCGGCTTCCACATCCCAGGTGGTGGAGGTGTGCAGGCTGGCATGGGCGAGGTCTATGGCCGGCGCGCCATAGACCACTTTTTCCAGATCGACGCAGACCACCCGGCCCGATGCTTCGCGAAGGTAATTGCCGGGGTGGGTGTCACTCAGCACCAGTGCCAGCGGCTGCGGCCGGGAGGCCGCCTCGGCCGCGAAATCGCGCGCCCAGGCCAGTTCCGCCTCGATCTGCACCCGCGCCTCCGAGTCGAGGCCTGCCACTTCCAGCCCAAGCGCTTGCCGCCTGACGATGGCGAGCGTACCGGCCACGGCCTCCCGGTGTTCCTGCAGCGGCGCGCGCTCCCCCGTCGGCGGCACGGGCAGGGTGTGAATAGCGGCAAGGCAGGCGACAATACCGGCCATATCGTCCGGCAGGGACAGCACTACGCCATCGATGCGCTCCACCAGAAGAGCCCCCATCGGGAGATCCCGTGACGGCTCCAGAATGCCCAGCAGTGCCGGGGTATGACCGCTGGGCTGGCACCGTTCGAAGCAGGCTTTCTGGTAGGCCAGATTGTCCCGCGCGGAGAAACCGAACTGGCTCTGCCTTGGCACCCGCAGCAGCACGCCCTTCCCGCCGATCCGCACATGATCATGAGCCAGCCCCTTCTCGGGCAGGGGAGCCAGAGCGGACAAGGGCACATCCTCATAGCCCGGCAGGCGCATCAGCGCCCGATGCAGTGCTGGCAGATCGACCAGACGCCCCATCGCTTCCCTCACCACATCGTTAACAGCCTCCCCCTCCGGTCTATGGTAGGAACGAGGCACAAGCAATCTCCCGCAACGAGCGCTCGCCCGAACGTGACCGAAAAGCCGATCCTGTCCATCGTGATCCCGACGCTGAACGCAGCGGACACTCTGCCCTCCTGCCTTGCAGCCCTGCGGCTGGGTGAACGGGCGGAATTGCCACACGAGATTCTTGTCGTCGATGGCGGATCCGGTGACGGTACGGTGGCATTGGCCCGGCAGGCCGGGGCACGGCAGGTCGATGCAGAACGAGGGCGGGGCACTCAGCTTCGCGCAGGCGGGCAGGCGGCGAATGGCGAATGGCTGCTGTTTCTGCACGCCGATACGATTCTCGCCGGCGACTGGCCGGGTGCCATTTCCCGTTTCATCAGCGACCCGGCGAGCCGCTATCGCGCTGCCTATTGCCGCCTCGGCTTCGACGATGACCAGCCGGGCCACCGGCTGATCGCGGCAGCGGCCAATCTGCGCAGCCGGCTGTTCGGCCTGCCCTATGGCGACCAGGCGTTGCTGATCCACAGGGACTACTATCGCACAATGGGGGAGTACCCGGCGCTGCTACTGATGGAGGATGTGGCGCTTGTCTGCCGGATCGGCCGCCGCAATCTGCAACAGCTGCCCGATGTAACTGCGCTCACTTCGGCAGAGCGCTACCGCCGCAACGGCACGATGCGACGGGTAGTCCGCAACTGGATTTGCCTCGGCGCCTACTTCCTCGGTGTCTCGCCCGAGCGGATCGCGAGGTTCTACCGGTGAGGGCGCGGCGAAACCTGATTGTCTTCGCCAAACAACCCCGAATCGGCCGGGTGAAGAGCCGGCTGGCACGCGATATCGGCCGCGTCGCAGCCTGGCGCTTCTACCGCGCCCAGCTGTCCGGCCTGTTGCGCCGGCTGGGTCGGGACCCGCGCTGGCGCTGCTGGCTTGCCGTCACGCCGGATGCCGCCGTGCGCTGCCACCGCTGGCCGCTTGGTTGGCGGGTATTACCGCAAGGGCAGGGCGATCTGGGGACACGCATGCTGCGCGTCTTCGACAGGATGCCGATGGGCCCGACATTGCTGATCGGCAGCGACATTCCGGAAATCCGCACCTGCCATATCGACGATGGCTTTCGCCTGCTGCAACGGCACGAGGCCGTTCTGGGCCCGGCAGGCGATGGCGGCTACTGGCTGATCGGCCTGAGGCGGGACGCGCAACCCCAGCGCCTTGATCTCACAAGGGTCCGCTGGTCCGGCCCGCACGCGCTGGCCGATACAAGACAGGCCATGAGCGGGCTTTCCGTCGGGCTGGCTGCTGAGCTGGAGGACATCGATACCGGCGCAGACTTTGCACGCTGGCAGGAAAGACAGAGAAAAAACCGCTAGCTCAGGATTTGCGGCCCCAGCCTTCATGCTCGCGCAGGCGCGGCATCAGCTCCACGAAATTGCAGGGCTGGTGCCGGATGTCGAGCTGCTGCTGCAGGATTCCGTCCCAGGCATCCTTCACCGCCCCGGTAGAACCGGGCAGGGCAAACAGGTAGGTCCCCCTGGCCACCCCCGCGACCGCACGGGACTGGATCGTGGAGCTGCCGATCTTCTGGTAGCTCTGCCAGCGGAACAGCTCGCCGAAGCCGGGTATTTCCTTTTCGAAGACTTGGGCGAAGGCCTCCGGCGTCACATCGCGCCCGGTCACGCCGGTCCCGCCGGTGGAAATCACGCAATCCACTGCCGGATCGTCAATCCAGCGCTTCAGCTGGGCGACGATGTCGGCGATCTCGTCTTTCACGATATCGCGGGCAGCCACCTTGTGGCCTGCGGCCTCGATTCGCTGAACCAGCGTGTCGCCGGAGCGATCCTCCGCCAGTCCACGCGTATCGGACACCGTCAAAACGGCGATGTTGATCGCAACGAAGGGAATACGCTCGTCAATCGCCATGATCGGCAACCATGATCCGGTACTAGCGCCCCACCGAAATGGTCTGCGCAACGGCAGCGCGGGCCTGCTCGTCCAGCGATTCATATTTCGGCCACTGGCCGGCTGCGACCTGATCCAGCGACGGCGAGGGCTGGCCCATGCGCATCCGGTAGGTCCAGAAATTCGCCACCACCCGCTCCACGAAATTGCGCGTCTCGCGCGACGGGATCGATTCGATGAACAGCAGCGGATCATCGCGGTAATCGACCTGCTTCAGCCAGCGCCCGAGATTGCCCGGGCCGGCATTGTAGGAGGCAACCACCCAGAACAGGTTCCCTTCCAGCTGCTCCAGCCCGATCAGGTGCTGCAGATAGCGCTGGCCCAGCGTCAGGTTCAGATCGGGATCAAACAATTCGGAGCGGTCGCCCGCATATTCCTCGTCCGTCGCCATCAGCCGCGCGGTGCTGGGCATCAGCTGCATCAGGCCGCGGGCGCCACTGCCGCTCTGGGCACGGACATCGAAGGCGGATTCCTGACGGATGATGCTGAACAGCAGCGCCTTGTCGACGATGAAGCCGCCAGGCGGTTCCCATTGCGGCATCGGGAACAGGCCCACCTTGTAGCGCTCGCCGGTCGCGACCTGCAGCCGGCTGGCCAGTCGCAGCGCCAGACCGGCCATATTGGCGCGGTTGGCGACGGCCAGCACGGCCGTAGCACGCTCCGGCTCGATCCGCGGGTAGAGCTTGCGCAGCTCCATCTCCGCCAACTCGACCATCTCCAGCTGGATCAGCGCCAGGCTGCGCTTGCCGCCTGGCTGTTCCATGAGATAGCGGAAATCGGCTTCGCCAAGCGCCGGCTCGCTCCAGTTCGCCGGCGTCTCGACACCCAGCGCGCGGCGCGCCAGCAGGCCATAGAAGCTCGCCGGGAAGGTTGCCGCGCGGGCCAGCCAGCGGGTGGCCTCAGCCGGGCGGCGCAACTTCAGATGCACGCGCGACGCCCAATAGGCACCGGCAGCGGCAGTCCAGCCGGACACATCATCATCCAGCGCCACCAGCTCGAAATAGCGGCCGGCGGTATCGAACTTGCCAAGCCGCCAAGCGGCGAGGCCTGCGACCCAGGCCGCCATCTTGTCGCTGTCGCCGGACTGGCGCACCGCCAGAGCGGCCTGTTCCAGCGCCAGGTCGTCCCGATTGGCGAGATAGTAGCCGGCGGCGATCTCGCCCCGGGCAAGGGCGAGCGGCAGGGTATCGATCTGGCCCTTCAGCCGCCCTTCGAGAAGCTTCAGCGCCGCGCTCGGCGACCCGTCGCGCGACAGCGCCGTGATCTGGCGCAGAACCTGATCGGCGCCGGCATCCCGAACCAGCTTGCCAGCCCGGTTGCGGATGCTGATCCGCTCCGGCATGCCGGAGCCTTCGGTGCCATTACCGTACAGATAGCCCTGCACCGGGCCCGGCGGCGCCTTGGCACCGGCCGGCTTGCGCTTCAGGGCCAGGCTATGGACCCGGCTGGCTTCCGGATGGTCGGCATACTTCTCCAGCCAGCTTCGCAGCTCCTCATAGGAAGAGCGGTAGGCCGTCGGATGCATATAGCGCTGATAGAGCACATGCCCCATCAGTGAGCGGTCACCCAGCTTGGCGATTTCCCGGTCGGCGGCTTCCCACCGCCCGAGCGTCTGCAGCGAGAAGATACGCTTGTAGAGCAGGGCATCCGAAGGACGCAGCACGGCAGGCAAACCGGAGGCTTGACCCTCGAGAGCTTTCTCGAGAGTGCCGGGCGACAGCAGCGCGGTTTCGATCGGCAGCCCATCCAGGGCCTTCGCCGGCATCGACAGCCCAACCGCAAAAACTGCCGCGAGCATTGATGCCTTTGAAATCGCTATGATTTTTCTAGTATCACGCGCATTCATAGCGTTAGGTAAAACAGAAGAGGAGCGCTCTGGCAAGACGTTGAATCGTGTCAGCGTGTTGCAGTTATTCAACGTCGACTTTCTGGAAATTTGGCTTCGGGTGTGAACTCAATAAGTTATACAGAAGTTCCTAATTTCGACTTTAGCTCAAGAAAATCGCGCCAGGCGCTTCGCTTCTCCTTCGGGCTGCGCAGAAGGAAGGCCGGATGATAGGTGGCGAGGCACGACACCGGCTGATCCAGCCCCTCGACGGGATGCTCATACCAGCGCCCACGCAGTCGCATGATGCCCTCGCTGCGGTTCAGCAGGGATTTTGCCGCCGTGCCGCCCAGCAGGACGACATAGCGCGGCTTCACCAGGGCGATGTGGCGCTCAATGAAGGGCAGGCAGGCGGCGATCTCGGCGGCGGTCGGCGTGCGGTCGCCAGGCGGGCGCCAGGGCAGGATATTGGCGATATAAGCGGCTTTGTCGGCGCTTTCCGCATGTCGGTCCAGCCCGATGGTCGCCAGCATGCGGTCCAGCAGCTGGCCGGAGCGGCCGACGAAAGGCAGGCCCTTGCGGTCCTCGTCGCGGCCCGGCGCCTCGCCGATGAACATGACGGGTGCTGACGGATTGCCATCGGCAAAGACCAGATTCATTGCCGTCTGCTTCAGGGCACACCCCTCGAACGCGGCAAGGGCATCACGCAGCGCCTCCAGCGACCCGGCAGCGGCGGCCTGGCGCCGCGCATCGTCGGCACCCGTAAAAGCGGCACCTGACGCTGCAGCCGGCGCGGCAATCGGTCGCGAGGGGGAGGGCGGTATCGGCGGCGTCCGCGCAGCCATCGGTGCGGGCATGGCAGCGGCAGACTGTTGACGCGCCGCAACCGCATAGCGGTCAATCGGCTGATCCTCGATTGCCTCGTCGATTCCGGCCTCGGCGTACCATTGCAACAGCCGGATCGGGTTGGAGAATTGCGGTTCAGGCATGGCAATCGCCATCGCGTTGCGCTAAGGGATAGGCGGTCTCAGATTTGACGAACTATATAGGAAGCGGCGGGCCGTGAGGGCGAAAGTTCGACCGCCAGCCGCATTTCCGGTCCGCCACGACATGATCTAGCGCAGCAGGACAGGGTAAATGGAACGCGAAAGCATGGAATATGACGTCGTCATCGTCGGCGCCGGCCCGTCGGGCCTGAGCGCGGCGATACGGCTGAAGCAGATCTGCGCCGAAACCGGCAAGGATGTCAGCGTCTGCATCGTCGAGAAGGGGTCCGAGGTCGGGGCGCACATCCTGTCCGGTGCGGTGCTGGAGCCGCGCGCGCTCAACGAGCTGATTCCCGACTGGAAGGAGAAGGGCGCGCCGCTGAACACGCCTGCGGCTGACGACCGCTTCATGTTCCTGACGGAATCCAAGGCCTTCAAGCTGCCGACCCCGCCGCAGATGAACAATCACGGCAATTACATCGTCAGCCTGGGCAATGTCTGCCGCTGGCTGGGCGAGCAGGCCGAGGCGCTGGGGGTGGAGATCTATCCCGGCTTCGCCGCGGCCGAGGTGCTGTATGACGAGAATGGCGCGGTGCGCGGTGTCGCCACCGGCGACATGGGCATCGGCAAGGATGGCGAGCAGACCGCAAACTATACGCCGGGCGTCGAGCTGCATGCGAAGATCACCCTGTTCGCCGAGGGCTGCCGCGGTTCGCTCAGCAAGGGCCTGTTCCAGAAGTTCGAGCTGCGCAAGGACTGCGACCCGCAGACCTTCGGCATCGGCATCAAGGAACTGTGGGAGATCGACCCTGAAAAGCACAAGCCGGGGCTGGTCTGGCATTCCATCGGCTGGCCGATGGATACCAACACCTATGGCGGCTCCTTCCTGTACCATCTGGAAGGCAACCAGATGGCGGTCGGCTTCGTGATCGGACTGGACTACCAGAACCCCTATCTCAGCCCGTTCGACGAATTCCAGCGCTTCAAGCTGCACCCCGCCGTAAAGCCTTTCTTCGAAGGCGCGCGGCGCATCTCCTACGGTGCGCGGGCGCTGAACGAAGGCGGCTTCCAGTCGATCCCGAAGCTGACCTTCCCGGGTGGCGCGCTGATCGGCTGCACGGCCGGCTTCCTGAACGTGCCGAAGATCAAGGGCACGCACACCGCGATGAAGTCCGGCATGCTGGCTGCCGAAGCCGCCTTCGAGGCTCTCACCCAGGAAGGCGCGGGCAACGGAATCGAGCTTACCGCCTATCCGGAAGCCCTGAAGGCAAGCTGGGTCTGGGGCGAGCTGTATGGTGTGCGCAACATCAGGCCCGCCTTCCATTACGGCATGTGGTCGGGCCTTGCCTATTCGGCGCTCGATACTTACCTGTTTCGTGGCAAGGCGCCGTGGACCTTACGCAACCATGCCGACCATCCGCAGCTGAAGAAAGCGTCCGAGTGCACGCCGATCGACTATCCCAAGCCCGACGGCAAGATCACCTTCGACAAGCTGTCCTCGGTGTTCATCTCGAATACCAATCACGAGGAGAATCAGCCGGCCCATCTGACGCTGCGCGACAAGAGCGTGCCCATCGAGGTGAATCTGGCGCTGTACGACGCGCCGGAGCAGCGCTACTGCCCGGCCGGTGTGTACGAAATCGTGCGCGACGACGACGGATCGAACCCCAGGCTGCAGATCAACGCGCAGAACTGCGTGCACTGCAAGACCTGCGACATCAAGGACCCGTCGCAGAATATCAACTGGGTCGTTCCGGAAGGTGGCGGCGGCCCCAATTATCCCAACATGTAGAAGCCTGCCCAGGACGCCGTGCCGGCGCGGTACTCCCGCCCGGCCGATGGTCCTGCTGATGGGTGGAGAACAGATCATGACACGCCTGCTGCTGCCCGCTCGTCTTGCGCGTCTGGCCTGCGCCCTGCTCCTCGGCGGTACCGTTCTGGGGAACCCGGCCCTCGCACGAACCGGCGACAGCATGTCCGCAGCCTATGGCAGCTATCTGGCGGGACAGCACGCCTATCGCGAGGCGGACCTTGCCGCCGCCGCCGACTACATGATCCAGGCGCTGGCCGCCGATCCCGACAATCCGACGCTGCTGCGCCGCGTGCTGGTGCTGCAGATCGCCGAGGGCCGGCTCGATTCGCTGGATTCTCTGGCCCGGCGGGTGGCCGACCTGGCGCCCGGCGATCCGGTTGCCGCCCTCTATCTTTCCCTGGAGATGGCCCGGAGCGGCGATTTCCAGGGCGCTGTCGCGCAGCTGCAGGCCCAGCCACCGCGTGGGCTGATGCAGCTGACCCGGCCGCTGCTGCTGGCCTGGATGCTGCAGGGCAAGGGCGATAGCGAGGCCGCGCTGAAGCTGCTTGGCGATATCCGGCAGGAAGACGGGCTGTCGCTGCTGGCCAACTTCCATCGCGGCCTGCTGCAGATGGTGGCCGGTCAGCCGCAGGAAGCGGCCGCGACCCTGGAAACCCTGATGAACAGCCTGGAGACACCGCCGCTGCGGCTGGTCATGGCGCTGGGCTGGATCTATGAGAGCCAGGGCCAGGCGGACAAGGCGCGCGCGCTGTACGCATCGGCGCGCGGCGACCAGGCGGACGGGCGGATCATCGACCGCTGGATCGACCGGCTGAACCAGGGACAGGCGCCGAAGCCGGTGGCGTCCGATGTGCTGCACGGCCTCGCCGAGGCGCTGTACGACATTGCCACGGGCCTGCGCAACGACCGCGCCACTGAGGCCGCGCTCATCCATGCCCGGCTGGCGCTCCATCTCGACCCCGGCCATCCCAGCAAAGCTCTGCTGATCGGCGATCTGCTGCAGGACCAGCGCCGCTGGGACGAGGCCATCGCCGCCTTCCGGAAAGTGCCGCAAGACTCGCCCTATAGCTGGAATGCCGCCATGGCGATCGGCGAATCGCTGAACGCGATGAAACGACGCGACGAGGCCATCGCGCATTTCCGCAGCCTGTCGGACCAGAACAAGGACCGGCACGAGGCGCTGGTCCGGGTTGGCGACCTGCTGCGGGGCGCGGAGAAATATATAGAGGCGGCGGAGGCCTACGATGCGGCAATGGCGCGTATCGATGGTCCGGAAGGGGCAAACTGGACGCTCTACTATGTCCGGGGCATCGCCCATGAACGTGCCAAGCAGTGGGACAAGGCCGAGCAGGATTTCCAGAAGGCGCTGGAATTGCAGCCGGAACAGCCGCTGGTGTTGAACTACCTGGCCTATTCCTGGACCGATCAGGGCATAAGGCTGGACGAGGCACATGAGATGATCGAGCGCGCCGTCGCGCAGCGGCCGACGGATGGCTACATCGTCGACAGCCTGGGCTGGATCCTCTACCGCAAAGGACGTTTCGAGGATGCGGTGCGCCAGCTGGAACGCGCCATCGAGCTGCAGCCGAACGATCCAGTCATCAACGATCATCTGGGCGATGCCTATTGGCAGGTCGGCCGGAAGCTTGAGGCCCAGTTCCAGTGGCAGCGCGTGCTTACGCTGAAGCCCGAGGACAAGAGCCTGATCGAATCGGTCGAGAAGAAGCTGAAGGACGGGCTTTCCGACCCCGCGAAACGCGACGGATGACCGCCGCCGCCGTTTCGGCGGATGCCCCCGCCAAGCTGAACCTGTTCCTGCATGTCACGGGCCGCCGCCCGGATGGCTACCATCTGCTGGACAGCCTGGTCGCTTTCACCGAAACCGGCGACCGGATTATCGCGGAGCCCGCCGATTCCCTGCGCCTTTCGGTTACGGGTCCGTTTGCCGGAGCCCTGAGAGGCGAAGCCGATAATCTGGTGTTGCGCGCCGCCCGACTGCTTGGCGAGGAAGCTGACCGGAGGCCGGATGTTGCCCTGACGCTGGAGAAGAACCTGCCGGTCGCCGCCGGCATTGGCGGCGGATCGGCGGACGCCGCCGCGACGCTGCGCGCCCTCATCCGCCTGTGGGGACTGGAAATGCCAGCCGACCGGCTGGCCGAGCTGGGGTTGAGATTGGGGGCTGACGTACCGGCCTGTCTGCTGGGCCGGCCTTCCCGGCTGAAGGGTATGGGCGAACAGCTGGATCCGCTGCTCGCACTGCCGGCACTACCTGTCCTGCTGGTCAATCCCGGTGTGCCGCTCTCCACCCCCGATGTCTTCCGCGCCCGGACCGGTGATTTTGGCGCGGCGGCACCGGTCATACTCCCCGAGGACCCAGCCGCGCTGCTGGATGTTCTCCGCGCCCAACGCAACGATCTGACGGAGGCAGCCCGCACCCTCGTGCCGCAGATCGGGAGGGTGCTGGACCGGCTTCAGGCCTTGCCAGGCTGTTTGCTGGCACGGCTGTCGGGCAGCGGTCCTACCTGCTTTGCCCTTATGCGCGACGTAGAATCGGCAAAGGCCGGCGCCGACATCCTGCGGGCGGCGGAACCCGGTTGGTGGGTCTGCGCGACAAGGCTGCGCCCGGCCTAGCGGACGCCGACTTAGCGAACGCTCGACCTTGCGGCTGTCGGACTTGCCGGAGGGGCACCGGCGGCAGGGTCCTTGCTCATGACCTGCAACATATGCTGCAGCAGCAGCGCCGAAGGCGTGCCATTCACCGGCAGGTCGTGACGCCGCTGATAATCGCGGATGCCCTCGCGCGTGCGGTCGCCCAGCAGCCCGTCGGCGGCGCCGATTTCATAACCAAGGCGGATCAGGATGTGCTGGATCGCGCGGATCGTCTCGCGCTCGGCCTCCGGCGAGAGCGGCGATGACGTCGCCGCAACAGCCTCGCCCTTGCTGGCACTACCGGCGCTGGCGGCCGGTGGCGGGCTGTTGTCGAGCGGCATGGCGACAAGCCGTTCCGCCGCCGCCTGATCGCCCAGCGCGGCCGCCTGGGCATAGAGCGCGCGGGCCTTGCTCCGGTCCGGTGCGTCGCCCAGCCCGCGTTCTTCCATCTGTCCCAGCTCGAACAGCGCCGGCGTCATCCCCTGATCGCTGGCGCGGCGCAACCATTTGCGGGCTTCGGCATAATTCACCGGTATGCCGCGCCCCTGCGCATAGAACAGCCCCAGATTATATTGCGCCCGCGGGTGATTGCGCTCGGCCGCGCTGTGGTACCAGAGCAGGGCGCGGACATCATCCTGCTGAACGCCGGTGCCCTTTTCGTAGAGCACACCGAGATTGTACTGCGCCCCAGGCACGCCCTGAATCGCCGCCTCACGGAACCAGTAGGCAGCCTCGCGCATGTCCTGCGGACGGCCATCGCCGGTCGCATAGAGCACCGCCAGATCGTGCTGTGCCTCCGGATCGCCCTGCCGCGCGCGCTGCTCCACAAGGCCGGCGAAGCCCGGCGCAGCAGCCTTCGGCGCGCTGGCGGCTGGTTTCGTCTCAACAGGTTTGGTGCTTCTGTCCGGCAGGGCGGCAATTGATGGGCCCGCAGCCGCACTGGTATCGCCAGACGCTGTGGGTTCCGGCGCCGCCTTCGGCGGTACGGGCAGGGGGGCCTTCGGAGCGGGCGTTGCGGGTGAGGGGCTGCCGGCAGATGAAGGGCTTGGCTTAGCCGCTTCCTGCGGTATTCCCTGAATCGGAGGTTGCGGCATAGCGGGTGGAGCGGCTTCGAGCGCAGCCGGCGCGGATGCTGTCGGCCCTTCCGGGGATGCCGGCGCCGCGCTGCTGCTGTCGGTTTCCTCGCGGCCACCCCGCAGCTGCCACGCCCGATCCTCAACCCAGCGCGTGCCATTCCGCAACGCCGCCTGAATATCCTCGCCAAGCCCAATGACCGCATCCGCCGTGCGTTGCAAGGCCGGCTTCACGCCAAGCCGCTCGCTCTGGCTCATCAGGGCGATGCCGCTGCCCACGCCAATGACCAGGACGAGGCCACCGACGATCAACTTTCCCGGGATATGGCGGCGCACGGGCCTCTGAGGCAGTGCTGAAGCTGTTGGTGCCGGGGTCGGCGCGGGTTTCTTTTCCTCTGTCGGGTCTGCAGCCGATGGTGCGTCGTCCGTGGTTTCGGCGGCCAGCTCCGTCTTGAACTGGTTCCAGCGCGCATCCCAATCTTCCTCAGCCGGATCGGGTTTCGCTTCGTCTGCCGTTGCCGGAAAGACGATTTCGTCTTCCGGCTCATCCTCAGCCATGCCGCCGGGAACATGGTCCTCACCTGTAGGAACTTCGCCGGTGACGGAATCACTTGCCGGCGGGGCGACCGTAAGGGTGGACGGCCAGTCGGGCGGCAGGGATTTCAGGCCGCGCTCCAGCTGCACCATGCGCTGCGCGATACGCGCTACCGCCAGCCCGACCGGGCGGAGCTGCCCTTCGATCCGCCCTTCGGCGGCAGCGACCTCCGTCTCCAGCTGGTCTGCATCCGCTTCGGTGCCGGCACCGCCGCCAGACGCGTCATTGGCGGGAATCGGGGTGATGCCGGCATGGCGCAGGATAGCCCGGTCGATCCAGGCGCCAAGGGTCAGGCCGGCTTCCTGCGCGGCTTCGCGCGCGACGTCCCGCGTCGCGTCATCAATGCCCTTCACACTCCAGGGCGTGGCTTTGGAACCAGCCTTTCGCATCCTATAGCCTTTTCCGGGCCGGCATGTCGGCGCTTGGTAGTCCTGACCCTACCATCCTATACCGTGAAGGGGCTGCCTGTTAAGTCTGGTAGTACCGATGCTGTCAGCGACCGCCGAAAAGCCGCCTCAGGAGCCCCGCTGACTTTCGGCTCCGCACCTGCTCGGTTTCTTCCTCCAGCACCCGCAGCCGGTCGGACAGGCGCAGAACCGCCCGCTCCAGCGCCGCCTGCGCGGCCTGGACATCCAGCGGTATCTCTCCTGGTTCCGTGCCGGGCGCGCTGTTCCGTGCGGCTGCCTGCGCGCTGCTTTCGTCGGCCAGTGCCGCCAGATCGCCCTTCAGCCGGGCCACGGTATCGCTCAACGCATCCAGCCGGGCGGTCAGGATTGCGACGTCGCCGTGCAATGCGATGATCTCCGCCGCCTGATCAGGATCGGGCGTGGGCGTTCCGCTCGCAGGACCGCCGACCGGTCTGTTGGTCGGCTCCTGGCCGGCATGGCGGATGGCCTGGCTGAGCCAGGCACCCACCGGCAGCCCGGCCTGGCGCGCGGCCCGCTTTGCCGCCTCGCGGTCTTCGGGGGAAACCCCCTTCACACTCCAGGGCGATATCTGCGCCATGCCTGCCCCCGAATAGGAACCGTACGTATGTCAGTATGTCCGAAAAAACAGCGGAATACCAACCCGCCCGGCGATGGCAGTCAGGGCCGACCCTCGGGCGGCGTAGGCTCGGTGTTACCTGTGTCAGCCATATCAGCGGCGGGGGGACTCTCAGGCTGCGGAGCGCTGGTCGGTGCCGGGGCAGAAGGCAGGCGGTTTTCCAGCCCCTCCAGCCGCCGCGCGATGGTTTCCAGCAATTCATGCAGCGGCGCTACCATAAGCGCAGTGCGGCGCTCGGCGGCGGCGATGCGCTCGGCCAGCGGCTCCAGCCTGTCCTCGGTGACCTCAGTCTGTGCGGCAGCCGGTTCCGGTGCCGAAGCGACGCCGCGCTCCTCGGCCGCCACGGCCCGGATCGCCTCGCTCAGCCATTCGCCCATCGTCATGTCGCCGGATTCGACAGCCTTGCGGGCCGCCTCGCGCGCTTCCGGCGAAACGCCCTTGATGCTCCAGGGCATGTTGCGCCTGGATGTGGCCTTCTTCTCGGCGGTCTTCGCTTTGGGCTTTGCCTGTGCCAAGCCGATCTCCCGACTGGAGGGCGCCGCGACAAGCGGCACTACCAACCCATAACAAAGAATGCCGGTTCTGTTAAGCCGCCGCGACTCGCCACAGGTTGCGCGGCGCCGGATTTGCGCCTATCTTGCGCGCCGCCCGGTCAGGGCAGGCGGCGATGGGGCGTGGCCAAGCGGTAAGGCAACGGGTTTTGGTCTCGTGATCCCAGGTTCGAATCCTGGCGCCCCAGCCAGCTTCTGAGCGGCCCTGGCGGGCTATTCCACCAGCACAACGAGATCGAGCGGACCGCTGACACCCTCGACGGTGCAGCCGGCCAACGGTCGGTGTGGCTGCGCTGCGCGATAGCCCTGCTGTTCGGCCAGTTCCAGCGCCATCCGGGTGGAAAGCGCCCGCACCCCTTCCGCCTTGGTGTGCTTCTCCAGCTTCGCGGCCAGATTCACCGCCTCGCCGATCACCGTATATTCCAGCCGCGTCTCGTCGCCGACCGCGCCGAACAGCACCGGCCCGGCGCTGACCGCCGCGCCAACACGAATCGGCGACTGACCCGCCGCCGCGCGCTCGGCATTCCAGGCATCGACCGTCTCGGCAATCGCAGCCACGGCCCGCAGAGCGTCGGCGGCATGGCGGCCAGTGGGCAGCGCCGCCCCGAAAGTCGCCATGATGCCGTCGCCCAGGAACTTGTCGATGGAGCCGCCATGCGCCTGGATTACCGGTACGACCCGCGCCTGATACCCCGCCAGCAAGGCCAGCACCTGCGGCGCCGGCAGCGCCATCGACAAAGCGGTGAAACCACGGAGATCCAGCGTAAGGATGGCGGCCTGGCGCACTTCCCCCTCGCCGGCGCGGATCTGGCGGTCGGTGCGTGTGATCTTCGCGGCCACTTCCGGCGCGAAAAAGCGCGACAGATCGCGCGCCGCCTGCCCCTCCACCACGGCACGGACCAGCAATCCCCGCGCCCGCAGGATGGCAAGCCCCAGAATCACAGTGACCATGATGATGGAGATGATCTTGTCGAACTCCGCGCCCAGCAGCACGCTGTTGGAGGTGAGATATTCGACATAGTTCCGGGTGATCATGGTGTCGTCCGGCCGGGACAGGGTGGCGTAACCGACCAGGCCAAGCCAGCCCAGCGCCGCCGTCGCGCCTGCCAGCAGCACGAAGCGCGCCTCGAAGCGCAACGCCCGAAGGGCGATGAAGATGAACACATAGAGCAGGGTCGGCGCCTTCAGATAGAAGGAAGGCGGCTGCTGGTACTGCAGGTGAAAGCTCCAGATTGCCACCATCAGCAGTGCCATGTCGGCGACGATGGAGACGTAGAGCAGCCATTCCGGTAGTGCCCTACGGTGCGCCAGCACCAGCCGCAACAGGGTGAATACTGCATAGGCGGCCAGCACCAGTGGCACCGGCTCGAACATCACATCGGGGTGGAAGGTCTTGGGCGCCAGCGTATAGAGCACGGCAAAGGTGATCACGACGCCCAGCTGGATCCAGCCGATCAGGATCTCGCTGTTTTCCTGCTGCCGCGCGATGGCCTCGCGCAGCCGCGCCGGCAGCAAAAGCCTCTTGGGTCCAGCTGCTGGAAGGCCCGGCAGAAGGTGCGGCAGGCCTGTCAGCCAGCCCCGCAGCGGGGTGATAAGGTCAGCCTTCTGGTTGCGCATGCCCCCTCACCTCTCCAGATGCCGGCCGTCGTAGCATGGCACCGCCAGCTCCTCACGCGGCTTCAGGAGGTCGTGAAGCCGGCGTTACAACGCCAGTTCCAGCCCTTCCCGTGCCACGATGGTGCCCGGCCGCGCCTGTTCCGCCGCCACCGCGATGCCGTCCATGAAGTCATCATCGTGATTCGGGTCGTGGTGAAAGATCGCCAGCCGCCCGACCCCCGCGGCCTCCGCCAGACGCACCCCTTCCTCCCAGGTGGAATGGCCCCAGCCGCGATAACGGGGATATTCCGCGTCGGTATAGGTGCTGTCATAGATCATCAGATCGGCACCCGCCACCAGCCCCAGAATCGCGGGGTCGCGCTGGCCCTCCCGGTGTTCGGTGTCGGTCACGTAGCAGACCGAGCGGCCGCCATAGGCAATGCGGTAGCCGGTCGCGCCGTTCGGATGGTTCAGCGGCGCGGTCCGCACCGAAATCCCATCGCCCAGCGGCACGTCCTCGCCAGCGCGGAAATCCTCATAGGCGATGATGGCACGGAAGATATCCAGCGGCACCGGGAACAAAGGCGGCGCCATCAGCCCGGCCAGCACCTCACGCAGCCGCCGCGTCGGATAGAGGTGGCCCGCCCACAGGCGAAGGCGGTTTCCAGGGTCAAAGGCCGGACGGAAGAAGGGCAGGCCGGTGACATGGTCATGGTGGGTATGGCTCAGCAGCAGATCGGCCTCGACCGGCCTGCAGGAGGCCGCCCCCGTGGCGGTCAGCGCCTCGCCCAGCGGCTTCAGCCCGGTACCGGCATCAAGGATGATGAGCCGGTCGCCGCAGCGGACCTCCACGCAGGATGTATTGCCGCCATAGCGCATCATTGCCGGATCGGCACAGGCGATGCTGCCGCGCACGCCCCAGAATCGGACGGTCAGGCCGGCGCCCGCCACCGCCCCGGCCAAGGGTCAGGGCACCAGGCGATAGCCGCCCGGCTCCGTCACCAGGATCGCGGCATTGGCCGGATCGGTCTCGATTTTCTGCCGCAGCCGATAGACATGGGTTTCCAGCGTATGGGTCGTTACGCCAGCGTTATAACCCCAAACCTCGTTCAGCAGCACATCACGGCTGACCGTGCGGTTGCCGGTGCGGTAGAGATATTTCAGGATCGCCGTTTCCTTCTCGGTCAGGCGGATCTTGCGGTTCTTCGCGCCATCGACCAGCAGCTTCAGGCTGGGCGTGAAGCTGTAGGGTCCGATGGTGAACAGCGCATCGTCGCTCTGCTCATGCTGGCGCAGCTGCGCGCGAATGCGGGCCAGCAGCACATTCAGCCGGAACGGCTTGGTTACATAGTCATTGGCGCCGGAATCGAGGCCGAGGATCGTGTCGGCATCCGATACCGCGCCGGTCAGCATGATGATCGGCGATTTCAGCCCGCCGCGTCGCAACAGCCGGCAGACTTCCCGCCCATCCATGTCCGGCAGGCCGACATCGAGCAGGACGAGGTCGAACTGCTCGGCCTTCGCCTTGGTCAGGGCCTCGGCCCCGTCGGCCGCCTCCACCGTGGTGAACTCCTCGTGGAGCTGGAGTTGCTCGGCCAGGGACTGGCGCAGCAATTCCTCGTCCTCGACCAGGAGAATCTTCTTGCCGTTGCTCATCGCCTCTCCACGGCTTTGCATCAGTGACGTAACCATATCGCAGAACATCGGAACCGGGTAAGCCGAAGCCGGTTGATCACAGAAAATTGTCAGAATCGCGGCGCCAGGATCTGCCGCAATACCCCTTCGAACAGGGGCGAATCCGGTTCGGCCAGCGCATCGACCGCGCTGAAATGATGGCGGCCTTCCAGAACGATTGCCTGCACCGGATGCCTCGCCGCGCGCAGCCGGGCAGCATAATCCGCCTGCTGGCGGTGATATTCCGCGCTTTCCAGCCCGCCTACGGCCAGCAGCTGCGGCCCGCTGGGTTTGGCCGGGAGAGTCGCCATTGGGCTGAGTGCCGCAGCTTCCGGTTCGTCCAGCGCCAGCGCCGCGTTCAGATAGCTAAGGCGGATCGGCTCCAGATCGTAGAGCCCGCTGATCGAACAGACGCCGCGCACCAGACCCGGCGGCAGCTCCGGGGCAATGCTGGGCCAGTCGGTCGTTGCCGCCAACGATACCAGATGCCCGCCCGCCGAATGGCCGGCCAGATGAATCCGCGACCGGTCACCGCCGAGCGCCGGCAATTCACGATACAGCCAGGCGAGTGCCGCGCAGATATCCGCCGCGATTTCCGTCATCCGCTGCGCCGGCGCCAGCCGATAGCCCAGCACCGCGACCGCGATGCCGGCGGCAACGAAGAGCGGGGCGATATGGCTGAAATGCGCCTTGTCCAGCGCCTGCCAGTAGCCGCCATGGATGAAGGCCAGTACCGGCGCGTCCCGTTGCGGAGCCGGAAAGAAATCCAGCCGCTGCCGCGGATCGTCACCATAGGCGAGGTCGAGATCGACGGAGAGATGCCGACGCGCCTCGGCACTGCGCTTTTCCCAGGCCTCGATGAATGCCGGATGCTCCGGCACCAGCGCCCGGTTGTTGTACTGGGCGTCCAGCCCGGCCTGGTCGTAATCGCGGTACCGCAAGAGCCCCTCTCCCTGCCCCCTATCGGGCAATATGGCCGCCGGCCTTTTCATGGGCCGGCACAGTGCCTAGATTGGCCAGAGTTCTAGAGTTGCAGTGTCCCGATCCGCAAGGCGCCTGTCCATGTCTTCCGCCGCCCCGCCCGCCAAAAGCGATTCCGCCTCTCCGGCAGCCTTGCGCGCCGCCACGGTCAAACGCGTCGAGCGCGCCATTGCGGAACTGCGGCGCGGCGGCCAGGTGCTGGTCCGCAACCGGGAGCGGGAAAGCGCCGGCATCCTGATGGCCGCCGAAATGGTGACGCCGTCCAGCCTGCCGGGCCTGACCCGCGCCGCCGGGTCCCGGCCCACGCTGGTGCTGACCGCCCGCCGTGCGGCAGCCCTGAAACCGGGGCAGCCCATCAGCAGTGTCGAATCGCTGGCGCTTCCGGCCAAGGCAGACCCGGATTTCGTGCGCCGGCTCGCCGACCCGACCGCCGGCCCGGCGCCTGCCCTGTCGAAAGCGGTGGCAATCCTGCCGGAGCCGGAGGATGGGCTCGCCGCCTCGGCGCTGGCGCTTGTGAAACAGGCGCGCCTCATCCCCGCCGCCCTGCTGGCGCGGCTGGCCCATACCGACTCGGAGGGCGTTGCCGCTGCCGCAAGGGACGCGGACCTGGTGCTGATCGAGGCAGAGGAGATTGCCGCCTATCCGGCGCTGGCTGCCGCACGGCTGACACTGGCCGCCGAGGCACGGGTGCCGCTGGCCGATATCGAGGATGCGCGGCTGGTTGCCTTCCGGCCGCCGGACGGCGGTGTCGAACATATCGCCATCCTGATTGGCCAACCGGAAGCGGAGATTGCCGCCGGCCGGCCTGTGCTGATCCGGCTGCATTCGCAATGCTTCACTGGCGATCTGCTGGGCAGCCTGCGCTGCGATTGCGGCGATCAGCTGCGGGGCGCCATTCGTGCGATCGCGGAACAGGGCACCGGCATCCTGCTCTATCTGGCGCAGGAAGGCCGCGATATCGGCCTAGTGAACAAGTTGCGGGCCTATCAGCTGCAGGATCTCGGCCTCGACACGGTCGATGCCAACGAGCATCTGGGCTTCGATGCCGATGAGCGCGCCTTCGCGCCGGCGGCGGAGATGCTGCATCAGCTGGGAGCAACCCGGGTGCGGCTGATGACCAACAATCCCGAAAAGGTCGAGGGCTTGTCCCGGCACGGCATCGAGGTGGCGGAGCGCGTTGCCCATGCCTTCCCGTCGAACAGCCACAACGAGGCCTATCTGAAGACCAAGGCGAAACGCTCCGGCCATATGTTCTGAGCATGCCGGGCAGATTCTGCCGCCCCCGCGCCACACAGGCCGGCGAATCCTGCCGGCCTGGCTAGGTGTCGTCACGGCCGCTTTCTTTAGAACATTGAGTTTACAGGGATTTTCTTCTGGCATCCCGCTTGCGTAAGCAAAGCTGGATGAAAAGAGGAAACCGATGTCCGTTACTGCCTCACAGATCATGGCCTCCCAGCCGCCATCCCTGCCCCCCTCCCAGCGGGGTGCGACCACTCAGGGAGCGTCCAGCGGGGCGATGCGCCTGACCATCCCAGCCCCTGCCCCCGAGCCGGTTGAGCGCGTCGCCCCGTCTTCTTTCAACAATGCCGAGGTCGGCGAAGGCCCGGATGCCGGCGAGTCGGAGTCCCTGTCCTTCTTTGATTTCCTGGACCTCATCAACCCGCTGCAGCACATCCCCGTCGTCTCCAGCATCTACCGGCAGCTGACCGGCGATACGATCCGCCCGGAAATGCAGATGGCTGGCGCCGGCCTGCTGGGCGGCCCGCTTGGGCTGCTGGCAGCCGGTGCGAATGCCATTTTCGCGGCGGAGAATGGCCGTGGCGCTGGCGAGGAAATGCTGGCCCAGGTCAGCTTCGGCGCCCCAGCCGACGCGCAACGCATGGCCGCAGCCGAACCGGCGGCGCAGCCCAAGGCACCGGCACCAGAGCCGGTCACGATGCAAGCGACAACACCTGACAAAGCTGTCCAGCCGGAGAGAGTGGCCCTGAACAGCGCCCAGGCGAATGGGCTGGATGCGCTGATTGCCGCCAGTAACCGCCAGAAGGAAGGCGAAGGCGCCCGGGTGATCGCCCGCTTCCAGGTGCCGCCACAGGCGAATGCGGCCAAGCCGGAGCGGGAGGAAGCGGCGGCAGCCTCTGCCAACGCCAATGTCCCTGTCACACAGAAGGGCGGCGTACCGTCGATGATGCAGGATGCGCTGCAGAAGTACGAGGCGCTGATGCGCGCGCGGCAGCGCGGCGAGGCCCCGCAATAAGCAGGTCTGGACCGCCGTCGACCCATCCGGCATGATCGCTAAATGTCTGGCTTGCTTACCCTAATTCGCGTGCTCGCCTCACCCGGCGCCCGGCAGGGCCGGCTGGAGGCCGAAGGGTTGAGCCTGAAATGCACCCTTGGCAAGGGCGGCCCGGTCCCGGACAAGCAGGAAGGTGATGGCGGAACGCCGCTTGGCGACTGGCCTCTGCGAAAGCTGCACTACCGCGCCGACAGAGGCGGTGCACCGCTGACCGGCCTGCCGAGCCTCGCCATCGACCGGCTGGATGGCTGGTGCGACGACCCCGCCGACCCCGCCTATAACCGTCCGGTGCGCCTGCCTTACCCCGCCAGCCATGAAACCATGTGGCGCGAGGACGGGCTCTACGATCTGGTCGTCGAGCTGGGCTATAACGACGATCCCGTGGTGCCGGGCAAGGGCAGTGCCATCTTCCTGCATATCGCCCGCCCCGATTACGCGCCCACCGAAGGCTGCGTCGCGCTGTCGGAACCTGATCTACGCCGGCTCCTGGCCCGGTGCGGACCCCAGACCCTCCTGCGGGTAGAACTGATCTAACGGCCGACCAGCTGCTTCCAGTCCCCACGGTCACCGAAGATCGCGGTGCCGACACGCACCTCCGTCGCGCCGAAGGGAATGGCGATCTCGTAATCGGCGCTCATCCCCATCGACAGCCGTTCGATCCCGTTGCGCCGGGCAATCTCCCGCAGCAGCGCGAAATGCACCCCCGGCTCTTCCTCGGCCGGCGGGATGCACATCAGGCCGACGATTTCGAGACCCAGCGCCCGGCACTCCGAGATGAAACCATCCGCCTGCTCCGGCAGGACACCGGCCTTCTGTTCCTCCTCCCCGGTATTCACCTGCACATAGCAGGGCAGGTACCGGCCGGTCTTCTGCATCTCCGCCGCCAGCGCCTGCGCCAGCTTCGGGCGATCCAATGTCTGGATAGCATCGAACAGCGCCACCGCCTCTTTCACTTTGTTGGTCTGCAACGGGCCGATCAGGTGGATGTCAAGATCGGGATAGGCCGCACGCAAGTCAGGCCAGCGCGCCTGCGCTTCCTGCACCCGGTTCTCGCCGAACAGCCGCTGCCCCGCGCCCAGCGCCGCCTGAATGCGGTCCGCCGGCTGCGCCTTGGACACTGCGATCAGGCGGATATCGGCCGGATCTCGCCGCGCCGCCACAGCGGCCTTGGCAATGCGCTTGCGGATCGCGTCGATATTGCCGGATATCGCCTTTTCGAGATTGGCTTCAGGGTCGGCGGCGGACATGGGCGCTCCAAAGATGCGGGATGTTGAGTTGTGGGGCAAAACGGCGTTAGCTTTCGCCAGCATGCCAAGAAGCGGCGGGGAAGAAAACCGGTCTTCCCCGCCCCTGCAAGCGGAGAAAGGGCGACCATGCTGCTGAAGATTCCCGACATCCTGTCCCGCGAGCAGCTGGCCAAGCTGCGCATGGAGCTGAACCGCACACAGTTCCAGGATGGCACCGTCACCGGCAAGAAGGGGCTGAAGCAGAATCTGCAGAGCGACCAGTCCTCGCAGCAGCTGCCGCAACTGCTGCAGACCATCACCAACGCCCTGCTCGGCGCCGACGGCTTTACTATGTACGCCCTGCCGCGCAAGCTGCACATCGTCTTCAACCGCTACGATGTCGGCATGCATTATGGCGAGCATATCGACGCGGCGCTGATTGGCCCGTCGCAGGACAAGGCCGTGCGCTCCGACGTATCCTTCACGCTGTTCCTCAGCGATCCGGCGAGCTATGAGGGCGGCGAGCTGGTCATGGTCACACCCTATGGCGAGCATTTCTGCAAGGAGCCGGCAGGCACCGTCGTGATCTATCCGTCGCTGGTGCTGCACCGGGTGGAGCCGGTGCGCAAGGGCACACGGCTGGCCGCTATCGGCTGGGCGCAATCCTTCATCCGCGACCCGCTGCAGCGCGAAATGGCCTATGAGATGGACAGGCTGCGCCGCGACCTGGCAGCAGAGATGCCCGGCAGCCCCTATCTGGAGCGGTTCGGGCGCATCCACCAGAACGCCATGCGCATGTGGACCGATAATTAGTCGGCCTGCAACTCTTCCGGAATATAGCCGAAACGCTGCATCTGCTCCCGGTGGAGCGTGACGATGCGCGCGATCTGATCCTCTGTCAGCAGCTCGCGCCACTGGTCGCGCTGCCCGACCCGGAAGAAGCTCTGCGAATTCTGGCTGCGCTCCCGGAAGCCGCCCTTCTTTTCCTGCTTGCTCAGCTCCTTGAAGGAGGAGAAGCGCAGTGCCTTGTCCAGCCGTTGCGGGCTGGGCGGCAGCCGCAGAAAGGAAACGACCCTGCTGAACGCCTCCTTCGGGCGTTCCAGCATATCCTCATAGCGCAGCACCAGCAGCGCCGGATGCGGGTTCTGTGTCCAGCTTTTCACATGTGATGACCAGGAACTGAGGACTTCCGGCACATTGCTGGCGCTGTTCAGAGTCGCCGCCCCTTCCGTCGCCATGAAATCCACCGCCTGGTCGATGGTCAGGCCGAAATGGTCCGCCGCCGACAGGGTCACGTCGAGCGGGTTGCGCACGATATAGATCGCCCCCGCCGTCACCCCCTGATTCACCAGCGGATGGCCGTGCGACTCGCCGAGGAAGTTATGGGTCTTCACGAAGACCGAATCGGGAAAGGCGCGCGTCATATCCTGCTGGGCGCGCGGCCGGATCGCCATGATCTCCGCCAGGGACAGGCTTTCAGTCGGCTGGCCGCCCGTATAGGGCAGATACCAGTGCGGCTTGGATTCGCTGAGGCAGAACTGGTCCAGTTCGTTGATGCCGGCGGGCTTTGGCGGATTGCGGAAGAGATTGTGCAGGAAAGCCCGCATCCAGGTATTGCCGGATTTAGGATAGGAGGCGAGCCAGATCAGACGTCCCATGCGCGCATCCTTGCCCGAAGAGACACGAAAGAAAAGTGGGCAAAAAGAAAAGGGCGCGGCCGAAGCCGCGCCCTTCCCCCAGATCCTTTCGGACCGACCAGACCTTAGAAGGTCAGGAAGGTGCCGATGAACAGGGTGGTGGTGTCAGCCTGGCTGTTCAGGTCCATGTCGGCATGGAGCAGACCGCCGCGCAGCTGGACGCCAGCGCCGAGCTGGTAGCTGGCAGCCAGCTCGTACTCGTCACCCGAGCCGCTGCTGGTCGCGCCACCGATCTCGTTGTCGCTGGTCTGGTAGTTGGCAGACACGCCCCACGGGCCGGTCTTGTAAGCCACACCCAGAGCCCAGACAGTGGAGTCGAGGCCGGCAACGACGCCGCCGCCGCTGGTGTAGTTCTCGCTGTCGCCGTACGAAGCGCCGACGGTGAAGCCGCCGAAGCCGACGTTCAGGCCCAGGGCCCAGATCTCCGGATCGTTGCCACCGGCACCGACGACATCGCCGGACTCATAGGCAGCCGACAGGTCGACCATGGCTTCACCGAACTTGGCGGTGTAGTTGGCGCCGACGCCGATCACGTCCTCGACGTCACCGGTGGCGACGGTCATCACACCGAAGCCATTGCCGCTCAGGGCCTGGTGGTCAACGTTCGGGCTGTAGCTGATACCAGCCTGGAAGCCGCCCATCTTCGGGGTGAAGTAGGTGCCCTTGGCGGTGTCGCCCGAGATGTTCGGACGGTTGTGGCCGGTGTTGGAGACGACCGGGCCGAAGTTGCGGTCGTCGAAGCCCAGACCAACCGACGGGATGCCGGTGTGCAGCAGGTAGGCAGCGCCGTTCTCGGCACCGAGCTGCAGCTTACCGAAGCCGCCCGAGAAATACATGTAGGTCTCGTCCATGTCGCGCGGCTGACCGCCCGACAGGCCGACGTTGACGATTTCCAGCTGGGCGTCGAAGCCGACGGTCAGGCCGTTGTCCAGCTTGGTCTCGCCCTTGAAGTGCACTTCGCCTTCGTGACGGAACTGAGCGTCCTTGTAGTTCGCGGTGGAACCGGCCGGCGCGTCAACGTCCGAGAAGGTGACGAGGTTCTGGTAGTAACCCTTCACCTGCAGCTTGATCGGATCGGACGCCAGAGCCGGCTGAGCCAGCAGGCCCGCGGCGACCAGAGCGGTCGTGCCGAGAAGAACCTTCTTCATTGTATGCCCCCTACTAAAATAAGGTTTGCCTCACATATGACCATCGGGCGGGTTACCCGACAGCCGCTATCCCCCCGGTTCTGACGACAAAAGCCGTGCCAGCCCGTTCGGACTGGGTGAAGGCTATCCAAGCAAGGGCGTTAGTCAACCAAACTCGGCTTTGGCGCGTGATAATTGTGCACACATGTTGCAGCAATGACACATTTTGGCGCTTTCATATGTCCTTCATATCCAGATGCTTACACCCGAAGAGCTTATAGATAGCCTAAAGGACGCCGTCGTTTTTGCCTTACTCTTGACCGGTTCGTGGCATTAGAATAGCGCTTGCTGGCAATTTGTAGGAACAGGATTGGATCGACCGTGGCCCGCATCACAGATTTCGCCCCAGGTTACACCAAAAGCTTCCTTATCGCCGGTCTGCTGGCCGCCCTTCTCACCGGCTGCGGCGAGACCGCATACGAATATCCGACGATGCGTCCGGGCGATACCAACCCCAGCATCTATGGCAAGGAAGACAATGGCAGCATTCTGGGGCCGGGCGGCCTCAGCCTGTTTGGCAGCGAGGAGGAAGCGCCGGCCGGCGGTACCGGCATCGGTGTGAATGCCTATCTGTGGCGTGCCTCGCTGGATACGCTGTCCTTCATGCCGATCGCTTCGGCCGATCCGTTCGGCGGCGTCATCATCACCGACTGGTATTCCGCGCCGGAAAACCCTGCCGAGCGCTTCAAGGTTAACCTGTTCATTCTGGACCGCGCCTTGCGGGCGGACGGCATCCGCGCCGCGATCTTCCGGCAGCAGCGCACGGCCACTGGCCAGTGGCAGGATGCCGCCGTGGAGCCCTCGGTCGGCACCGAGCTTGAGAACACTGTCCTGACCCGGGCGCGGCAGCTTCGGGTTTCCAGCGCCCAGCGCTAGAGGGCCTGACCGCCGAGAAACCATCGAACGGCTTGCCTTTGCCCCCGCTGTTGGGCGAATAATCCCGGCCGAAACCGCGCGACGCGGACCCGCGACTTATCAGGCCGAGCGAGATGGCACGCTATAATTTCAAGGAAACCGAGGCGAAGTGGCAGCGTATCTGGACGGAGAAGCGCTGCTTCAATGTCACGGAAGACGCTTCCCGGCCGAAATATTACGTGCTGGAGATGTTCCCCTACCCGTCGGGGCGCATCCATATGGGCCATGTCCGCAACTACACGCTGGGCGATGTAGTCGCGCGCTACAAGAAGGCGCGCGGCTTTAATGTGCTGCACCCGATGGGCTGGGACGCCTTCGGCCTGCCGGCGGAGAATGCCGCCATCGAAAACAAGGTCCATCCCGCCAAATGGACCTACGAGAACATCGCCTCGATGCGTACCCAGCTGCAGGGCATGGGCCTGTCCTATGACTGGGAGCGCGAGATCGCGACCTGCCATCCGGATTATTACCGGCATGAGCAGAAGATGTTTCTCGACTTCCACAAGGCGGGTCTCGCCTATCGCAAGGAAAGCTGGGTCAATTGGGACCCCGTCGAGAATACCGTTCTGGCCAACGAACAGGTGATCGACGGCAAGGGCTGGCGCTCCGGCGCGCCGGTCGAGAAGAAGCGGCTGTCGCAGTGGTTCCTGAAGATCACCGACTATGCCGAGGATTTGCTGCAGGCGATCCGGACCCTGGAGCGCTGGCCGGACCGCGTGCGGCTGATGCAGCACAACTGGATCGGCCGGTCGGAAGGTGCGCGCGTCTTTTTCCCGATTGCGGGGCGGGACGAGAAGCTGGAAGTCTTCACCACCCGCCCGGATACGCTGTTCGGCGCCTCCTTCTGCGCGATTTCGCCCAATCATCCGCTGGCCGGCGAGCTGGCTGCGAAGAATGCCGCGCTGGCCGACTTCATCGCCGAGTGCAGCCGCATCGGCACCAGCGAGGCGGCCATCGAAACGGCGGAAAAGAAGGGTTTCGACACTGGGCTGAAGGCAGTCCACCCGCTCGACCCGTCCTGGCAGGTGCCGATCTATGTCGCCAATTTCGTGCTGATGGAATATGGCACCGGCGCGATCTTCGGCTGTCCCGCGCATGATCAGCGCGACCTGGATTTCGCCCGGAAGTATGACCTGCCGGTCATCCCCGTCGTGCGTCCGGCCGATGCGGAAACCGTAGAGATTGGCAATACTGCCTTTCCCGGCGAGGGCGTGCTATTCAACTCCCGCTTCCTGGACGGGCTGCCGGTCGAGGAGGCGAAGAAGCGCATCGCGGAGACGCTGGAACAGAGCGGCGCCGGCCAGGCCACGGTCAGCTATCGCCTGCGCGACTGGGGCGTATCGCGCCAGCGCTACTGGGGTTGCCCGATCCCCTTCATCCATTGCGCCGATTGCGGCATCGTGCCGGTGCCGGAAGACCAGCTGCCGGTGACCCTGCCGGAGGATGTCACCTTCGATGCGCCCGGCAATCCGCTGGATCGCCATCCGACCTGGAAGCATGTCGATTGCCCGTCCTGCGGCAAGCCCGCGCACCGCGAGACCGACACCTTCGACACCTTCTTCGAATCCTCCTGGTATTTCGCTCGCTTCGCCGATGCTCGCGGGGAAAAGGCCTTTGACCGCGACAAGGCAGGCTACTGGCTTTCGGTCGACCAGTATATCGGCGGCATCGAACATGCCGTGCTGCACCTGCTCTATTCGCGCTTCTTCATGCGGGCGCTGAAAAAGTGCGGCTATACCGACGTGGAAGAGCCCTTCGCCGGCCTGCTGACCCAGGGCATGGTCTGCCACGAGACCTACAAGGACGAGAATGGCAAGTGGCTGTTCCCCTCGCAGGTCATGAAGGCAGCCGACGGGAGCGTCGTGACGGTCGAAGGCGGTCGTCCGGTTACCGTCGGTCGCTCCGAAAAGATGAGCAAGTCGCGCAAGAATGTCGTCGATCCGGTTCATATTATCGACAGCTATGGCGCCGACACCGCCCGGCTCTTCATGCTGTCCGACAGCCCGCCGGAACGCGACCTCGACTGGACGGATGCCGGCATCGATGGCGCCTGGCGCTATCTGAATCGCCTGCACCGGCTGATCGAGGATGGGCTGGTGGCGCTGGCACCCGCTGGTACCGCCCGGTCGGCAGCGGTTGAGGGCAAGGCGGCAGCTGCCGAAAAGGCGATGCACAAGACCATCGCCGGCGTTTCCGACGATCTCGACAAGTTCCACTTCAACAAGGCCGTCGCGCGCATCCGCGAATTCAGCAATCAGCTGGAAGATCTGGACGGGCAGGATGAAGGCAGCCGCTGGATGAAGCGGCGCGGGCTGGAAGTGCTGGTGCAGCTGATCGGCCCGATGACGCCACATCTGGCGGAGGAACTCTGGGGCCTGCTGGGCCACAGCACGCTGCTGGCGGAGACCGCCTGGCCCGAGGCCGATCCGGCAATGCTGGTCGATGACAGCGTGACCATCGCCGTTCAGGTGAATGGCAAGCTGCGCGGCACCATCGAGCTGCCGCGCGATGTAGACAAGCAAGCGGCGGAGACCGCCGCCCTTGCGCTTCCGGCCGTCCTGCAGCAGCTTGAAGGGAAGCCCCCGCGCAAGGTGATCGTCGTGCCCAACCGTATCGTCAATGTTGTCGCGTAGAACCAACGGCATAGCCGCGCTGTCCCTGCTCGCTGCGGCGCTGCTGCTGACCGCGTGCGGGTTCCGTCCGCTCTATGGCGAACGGGCGCACAGTGCCTCCGCGGTTCAGCATATGGCGGCCATCGAGATCGTGCCGATTCCGGACCGCGTCGGGCAGGAGCTGCAAAACCAGCTGCGGGTGCGGCTGAATCCGCGTGGCGGTGCCGCCACTACAAAGTATCGGCTCGCTACGCGGCTCAACGAGATCCGAACTGACCTGGCGATTCGTGACGATGCCTCGGCGACGCTGGCGAACCTTCAGCTGATCGCGAATTACACGCTGCAGGATGCGGCGACCAATGCCGTGCTCTACAGCGGGCAGAGTCGGTTTACGGCCAGCTACAACCTCGTGCGCTCGCAATTCGCCAATCTGGTCGCGGAAGATGATGCGAGAAACCGCGCTGTCGAGGCGATCAGTGACGATATGCGGGTCCGCCTCGGCATTTATTTCGACCGCCAGGCGAAGTCCGCGAACTAGGGGCGGAACGGCGGATGAAGATCAGCGACCGCCAGATCGAGGGTTTTCTCAAAGCACCCGACCCGGCCATACGAGCGGTGCTGCTTTTCGGGCCAGATACCGGAAAGATAAAGGAATTTGCCGACAGGCTCGGCCATACCGTGCTGCCCGGCTTCGATGATCCGTTTCGTCTGGCCGATCTCACGGGCGCACAGCTGCGCGACGATCCGGCCCGCCTGGCCGACGAGGCGGCCGCGCTCTCCCTGACCGGCGGTCGGCGGCTGATCCGCGTACGCGATGCCGGTGACGGCAATACCGAGATTTTCCAGAATATGCTGGAGACGATACAGGGCGATTTCCTTGTCGTCGCCGAAGCGGGATCACTGGCCGCCGGCTCCAAATTGCGGAAACTTTTCGAAGGTGCGCGCAACGCTGCCATCATCGCTTGCTACGCTGACGAAGAACGCGATCTGCGCGGGCTTGTCCGCAGCCATCTGCAGCAGGCCAATATCCGCTGCAGCGACGACGTCATCGCCTTCCTGGCCGATCACCTGGGCGCCGACCGTATGCTGACCCGGATGGAGCTGGACAAACTGATCCTCTATGTCGGCGAAGGCGGCACCATCTCCCTGGACGAGGCGCGCCAGGCCATCGGCGACAATGCAGCACTCCGGCTCGACGATATCGTCTTCGCCATGGCCGAGGGCGATCCGGAGTCGCTGGATCGCGCCCTCACCCGCGCCCGTGCCGAAGGGATGAATTTCCAGCCGGTGCTGCGGGCCGCGCAGCAGCATCTGCGCGTCCTGCATCTGGCCGGAAATCTGGTGGCAGGCGGCCAGTCCATCGACGCCGCCTTCAAGGCTGCCGGCTTTCGGGGGGCGCTTTGGAAAGTCTCCGACCGGCTGGGCCGCCAGCTGCGCGGCTGGCCGGCTAACCGGCTGGCCGAGGCAATGAACCGGCTGGTGGAAGCGGAAATGCAGTGCAAGACCACCGGTCTGCCCGCGGACGCCATTACTGGGCAGACTCTGCTTGGGATCGCCCTGTCCGCGCGGAACCGGTCGCGCGCCGGCAGCGCCCGGCCCTAGGGCCGGACAGGCTCAGTCTTTCGGCTCTTCCAGCCCGTCATCCGCGTCTGGAATCAGCGGGTCTTCCGGGTCGAAGTCTGCCATCGCTGTATCTTCAGAGAAGCTTTCGTGCGTTTCCTCTTCTCCGTCCAGGGGCTGACGCCCGCCCCGGCTGAGCCGCGACAGCACATCGTCGAGCTGCTCCAGCGTGCGGTATTCGATGGACAGCACGCCGCCTTGCCCCGGCTTGAAATCGATGCTAACGGTCAGCCCGAGCAGCGCGGAAAGGTCGCGTTCGAGAGCCAGCGTATCGGTGTCTTTTTCCCGTCCGGACGAACGCCGGCGTTTCCCGGTGCCGGCCGATGCCGCACCGTCATCATTGCCCGATTCGGGCGCCTTGGCGCGCTGAACCAGCTTTTCCGTGTCGCGGACGCTGAGCCCCTTGGCGATGACCTGTCCGAGCAGGCTCTCGCTGTTCGGTACGACCAGCAGCGCGCGGGCATGACCGGCGCTGATCTTGCCCTCTTCCACGGCATCGCGCACGTAATCCGGCAGAGCCAGAAGGCGCAGCATATTGGCGATATGGCTGCGGCTCTTGCCGATGACCTGGGCCAGCGCCTCCTGGGTATGACCGAACTCCTCCATCAGGCGGCGGTAGCCCTCAGCCTCTTCGATGGGGGTCAGATCCTGGCGCTGGATATTCTCGACCAGCGCGACTTCCAGCGCCGCCCGGTCGTCGAACTCGCGGATGACGACAGGCACTTCATGCAATTGCGCCGCCTGGGCCGCACGCCAGCGGCGCTCGCCGGCAATGATCTGGTAGCGCGTGGGGTCTGCCGGATGCCGGCGCACAAGAATGGGCTGTAGCACGCCCTTGTCGCGGATCGAATCGATCAGCGATTCCATATCCTCGGCGGCGAACAGCCGGCGCGGCTGGAATGGGCCGGGCTCCAGATACTCAATCGGCGCTGTCTTGCCCTGGCGCAGCTTGTCGAGTTCGGCGTAATCCTCGCTGTCCTCGCCCAGCAGGGCATCGAGGCCGCGCCCCAGATTCTGTCTCTTTTCGCGTGCCATCAGGCGGCCAGGCTCCGTTCCCGTTTCATCACTTCACTGGCCAGGTGGATATAGGCCTGCGCGCCGGGGCAGCGCATGTCGTAGACAATGACCGGCTTGCCATGAGATGGCGCTTCGGAAATCCGCACATTGCGCGGGATCACGGTGCTGTACACCTTGTCACCGAGATGGCCGCGCACATCTGCCGCCACGGCTTCCGACAGGTTGTTGCGGCGGTCGAACATAGTCAGCACCACGCCCTGAATTTCCAGCCGCGGGTTCAGGTTCTTCTTCACCCGTTTGATGGTGTTCAGCAGGTGGCTCAGCCCTTCCAGCGCATAGAACTCACACTGCAGCGGGACCAGCACCGCATCCGAGGCGACGAGCGCGTTCAGCGTCAGCAAGCCAAGCGACGGCGGGCAATCGACCAGGACATAATCGTAGGAATCGGCAAGGCCCGCCAGCGCATCCTGCATGCGGTATTCGCGGCGCTCGAAATTCACCAGTTCGATCTCGGCCCCGGAGAGATTGACCGAGGATGGCACGATCGACATGCCCGGAATGACCGTCGGCGCCACGGCAGCCCCAATATCCAGCCCGTCGCAGATCACGGCGTAGATATCCTGTTCGCGGGCCGTCCTTGGGATACCGAGGCCGGTTGATGCATTGCCCTGCGGATCGAGATCGATCAGCAATACCGATTTCCCGCACGCGGCAAGTGCCGTCCCCAGATTGATGGTGGTCGTCGTCTTGCCGACGCCGCCCTTCTGATTCACCACGGAAATGATACGCGGCCCTTGCCGCACCATGGCGGCCGGCGCCTCAGACTCGTCAAGCATCTCCAACATGACGTATGCCCTCCAGTTGAAGGATCACCCCGTCCGGCGCCGTGCGGCTGGGATATTTGGTGACCCGCATTTCCCAAAGCGATTCCGCCTCTTTTAGCTCCTCATCGACACCCTTGCCCTTGAGGAAAAGGCACCGGCCCTCCGGCTTCAGGTATGGCCAAGTATAGCCAAGGAGTCCGGCCACATTTGTCAGTGCCCGGGCGGTGATCAGATCGGCCTTCCTGGCCGGAAGCATCTCGATCCGGCCATGAAAGACCTCCAGCTCCGTCTCGGTCACCCGCGCCGCCTCCCGAAGAAAGGCCGCCTTGCGTGCATCCGATTCGACCAGAACCATCCCCCTAACCCCCGCGATTGCCAGGACCAGTCCCGGCAGGCCGGCGCCACTTCCAAAGTCGAGCGCAGAAGCGGTTTCTTTGGGACTATACGGCATTAGCTGAAGGGAATCGAGAATATGGCGACGCCAAACATCTTTTAGCGTACGAGGACCGACCAGGTTGACTGCTTTTTGCCATTTGGCCAGCAACGCCACATAGGCCTCCAGACGCTCCAGTGTTTCACGTGAAACATTCGTGGCCATCTGGACGTCTCCCGGCGTCAAAGGCGCCAATGACGCCTCACCCGGCAAGATCAACCTCGTCTTTCGCGGCCGAAGAGCGGTTCCGCACATGGCGCAACAGAGCTGTCAATGCCGCTGGGGTCACGCCGGGGATACGGGCTGCAGCACCCAGGGTGGCTGGGCGTGAGCGATTCAGCTTGTCGCGGATTTCCGTCGACAGCCCACCAACCGACCCATAATCGAGCCCGTCGGGCAGCAGCAGGGATTCATCGCGGCGATAGGCATCGACATCGGCCTGCTGCCGCTTCAGATAGCCCGCATAGGTCCCGTCAATTTCAAGCTGTTCGGCAATCGGCATTGGAATTGACGAAAGCTCCGGCCAAATCTCCGCCAGGCGTGACAGGCTGATCTCAGGATGGGAGAGAAGTTCTGCCGCCGAACGGATCACGCCGTCCTGATTAATCGCAATGCCCTGCCGGGCCAGCGTCGTCGGCGTTGCCCGCAGACCCTCCAGCAGAGTCCGCGCTTCAGACAAAGCAGCTTTCTTCTCCGAGAAGGCTCGTGCCCGTTCGCCCCCAACGACACCGAGCGCCATCCCCTTTTCGGTCAACCGCTGGTCGGCATTGTCGGCGCGCAACAGCAGGCGATACTCGGCGCGGGAGGTAAACATCCGATAGGGTTCGTCCGCGCCGCGCGTCACCAGGTCGTCGATCATCACGCCGATATAGGCCTCGGCGCGATCCAGCATGAAGGGCTCCGATGCGCCGCCCGCAAGCAAGGCCGCATTAATACCGGCGACCAGCCCCTGCCCCGCCGCCTCTTCATACCCGGTGGTGCCATTGATCTGGCCGGCGAGAAACAAGCCAGGCAGACGCCGCGTCTCCAGGCTTGGTGTCAATTCTCGCGGGTCAATGAAATCATATTCGATGGCATAGCCCGGCTGCAGGATACGCGCCCGCGCAAGACCCGGCATTGTCGCGATCAGCGCCTCCTGCACCTCAACCGGCAGAGAGGTGGAGATGCCGTTGGGATAAACCGTGTCGTCGTCCAGCCCTTCCGGCTCCAGAAAGATCTGATGCCGCTCCTTCTCTGCGAAGCGCACAACCTTGTCCTCGATGGACGGACAATAGCGCGGCCCGGTTCCTTCGATCTGTCCGGAATAAACGGCTGAGCGATGAAGATTGGCGCGGATGATCTCATGGGTTTCCGGCCGCGTCTCCGTGATATGGCAGACGATCTGTGGCGTGGTGATCCTGTCGGTGAGAAAGGAAAATGGCACCGGTGGCTCATCGCCTGGCTGAACTTCAAGTGCTTTCCAATCGATGCTCTTGCCGTCCAGCCGAGGCGGCGTGCCCGTCTTCAGCCGCCCCATGGCAAAGCCGGCGCGTTCCAGCGTCCGCGCCAGGCCGACAGCCGGCGCTTCGCCAACGCGGCCCGCCGGAATTTGCTCCTCGCCGCGATGAATGATCCCGCGCAGGAAAGTGCCCGTCGTGACCACCACAGCAGCAGCCGCGATTTCGTCGCCGCTGGCCAGGATAACACCTGCTACCTTCCCGTCGGCACCAAGGCGCAAATCCTCGACCGCCCCTTCCTGAATCGACAGGCCCGGCTGTTCCGCCAGCAAACTCTGCATTGCCTCCTTGTAGAGGCGGCGATCAGCCTGGGCACGAGGCCCGCGTACCGCGGCACCCTTGCTGCGGTTCAACAGCCGGAACTGGATGCCGGCGCGGTCAATGGCGCGGGCCATCACGCCATCCAGCGCATCGATCTCCCGTACCAGATGGCCCTTGCCCAATCCGCCGATGGCCGGATTGCAAGACATCGCACCGATTGTGTCGCGCCGATGGGTCAGCAGCAGCGTGCGTGCGCCAAGGCGCGCCGAAGCCACCGCCGCTTCGCATCCGGCATGCCCGCCGCCAACAATGATCACATCAAAGCTTTGCATGGCCGGACTTTAGCGAGTCAGGCGCCGATCATAAAGCGGTGTTTCACGTGAAACATGCCAGCAACTATCACCCCGTCATTTCCCGAGGCAGAAATCTCGGAAGATGACGTCCAACAGATCCTCGACATCCACGCGGCCGGTAATCCGCCCGATCTCCCGCACAGCCAACCGCAAATCCTCGGCTGCCAGATCAGGCGACGGTGCCTGAAGAAAGCGCATCAGCGATTCCCGCGCAGACTCCAGGGCCATACGGTGGCGAATCCGCGTCAGCGCCGGTGCCTCTCCGGGAGCCGCCAGGCGCGCTACCTCCTGCTCTAGCCGCGCCAGAAAACCGGCCATCCCCTGCCCTGACTTCACCGAAACAGACAGGGCCTCACCTACCACAGTAGCGCTGGTAGGCCACGACATCATGAGGTCTGACTTGTTTACAACCACAAGAGATGGGTTTTCTTGGCTCGTGAATTCCGCAGTCTGCCGTTCATCGTACACTGCACCATCGAGCAGCAAAATACGGTAGTCCGCTTCCCGTGCCCAACGTCGAGCACGCCGTATTCCCTCTTCTTCTAGCGCATCCGCGGTCTCCCGCAAGCCAGCCGTGTCGGCCAACAAAACCGGATAGCCGCCTAGGTCCAGATGAACCTCGATGACATCGCGCGTGGTTCCCGCGGTGGCAGAAACAATGGCCGCATCACGCCCGGCCAGCCAGTTCAGCAGACTCGATTTCCCGGCATTGGCCGGCCCGATGATCGCCACACGGATACCTTCGCGCAGCCTCTCTCCACGCCTTGAATCCGCAAGGTGCGCATCGATTTCTTCCAGCAGTGCCGTCACCTCGGCCCGTAGATGTGCATTGGTTTCTTCCGGCAGATCCTCATCCGGAAAATCGATGATCGCCTCCGCATGCGCCAGAACCCGCAACAGCCGGGCGCGCCAGCCCTCATAGAGCGCCGACAGGGCCCCGCCCATCTGGCGCAGAGCCTGGCGCCGCTGCGCTTCGGTCTCCGCATCGATCAGATCAGCCAGCCCTTCGACCGAGGTCAGGTCCATCTTGCCCGCCAGAAAGGCGCGGCGCGTGAATTCGCCAGGTTCGGCCAAACGCAAGCCAGGCTGGCGCGACAGGACCTGCATCACGGCGGCGATAACCGCACGGCCGCCATGCAGATGCAGCTCCGCCACATCCTCGCCGGTGAAGCTGGCAGGTGCGGGAAACCAGAGAATCAGCGCCGAATCCAGTACCTGTCCTGTCTCCGGGTCCCGCACGGACCGGAGCACGACCTTCCGGCCCGGCGGCAAGCGTCCGTCCGTTATCTTCTGCAAAACCGCACCGGCAGATGGGCCCGACAGCCGCACGACAGCAACGCCGGAGCGGCCCTGAGGCGTCGCAAGCGCAAAGATGGTCCCTGGAGATGTCATCCCGCTGCCTGAAACGGAGAGTGTCAGCCGGCTTTGTCCGGCCCGTCCTCGGGGCGCAGCAGCAGCCGCTCGACCCGGCCGCCGTCACGCAAATGCACGGTCAGAATTTCATCGATATCGGCCTGGCTCTGATAGGTGTACCAGACGCCTTCCGGGTAAATGACCAGCACAGGGCCAAGCTCACAGCGGTCGAGACAACCAGCCATATTGATGCGGACACCGGGAAGCGCCAGCTCCTTCGCACGGGCCTTCATGTAGGCGCGAAGCGGCTCCGCGCCCCGTTCGGCACAGGAACCGCGCTTGTGTCCATCAGGCCGGCGGTTCGTACAGCAAAACACATGGCTTCGGTAGTACTGCTCGAAGTCCTCTTGATTCATATCGGCAATTCCGGTCGAGATATCGGTCACTCTGTCTTTTCTCCCTTGTTTCCGGCGTCGCCGAACTGGCTCCAGAACATCTTCTGAAGCGCTTCCATCGAGGCCATACCACTGGGCACTCCCTGGAACCAGTTCTTCAGCATGGTGTCCGGATCCATCTGCTTGATGCCACCAAGCAGCCTTTCCTGCAATTCGGCCATCACGGCCTCCTGCATCGGCTGGACATCGGGCAATCCGAAGAAGCGTCGGGCCTCTTCCGGCGTGCAATCGATATTGACCGTGATCTTCATGGACACCTCATATACCGCTTGCGTAACGATTTTCCGGCCCTGACGATCCTGATCGACGTCCAGACCGTCCGCAGACTTGAAGTCAAGCGCAGGATTGCCAACCATTAAGACTGGCACAGCCAAGCCGAAATCAACCCTATACCGGGCACAGCAGGCGGGAAAGGCACAGATGAGCGGCAACCTCCTGGCACAAGAAGCCAGCCCCTATCTCCTGCAGCACAAGGATAATCCCGTTCACTGGATGTCCTGGGGCCGCGAGGCGCTGGACCGCGCCCGAGCCGAGGGCAAGCCGATCCTGTTGTCCGTCGGCTATGCCGCCTGTCACTGGTGCCACGTCATGGCCCATGAGAGCTTCGAGGATGACGAGACAGCTGCGCTGATGAACCGGCTGTTCGTCAATGTGAAGGTGGACCGTGAGGAACGCCCCGACATCGATCACATCTACCAGTCCGCCCTTGCCATTCTGGGCGAACAGGGCGGCTGGCCGCTGACCATGTTCCTGACGCCTGATGGCGATCCGTTCTGGGGCGGCACCTATTTTCCAAAGGAAGCCCGCTACGGTCGGCCTGGCTTCAAGGCGGTGCTGCAGGCCATCGCGGATGCTCATGCCGAGGGTTCCGACAAGGTGTCGCGCAATGCCAGCGCCCTGCGCCAGGCGCTGCGGCAACTGGCCGAGCCAGCGGCGGGTGAGAATATCGAACCGGCCCTGCTGGACCGTATCGCCGAGCGACTGCACCGGGAGATCGATCCGATCCATGGCGGCATCGGCGGCGCGCCGAAATTTCCCCAGCCTGGCATGCTGATGCTGCTGTGGCGGCACTGGCTGCGCAGCGGCAATCAGGACTCTCGCGATTATGTGCTGCTGACGCTCGAACGCATGTGCCAGGGCGGCATCTACGATCATCTGGGCGGCGGTTTTGCCCGCTATTCGACCGATGCGCAGTGGCTGGCGCCGCATTTCGAGAAGATGCTGTACGACAATGCCCAGCTGATCGAGATGCTGACCCATGCGGCGCTGGAAACCGGCCGGCCATTGTTCCGCCAGCGCCTGGAGGAAACGATCGGGTGGGTTCTCCGCGAGATGATCACCGATGAAGGTGGTTTCGCCAGTTCGCTGGATGCCGACAGCGAAGGCGAGGAAGGCAAATTTTATGTCTGGCGCGAGGCTGAGATTGACCAGTTGCTTGCTCACCTGCCGGGCGAGGCCCTGGAGAGCTTCAAGCGCGCCTATGACGTGACGCCGGAGGGCAACTGGGAAGGTGTGACCATCCTGCATCGAAACCGCCGGCCCGATCTCGGGAATGGTGCGGCGGAGAGCCAGCTCGCACAGGTCCGGCAGCTTCTTTTCGAACATCGTGAGCAGCGGGAAAGGCCCGGCTGGGACGACAAGGTGCTGGCCGACTGGAACGGGCTGATGATCCGCGCCCTCGCTCAAGCCAGCTTTGCCTTTGCCCATGCTGACTGGCTCCGCGCAGCCATCCGGGCCTTCGATTATGTTGTCGAGAAGATGACCCTCGATGGAAGGCTGCGGCACAGCCGGCGTGGCGATATCCTACGCCACCCGGCAACGCTGGAGGATTATGCCAACATGGCCTCCGCCGCGCTGGCGCTGTTCCAGATCACCCGTCATCAGCGTTTCCTTGGCCAGGCCATCGCCTGGGTGGATGTGCTGGACCGGCACTATTGGGATCATGAGGGCGGCGGCTATTTCACTACCGCCGACGACACAAATGATGTCGTGCTGCGCGCCAAAAATGCTCAGGACAATGCTGTCCCGGCCGGAAACGGGACCATGCTGCAGGTGTTGACAACGCTTTATCACTTGACCGGTGACGACAGCTACCGCGGCAAGGCCGATCTCCTGATTCCGCGCTTTGCCGGCGAGATCGGACGCAATTTCTTCCCGCTGGCGACCTTCCTCAATGGCTGCGACATCGCCCAACGGCCGCTGCAGATTACTCTCACGGGCGATCCGACAACGCCGACCTATGTTGGCTTGCTGCGCGCCATCGCCGACGTCTCCGCGCCGGGCCTGATCCTGCACCAGCTGGGGCAGAAGGGCGCCCTGCCCTCGAACCACCCGGCCAGCACTGCGCTGGAAGGCACTTTGCAGAGCGCTGCGTACCTGTGCGTCGGCCAGCGCTGTTCCCTGCCCCTGCGGGAGCCAAAGGCGCTCAGCGAGGCCCTGCTGGCCGCCCGGAGCGATGCATGAACGCGCCTCTCGCCCGCCTCACCCTGAACAGTCCCGTTGGTCCCCTGACCCTGACGGCGCAGGATGGCGCAATCTGTGCGGTGCGATTCGCGCAAAGCGGCCCGGATAACAGCGACAATCCTGTCCTGCAGGAAGCAGCCAAACAGATATTCAGCTATTTCGCACGAGAGCTGAAGCAATTCGATCTCCCGCTCAACCTGCGTGGATCGGATCACAATCTTGCCGTCTGGCAGGAAATGCTGACCATCCCCTATGGCGAGACACTGACCTATGGCGATATCGCGCAGCGCATTGGCTCCAATCCCCGCGCCGTCGGCACTGCCTGTGGTGCCAATCCCATTCCGCTGATCGTTCCTTGCCACCGGGTGATCGGCAAGGACGGCACTCTGGTGGGTTTCAGCGGCGGCGATGGCAAGAAAACCAAGGCCCGACTGCTGGATCATGAAGCGCCAACGCTCCCGCTTCTGGCTGGATTGTAGGAGCGGCTTGAATCTTTGCCTCAAGCCGCCATGATCTCCCCATCTGTGCACACTCGGAGGAACAAATGCCCGAGATAAATATCAAGGCCGCCGATGGCGGCTCTTTCATGGCCTATGTCGCCAAGCCCAAGGCGACCCCTGCCCCGGTCATCGTGGTGATCCAGGAGATTTTCGGCGTCAATGAGGTGATGCGGGATATCTGCAATGACCTTGCCAGCGATGGCTTCATCACAATCTGCCCGGACCTGTTCTGGCGCCAGGAACCCGGCATCCAGATAACCGACCAGAGCGAAGCCGAATGGGCACGCGCCTTCGAGCTGTTCAACGGCTTCGATGTCGAGAAAGGCGTCTCCGATCTGGTGGAGACCATCAAGGCCGCCCGCAGCATCGATGGCAGCAACGGCAAGGTCGGTACGATGGGCTTCTGCCTCGGCGGCAAGATGGCCTATCTGATGGCCACCCGCTCCGATGCCGACTGCAATGTCAGCTATTACGGCGTCGGCATTCAGGATCTGCTGGGCGAATCCGCAAAGATCAAGAACCCCCTGCTGATGCACATTGCTGCCCTCGACAAGTTCGTGCCGAAAGAGGCGCAGGAGAAGATCCTGGCCGGCCTGAAGGATCATCCTCAGGTCGAGGCCCATGCCTATCCGGGGGTCGATCACGCCTTCGCCCGCATCGGTGGCGAGCATTACAACAAGGAAGCTGCCACGCTGGCGCATCAGCGCACAGCTGCCTTCCTGAAAAACAACCTGTCCTGAGGAAATAACCCATGGTCCAAGCGATCCGTATTCAACAGCCCGGTGGTCCGGAAGCGATGCAATGGCAGGAAGTTGACCTGCCTGCTCCCGGCCCCGGCCAGGCCCGTGTCCGCCACACCGCGGTCGGCCTCAACTATATCGACACCTATCACCGCAGTGGCCTCTACGCCCTGCCTCTGCCCTCAGGCATTGGCATGGAAGGTGCCGGCATCGTCGAGGCTGTCGGGCCTGACGTGAAGGATCTGGTGGAAGGCGACCGCGTTGCCTATGCCGCCGGCCCTCCCGGCAGCTATTCCGAAGCCCGCATCATCGCCGCTGACCGTCTGGTCAAGATCCCCGAGGGCATCAGCGATCAGCAGGCCGCAGCCATGATGCTGAAGGGCCTGACCACCCAGTATCTCATTCGCCGCACCTACAAGGTGAAGCAAGGCGACACGATCCTGATGCATGCCGCCGCCGGCGGTGTCGGCCTCATCCTCTGCCAGTGGGCCGCTGCACTGGGGGCCACCGTCATCGGTACGGTCGGCGACGAGAAGAAAGCCGAGCTGGCAAAAGCTCATGGCTGTCACCACACCATCCTGTACAAGCAGGAGGATTTTGTCGAACGGGTGAAGGAGATCACCGGTGGCAAGGGCGTGCCGGTGGTCTATGACGGTGTCGGCAAGGACACTTTCATGAAGTCGCTGGACTGCCTGTCCCCGCTGGGCCTGATGGTGGCCTTCGGCCAGTCCTCGGGCAATGTGCCGCCGCTTGAGCTGGGCGTGCTCTCCGCGAAGGGATCGCTGTTCCTTACCCGGCCGACAATGATGACCTATACCGCCAAGCGGGAAGATCTGCTGGCCATGTCGGCGGAACTGTTCGACATCGTGAAATCCGGCAAGGTGAAGATCGACATCAACCAGACCTACCCGATGAAGGATGTCGTGAAGGCGCATCAGGACCTGGAAGCCCGCAAGACCACTGGCTCGACGGTCTTCCTGCCGTAACCGGGCCCCTAGCCTGGTACGACTCTGTTTCACGTGAAACAGCCGATACAGAAAGGGCGGGAGAATTCTCCCGCCCTTTTTTCATACCCGGCCCTACCGATGCCCGATCAGGTGTTCATCGAATCGAAGAAGTCCGAGTTGGTCTTGGAGTATTTCAGCTTGTCGAGCAAGAACTCCATCGCATCGACGGTGCCCATGGGCATCAGCACGCGGCGCAGCACCCACATCTTGGACAGCGTGCCCTTATCGACCAGCAGCTCTTCCTTACGGGTGCCAGACTTGGTGATGTCGATGGCCGGGAAGCTGCGCTTGTCAGCCAGCTTGCGATCCAGGATCAGTTCTGAATTGCCCGTACCCTTGAACTCTTCGAAGATCACTTCGTCCATGCGGCTCCCGGTATCGACCAGCGCGGTGGCGATGATGGTCAGCGAGCCGCCTTCCTCGATGTTACGCGCAGCACCGAAGAAGCGCTTCGGGCGCTGCAGCGCATTGGCATCGACACCGCCGGTCAACACCTTGCCGGAGGACGGCACGACGGTGTTGTAGGCACGAGCCAGGCGGGTTATCGAATCCAGCAGGATGACAACGTCGCGCTTGTGCTCGACAAGGCGCTTGGCCTTTTCCAGCACCATCTCGGTGACCTGGACATGGCGGCTGGCCGGTTCGTCGAAGGTCGAGCTGATGACCTCGCCCTTAACCGAGCGGTCCATGTCCGTCACTTCTTCCGGCCGCTCGTCGATCAGCAGGACGATCAGATAGACTTCCGGATGATTGGCGGCAATCGCATGGGCGATGTTCTGCAGCATCACCGTCTTACCGGTGCGCGGCGGCGCCACCACCAACGCGCGCTGCCCCTTGCCCATCGGCGAAATCAAATCGATGACGCGCGTCGTCGGGTCCTTGGCCGTCGGATCGTCGATCTCGAACTTCAGCTTCTCGTCCGGATAGAGCGGCGTCAGATTGTCGAAATTGATGCGATGACGCACAGCCTCCGGGGGCTCGAAATTGATCTCGTTGACCTTCAGCAGCGCGAAATAACGTTCGCCATCCTTCGGCGCCCGAATCTGACCTGACACCGTATCGCCGGTCCGCAGGCCGAAACGGCGCACCTGGCTGGGCGAGACATAAATGTCATCCGGGCCCGGCAGATAGTTCGATTCCGGCGAGCGCAGGAATCCAAACCCGTCCTGCAGGGTCTCCAGCACACCTTCCCCGAAGATCGGAATGTCCTTTTCCGCCAGTCTTTTCAGAATGGCGAACATCATATCCTGCTTGCGCAGGGTGCTGGCGTTCTCCACCTCCAGTTCCTCGGCAAAGGCCAGCAGCTCGGAAGGCGATTTGGATTTGAGTTCCTGCAAATGCATGGATGTTTCTTAATTTTCAGGTGGTGGGGAAACCAGAAGCGCGTTCCAACGAACGGTCCTTGTGGAAGGACGATCGGCATGAAAGCCGGTGGAAGCGGGCGGTTTTTTTTGGGAATGATATTGATGGCGAGCGAACGCCATATTTTTCAGACAAATAGTGCGTCCTAAGCAGCAAGTCAATCCGCCATCGCACCACGCCTCTGACGTTTCTTTCGTTTTGCCCCGGATCAGAAGGGTTTCACAATAACCATGATGACGATCACGATCATCAGCACCGTCGGTACTTCATTGGCAAATCGATAGAATTTCGCCGAGCGCTGATTGCGGTCGGCTTCGAAGTCACGCCGCCAGCGCGAGAGGAACATGTGATAGGCGCCCATCAGGATGACCATCGTCAGCTTCACATGCCACCAGCCCTCTGACCAGACGGAGGGGCCGAGCAGGACCAGCATCCAGATGCCGAAGATGAAGGTGGCAAACATCGCCGGATTGATGATCGCCCGCAGCAGCCGGCGTTCCATTACCTTGAAGGTCTCGGACTGCGGTGAGCCGACCGGTGCCGCCACATGATAGATATAAAGCCGCGGCAGGTAGAACATGCCCGCCATCCAGGCGATCACGCTGATCACATGCAGCGCCTTGATCCAAGAATAGAGATCGCCCATCCCTAACCCTCTCGACTCACGAAATCCTGTACTGACCGATCCTCAGGCAACCTGCCGACAGGCGCATTTTCCAAACTGCGCCGGGCAGATTCGCGTTCCCTCACCGCAATCCACCCCCACCGGCCGGAGAACCGCCTCGCGCACCAGCTTGGCCAGCGCGTCGATGAACAACGGATGGTCACCAGGCGTCGGCACCCTGGCGAAGGCCGGCACGCCCGATTCCTCTGCCAGCTCCCGATATTCCATTTCGATTTCTACAAGAGTTTCAGAGTGTTCTGAAACAAAAGCAATAGGACAAACGATAACGCCAACACCGTCATTGCCTGCCCTCTGGATCTCCGCATCGGTTGAGGGACCGATCCATTCCAGCGGGCCGACACGGCTCTGATAACAGACGATCCAGTCCAGATCCGGGATATTCAGCGCCTTCACGACCTCCTCGGCGCTGCGTTCTACCTGCCACTGATAGGGATCGCCCTTGTCCACGACCTTCTTTGGCAGGCCATGGGCAGAAAACAGCACCCGCCTGGGCCCATTCATGCCGTCATAGGCCTTGCGCACCAGTTCGGCGACGGAGCGGATATAGCCGGAAGACCTTGCATAACAGCCGATAACATGCGTCGGGACAGAAAGACCTGCCTTCTCCGCTTCTTTATTCCATAAACGTAATGAAGACGCTGTCGTGGTCGTCGAATATTGCGGATAAAGCGGCAGCAGGACGATGCGGTCCGGCGCGAAAGCCTTCACCGCCTGGACCGTCTCGGCCGTCATCGGATGCCAGTAGCGCATGGCGATGAAGCTCTTCACTTCGCCGATGTCCGAAAGAGCAGCATCGAGGGCACTGGCCTGGGCCTGCGTATTGGGCAGCAGCGGCGAACCGCCGCCCAGATGATCGTATATCTCGCGGGCAATCGGCGCGCGCTTGCGCGAGATCAGCTTGGCAACCAGAAACCGGAATGGATTCGGCAGGGAAATGATCGCCGGATCGTTGAACAGGTTGAACAGGAAGGGCTCAACCGATTCCGGCCGGTCCGGGCCGCCAAGATTGAAGAGGATAATGGCTGTCTTTGTCATGGCGAAGAAGTGGTACTCCTGTCCGCACTTTCCAGCCCGATCCTAGCCATCTGCGCGCAAACGCCGCGCCAGCCGCTCGACATTCTCCGGCGGTGTCGTCTGAGTCACGCCATGGCCGAGATTGAAGATGTGCGCGCCGCCCGAAAATCCCTCGAGGATACGGTCCGCCTCGCGGTCGAGGGCTTCGCCGCCGGCAACCAGCAGGATCGGGTCGAGATTGCCCTGCACCGGCAGTTTCGGCTGCAGCGTCCTGGCCGCCCAGCTGATCTCCATGGACGTATCCAGCGAGACCGCATCCACACCGGTCTCCATCGCATAATCATGGCACAGCGTGCCTGCCCCGCGTGGAAAACCGATGATCGGGATATCGGGATGACTCCCCTTCAGCGCGGCAATAATCTTTCGGGTCGGCTCGATGCACCAGCGCCGGAAGGCCGGCTCCGGCAGCACGCCAGCCCAGCTGTCGAACAGCTGAAGCACCTCGGCACCGGCCTCGGCCTGGCGCTTCAGATAGGCGATGGTGGCCTCGACCAGCAGATCGATGAGCTGTGCGAAACCTTCTGGATCGCCATAGGCCCAGCGTTTTACGGCAACGAATTCCTTGCTGCCGCCGCCTTCGGCCATATAGGTCGCGACCGTCCAGGGCGATCCGGCGAAGCCAATCAGCGTGGTTTCCTTGGGCAGGGCCTCGGCGAGGCGGGAAACTGTCTCATAGACCGGGGCCACGCGTTCGTGAAAACCATCTAAGGACAGGCGCTTAAGCTCACTGGCGTTGCGGATGGGGTCGAGAACAGGGCCTTCGCCTTCCTTGAAAGCAACCTGCTGCGCCAGCCCGTGGGGAACGACGAGGATGTCGGAGAACAGGATGGCGGCATCCATGCCATAGCGGCGGATGGGTTGCAGCGTCACCTCGCAGGCAAGCTTTGGCGAATAGCAGAGATCGAGGAAGCCGCCCGCCTGACTGCGCACTTCCCGATATTCCGGCAGGTAACGCCCGGCCTGACGCATGAGCCAGAAGGGGGGCTTATCAAGCCGCTCTCCGCTCAGGGCACGTAGCATCCGTTTTGCGGGTTTGGCAGCCATTTTCGTCTCCTGAAGGCGGGGCCGATAGCGCTAAGGCCTGTATTCCCTTACCTAAACTAGACTCTAAAATATAGTGGTAGCGGTAGTGTATGGGGGCGAGGATCGGGGATTATTCGGATCGCCGGCTTTCTCCACAGGCTTGGTCACATTGCCTTATGCCGTCGGCGCCACTGTGGATTTCATCGGCTGTAAGCGGCATTCTCCAAGCCATGCTGGCCATTCGACCGGGCTTCGCTGAAAAGCTGAATCATGGGGATGAAATTGGAATCTCGCTTGGATAGGACCTTTTTCCCGCATTCCCCCGGATATTTGTCCCGGGCAGGACAAATGACCGTGGGGAAAACCCGGTACCGGGATCGTCCTGGCCGCGGGGGGGATAAGTCGGCCTTTATCCCCCGGATTCACGATTATTCACAGGCTGATCCGGGGCTCGCGGCATGATGGCCACTGAGGGGCCGGTCCATCTGCATCTCGTCTCGGACTCTACGGGCGAGACAATCCATCAGGTGGCCCGCGCTTGCCTTGTCCAGTTCGAGGGGGTCAAGGCCATCGAGCACACCTGGTTCCTGGTCCGCACGGCGGCCCATGTGGACAAGGTCATTGCCGGCATCGAAGCGCATCCCGGCCCGGTCCTCGTGACACTGGTGGACCCGCATCTCTACAGCAAGCTGGAAGCGGCTGGCCGCGCCTTGAAGGTGCCGGTGATCTCGGTCCTCGATCCAGTTCTGGGCGCGCTGCATCATTATCTGGGGAAAAAGGCACGTGGCCGCCCCGGCCGGCAGCATGAAATGGATGCGGCCTATTTCAGCCGCATCGAGGCGATGCAGTTCACCCTGATGCATGATGATGGGCAGCATCTGCACGATATCGACCATGCCGATATCGTGCTTGTCGGTGTGTCCCGCACCTCCAAGACGCCGACCTGTCTCTATATCGCCAATCGCGGCTTCAAGGTCGCCAACGTGCCGCTGGTGCCGGGCATCAGCCTGCCGCGCGAGCTGACCACGGCCACGCACCCGCTGATCGTCGGGCTGACCAATGATCCGAACCGGTTGGTGCAGATCAGGCGCAACCGGCTGCTGATGCTCAATCAGGGCTCCGAGAGCGATTATATCAATCTCGACGAAGTTCGCCGCGAGGTCACGGAAGCCCGCCGCCTGTTCGAACGCCAGGGCTGGCCGGTCATCGATGTGACCCGGCGCTCCATCGAAGAAACCGCGACCGAAATTCTGCAGATTTATCAGGACCGTAAAGACAGTGACATCGACCGGGACTAAGAGCGGGACGACCCTCCTGGCAGGGGACGCCGCCAGCGACACCACACTGATCCTGGCCTCCGGCAGCACCATCCGCGCGCAGCTTCTGCGCGGCGCCGGGCTGGATTTCATCGTCGAGACGGCGCCGGTCGATGAGGCGGAAATCCGTATTGCCCTGCAGGCCGAGGGTGCCAGCGCCGGCGATACCGCTGTCGCCCTGGCTGAGGCGAAGGCCCTGCGGGTGTCCCGCAAGCGCCCCGGTGCGCTGGTCATCGGCTGCGACCAGATGCTCGATTGCAACAATGTCTGGTTCGAAAAGCCCGGCGACCGCGATCATGCCCGCGCCCATCTGCAGGCCTTGCGGGGCCGCGCCCACACGCTGTCCAGCGGCATCGTCGTCGCCCGGGACGGGCAGCGCATCTGGCATGAGCTGTCGACCGCGCGCCTGACGATGCGGCCCCTGAGCGAGGAATTCATCGAAGCCTATCTCGATGCGGCCGGCGATGCCGTGCAGAGTTCGGTTGGCGCCTATCAGCTAGAAGGACTTGGTGCACAGCTGTTCAGCCGTATCGAGGGCGATTATTTTACCATCCTGGGTCTGCCCCTGCTGCCTTTGCTGGATTTCCTGCGCCAGCACGGCCTCCTGAAACGCTGATGATCATCCTCGGCCTCACCGGCTCGATTGGCATGGGCAAGACCAGTGCCGCCCGGTCATTGCGCCGGCTCGGAGTACCCGTTCACGATGCCGATGCCACCGTGCATCGCTTGTTGGGAGCCGGCGGCAAGGCGGTTCCGGCGATCCAGCGGCTTTTTCCCCGGGCGGTCGAGAATGGGGCCGTCAATCGGCGCACCCTCGGCGGGATCGTGTTCGCCGATCCGGCCGCCTTGCGCCAGCTGGAAGCCGTCCTGCATCCGATGGTCCGCGAAGCGGAGCGCACCTTTCTGAAGCGGATGCGCCGCCGCCGCCAGCCGCTCGTGGTTCTGGATATCCCTCTGCTGTACGAGACCGGGGGCGCCGCCCGGATGGATGCGGTTGTCGTGGTTTCCGCCCCCGCCTTGCTGCAAGCGCGGCGTGTCCTCGCCCGTCCGGGCATGACGCCGGAAAAGTTCGCGCAGATCCTGCGGCAGCAAACGCCGGATGCCGAGAAGCGCCGGCGCGCGGATTTCGTCGTCACCACCGGCCTCGGCCACGATAGAAGCTTGCGGCAGCTGAAACGCATCGTCAGACTCATCCGGGAGAACCCGGACCTTTACCGCCGCCGACGGAGACAGCATGCGTGAGATCGCGCTCGACACGGAGACCACGGGCCTTGACCCCAAGGCGGGCCATCGCATCGTCGAAATCGCCTGTGTCGAGCTGGATAATTTCCTGCCGACGGGCCGTACCTATCAGCAATATATCAATCCCGAACGGGACATGCCGGAAGAGGCGTTCAAGGTTCACGGCCTGTCTGCCGACTTCCTTGCCGGCTATCCGGTATTTTCCGCAATCGCACAGGACTTCCTGGATTTTATCGGCGATGCCCGGCTGGTGATCCACAATGCCGAGTTCGATATGCGGTTCCTGAATGCGGAACTGACGCAACTCGGCCATCCCGCCCTGCCGAAGGACCGCGCGGTCGATACGCTGGCCATCGCCCGCCGGAAATTCCCGGGCGCACAGAGCAGCCTCGATGCGCTATGCCGGCGTTTTGGCATCGATAACAGCCATCGCGACCTGCATGGCGCGCTGGTCGATGCCGACCTGCTGGCCGCGGTCTATCTGGAACTCATCGGCGGCCGGGAGCCGGGCCTTCTGCTGGCCGGGACGGGCGAGGAAAAGCAGGTGGCCGACACAGTCCTGGTCGTGCCGCCCGGTGCCGAGCAGAAGCGCCCGGTGCGCGCGCATGCCCCCAGCCCGGCGGAGTTGGAGGCGCATGCACGCATGCTGGAGAAGCTGAAGAACCCGATCTGGCTGAAAGAGGGCTGAAATCAGGGCTCTTCTAGCGCCGGCGCCTCAGGCGGTGCCTTCGGCCTCGCTGTTGGCTAGCGAATCGCCCTGCTGGGCCAGGCGACGTCGGTACAGCTCCACGAAATCGATGGGCTGCAGCATCGGCGGCGGGTAGCCGCCGTCACGCGTGGTTTCGGAAACGATGGCGCGGGCATAGGGGAACAGCAGGCGCGGGCACTCGATCATCACCATCGGGTGCAGATGCTCCTCCGGCGCGCCGCGCAGGCTGAACACGCCGCCATAGGTCAGCTCCAGCAGGAACAGCTGCTGCTCCTCGTTCTTGGTCTGGGCGCGGATCGTCAGCAGGACCTCGAAGACGGGATCGTCCTCTCGCATCCGGCGCGCCTGCACATCGACACCAACCTCGACATCGGGCTGCTTGCCGGTCGGCTGCAGGCTCATAGGCGCGTTGGGGTTCTCGAAGGAGAAATCCTTGATGTACTGCGCATGCACGACCAGCGGCAGCCCGCCTGCCTGTGTCGCCTGATCCTGCCCGTTGCTCGCCGTCGTGTCGGTCATATCGCTATCGCCTCTCGGTTCGGTAACTGGCCGGCTCGCTATCACGGATCAGCCGGCGGAACAAGCGCGGCCCGAAGAAACCGTTGGGCCGCAGGAAAATGGGTGGTTCAGGCCATCTCGCGTGGGTGCAGCAGTTCAGCCGCGCCCGGTGCCGTAAAGCGCACCAGATGGCCGTTGCCGACACGCAGGCCGGTCAGTGCCCGGATGAAGCCCCAATGAGTGACGACCAGCGTACGCGGCCTTGCCTCGTGCGGTTCGATCAGGCCCCAGAAACGCTGGCAGCGCGCGTGCAGCTGCTCTTCCTCCTCCGCCTCCGGCCACCAGCGATCCGGCAGGTGGTCGAAGCGCCAGTCCGGCCAGCGTTTCGCCAGGTCGCGCGCCGAGGTGCCGATGTCACAGACGAAGGCGGCATGCTCATGCACCAGCGGTTCGATCTCGACCGGCAGCTTCAGCGTATCGGCGATGATCTCCGCGGTCTGCAAGGTGCGGGTGAAGGGGCTGGCCAGCAGCCGTTCGATCTCATGCTCGCGTAGTATCTCGGCGGCGGCCTGTGCCTGCCGTCGCCCCTCTTCGGTCAGGGCCGGATCGACAATGCCGGGATCGACCCGGGTCTTGGCGAAATGCACATTGAATTCGGACTGGCCGTGGCGGACCAGAATCATGGCTGTTTATCCGTCTTGTCGGAGGGGGTGTCGGGCGCGTTGGCGTCGGGCAGCTGGCGCCAGGGTGAGTCGGGATTGCCCGGCTGGCCGCCTTCGGTCTCGGTGATGTCGCGATAGTCGCCATCGATGATCGGTCCACCCCGGCGCGGGCCACCGGGGAACGGCGTGCCGACCACATGAAAGCGGCCGCTCTTCACAAGGCTACGCCATAGCCAGCGGCCGATGCCGCGCCGGATGGCCGGTATGAACAACAGCAGCCCGACGGTGTCTGTGGCAAAACCGGGGGTCAGCAGCATCGCGCCGGCAATGGCGAGACCGATACCGTCCAGCATTTCGCGCACCGGCATCTCGTCGCGTGCCATGGCGGTGCGGGCCCGCGTCAGCGTCGACAGGCCCTGGACACGCAGCATCAGGCTGCCGGCCAGCGCGGTGGCAATGCAAAGGCCGATGGTGGGCCAGACGCCGATCTCCTCGCCAATCTCGATAAACAGGGCGATTTCGACCAGCGGGATACCGATCAGCAGGGCGAGTATCAGGAGGGGCATGCTTGCTCTTTCATCTGTTCGCCCCTATTTAGGGATTGATTCGTCTATTGAAACAGCACGCATCATGCTGTCATGGCTGACAGACGTGATTTTACTTAGCGCAAAGGGCGGGTGACGGTCCAGTTTGGTCCGGCCCGATGTAACTAGATGGGCGACGGACTACCATTTCTGGACATCATTTTTTTCGCCATGGTGGCGGCTTTCCTCATTCTGCGCCTGCGCAGCGTGCTTGGCCGCCGTACCGGTAACGAGCGCGACCGGCCTGATCCGTTCAGCCCGAAGCCGGAAGCCGAGAGTGATGCGGACAATGTCGTGGCCTTGCCGCAGCGCGCGAAGCTGGCCGCCGAGCTGGAGAACGCCCCTCCCGGTTCGGTCGCGGCAGGCCTGACCCAGATCAAGCTGGCCGATGGCAGCTTCGAGGAAAAGCAGTTCGCCAACGGCGCGCGTGCCGCCTTCGAGATGATCGTCCAGGCCTTCGCCAATGGCGACAAGGACACGCTGCGCCCGCTGCTCGCCAACGATGTCTATGACCGTTTCGTTGGCGCCATCGATGCCCGTGAGGCCCGCAAGGAGACGCTGGAGACCCGCCTTCTGTCGCTGAATGCCGCCGATATCACGGAGGCGCAGATGAAGGGATCGGTCGCCGAAGTGACCGTCGAATTCGTCAGCGAGCAGGTCAATCTGACCCGCAATGCGGAAGGCGAGGTGATCGACGGTGACCCCGACGGGATCGAGAGCGTCGTGGATATCTGGACCTTCCGGCGCGACACGCGGTCGGACGATCCGAACTGGCTTCTGTCCGCGACCCGCACGCCCAGCTGACGGTTCATGGTTGCCCGCTCAGGCCTCAACCGGCTCCCGGATCATTTTCTTGCCCTGACGGCAGGCCTGTTCCTGCTGGTCGTGGCAGCCTGCGCACCGGTAACGGAAAAGCCGGATCAGCTGACCCTGAAACCGGTCGGCTATGCCGATCTGCCGGGATGGCAGGCAGATTCCCTCGCCGAGGTCATGCCGGCCCTGCTGAAATCCTGCGATCGGCTGAAGCCGCAGCCGCCTGCCCGCAATTTCGGACCGGACGAGCGCTTCGGTACCATCGGCGACTGGCTGCCGGTCTGCGAGACGGCACGTGCTGTGCCGGCGGGTGACGCGACCGCCGTCCGTACCTTCTTTGAATCGAACTTCCGCCCCTATCGCGCCGGCAACAACGGCGCGCCGGAGGGGCTGTTCACCGGCTATTACGAGGCGGAGCTGCGTGGCGCCTTGCAGCGCTCGGCGCGCTATCCGGTGCCGCTGCATCGCCGGCCGGACGATCTTGTCATGGTCGATCTCGGCCAGTTCCGCGACGAGCTGAAGGGCCAGCGCATCGCCGGCCGTGTGGTGGGCGGCAATCTAAAACCCTATGAGGACCGCAAGGCCATCGTCGAGGGTGCCCTTGATCCCCGCAAGCTGGAGATCGTCTGGGTGGACGACCCGGTCGATGCCTTCTTCCTGCAGATTCAGGGCTCCGGCCGGGTGACGCTGGAGGATGGAAGGGTGATGCGCCTGGGCTATGCCGGGCAGAACGGCCACCCCTATGTCGCCATCGGGCGGGAGCTGATTGCCCGTGGCGCGCTGACCCGCGAAAATGTCTCCATGCAGTCGATCCGCGCCTGGCTGGCGGCCAATCCGGGCGAGGCGGCGGCGCTGATGAACACCAACCCGTCCTACGTCTTCTTCCGCGAACTGCCCGGCGACGGGCCGCTGGGTGCACAGGGGGCCGCTCTGACGCCGTTGCGCAGCCTGGCGGTGGACCGCCGCTTCGTGCCGCTGGGCACGCCGGTCTGGCTGGACGCCCAGCATCCGGATGCTGGTGCCGAGCGGTTGCGTCGGCTGGTCGTGGCACAAGATGTCGGCGGGGCGATCCGCGGCCCGGTGCGCGGCGACCTGTTCTGGGGGCATGGCGACGCCGCCGCCGACCGGGCCGGACGGATGAAGTCCAGCGGCCAGTATTATCTGTTGCTGCCCAAGGGTCTGGCGCCGGCTTCCTGACTGGTAATACCGGTCCGGCTTGTCAAGCAACCCGGCAACCGTCATCTTAGCGGCGAAGCAAGAAATGCCACGGCAGGAAGAGCCCGCAATGGTTGAGGAAGCGCCGCAGAAGAAGCCCCGGGTCGGGCTGTTCGTCACCTGTCTCGTCGATCTGTTCCGCCCGTCCGTCGGTTTTGCCGCGATCCGGCTGCTTGAGCAGGCAGGCTGCACGGTGGAGGTGCCGGAGGCGCAGACCTGCTGCGGCCAGCCGGCCTATAATTCGGGCGATTTCGCCGACACGAAGGACATCGCGCGCAACACCATCCGCGCCTTTGAGGGATTCGATTACGTGGTCGCCCCTTCCGGCTCCTGTGCCGGGATGCTGCGCGAGCATTATGCCGAATTGTTCAAGGAGGATGCCGAATGGGGGCCACGCGCCCATCATGTCGGCCACCGCACCTATGAGCTGGTCTCTTTCCTGGTCGATGTGATGGGGATGAAGGGCGTCGAGGCGCATTTCGACGGTACGGTGACCTATCACGACAGCTGTTCCGGCCTGCGCGAGCTGGGCGTGAAGCAGCAGCCGCGCAGCCTGCTCGGCTCAGTCGAGGGGCTGAAGCTGAAGGAGCTGCCGGGTGCGGAAACCTGCTGCGGGTTCGGCGGCACCTTCTGCATCAAGTACCCTGACATTTCCGACCGCATGGTCTCCGACAAGGCCGACGACATCGTGAAGACCGGCGCCGAGACCCTGCTGGCCGGCGATCTCGGCTGCCTGCTGAACATGGCTGGCAAGCTGAAGCGGCGCGGCGAGAAAGTGCAGGTCCGCCATGTTGCCGAGGTGCTGGCCGGTATGACCGATCAGCCGGCCATCGGCGAACCCGGACGCGGGAGCTGACGCCATGCAGCCTACCAGCCATTCCTTCAAGGAAAACGCTCACACCGCGCTGCATGACGAGCGACTGCAGCGCGCGCTCGGCAACATGCGCGCCGGCTTCCAGGACAAGCGCCGTGCGGCCATCGACAAGCTGCCGGAGTTCGAGGCGCTGCGCGACCAGGGCCGCGATATCAAGAACCACACGCTGGCCCATCTCGATTATTACCTGGAGCGCTTTGAGCGCCGGGTGACCGAGAATGGCGGGCATGTCCACTGGGCGCGCACGCCGCAGGAAGCACGCGAGAAAATCCTGGAAATCTGCCGCTCGGTGGAGGCGAAGACCGTCACCAAGGGTAAGTCGATGATCGCCGAGGAAATCGCGCTGAACGATTTCCTGGAAGAAAGCGGGATCGAGCCGATCGAGACCGATCTGGGCGAATATATCATCCAGATCCGCAAGGAACCGCCCAGCCATATCATCGCGCCGGCGGTGCATCTGAACCAGTCGGATGTCGAGGAAAGCTTCCGCAAGATCCACACCGACCTGCCAGCCGACCGGCCGCTGTCGGAGCCGCGCCAGCTGCTCGACGAGGCACGCGCGAAACTACGGAACAGGTTCATCAAGGCCGATGTCGGTATTACCGGGGCCAACTTCCTGATCGCCGAGACCGGCTCGACCGTCATCGTGACCAATGAGGGCAATGGCGATCTGACCCAGACCCTCCCCCGGATCCATATCGTGCTGGCCAGCCTGGAAAAGACTGTGCCGACGCTGGAGGATGCGGCCACGATCATGCGCCTGCTGGCCCGCTCGGCCACCGGGCAGGAAATGTCGGTCTATACCACCTTCTCCACCGGGCCGCGGCGGCCGGAGGATCTGGATGGGCCGGAGCAGTTCCATGTCGTGCTGCTGGATAATGGCCGCAGCGCGATGCTGGGCACCGAATTCCAGGAGATGCTGCGCTGTATCCGCTGCTCGGCCTGCATGAATCACTGCCCGGTGTACAGCGTGGTTGGCGGCCATGCCTATGGCTGGGTCTATCCCGGGCCGATGGGCGCGGTGCTGACCCCGACCCTGGTCGGTGTCGAGGAGGCCGGGCACCTGCCGAACGCCTCCACCTTCTGCGGACGCTGCGAGAGTGTATGCCCGATGCGTATTCCGCTGCCGAAGATGATGCGGCATTGGCGCAAGCGGGAATATGAACGCAAGCTGTCGCCGGCCCCCTACCGCTCGGGCCTCGCCCTCTGGGCGTTCTTCGCCAAGCGGCCGGCGCTCTATCAGCGCCTGACCGGCATTGCCATGAAGCTGCTTGGCCGGTTCGGCCGGGATAAGGGGCGGTTCCGGTCGCTGCCGCTGGCCGGGGGCTGGACTTCGGTGCGCGACATGCCCGCCCCGCAGGGTCGCACCTTCCAGGAGCTTTACCGCGAAAAGAAGGGGGCCGCCTGATGCCCGACATGTCCCCGCGCGATCAGATCCTGGCCGGCATCCGCCGGTCGCTTGGCCGCAGTGCGCTGGACGGCGAGCCGGCGGCGCAGCTGGAACAGCGGATCGCGGAGCACAGGCCGAACCTGATCCCGCAGCGGGCGCAGCTGCCGCACGACCAGCAGGTCACCCTGTTCGTCGAGATGGCTGAAGGCGTGCAGGCCACCATCAGCCAGGTCGCGGATGCCGCAGAGGTCCCTGACGCCATCGCCGACTATCTGGCGCAGCATAATCTGCCGGCCGAATTGCGCGTGGCGCCGGATGCCTGGCTGTCCGGCCTTCCCTGGGACAAGCGCCCGACCCTGACTATCAAAACCGGCAAGGCGGAGGAGCCGGATACGGCCAGCGTGACCCCGGCCTTTGCCGGCATTGCCGAGACCGGCACGCTGATGCTGACCTCCGGCCCGCACAGCCCGACCACACTGAACCTGCTGCCCGAGACCCATATCGTGGTGCTGAAGAAGAGCCAGATCGTTGGTTCCTACGAGGATGGCTGGGCGCGGCTGCGCGATGCGCAGGCGAAGGATTCCATGCCGCGCACGGTGAATTTCATCACCGGCCCGTCGCGCACCGGCGATATCGAGCAGAAGATCCTGATGGGCGCCCACGGACCGCGCCGGCTGCACATTGTCCTGATCGACGGCTAGGCATGGCCCGGCGGCGCGCCAGCAAGGACGAGGCTGAGCTTTTCCGCCAGGTCGTGAAGGATGCCAAGCCGCTGCCGCAGGATAAGCGCCTGCGGTTGGGCAGGCTGGATGAGCTGCCGCCGGAACCGGTTCCCGCCCCCCCCGAGGCCGAAGGCATGGCGCCGGCCAGCCGCAAGCGCGGCCGGGTGCCAAAGGACGAGCCACTTCCTCAGCCGGTCGCACAGCCGGTCAAGGCGCCGGTCATCCTGCCGGCCCTGAAGCATGATAGCGCGCCAGGGCTCGACAAGCGCAGCCAGATGCGCCTGAAACGCGGCCAGGTCGCCATTGAGGCGCGCATCGATCTGCATGGGATGACGCAGGATGCCGCCCATGTGGCACTGAACGGATTCATCGCCCGGTCGCAGGCGCGCGGCCTGCGCTGCGTGCTGGTGATCACCGGCAAGGGGACGCGGCGTGACGAATTCGGCCGCTATGAGGCTGGCGTGCTGAAGCGCGAGGTGCCGCGCTGGCTGAATGAGGGCGGCAACCGCGAGAAGGTGCTGGCCTTCGTCCATGCCCAGCCAAAGGATGGCGGCGGCGGTGCGCTCTATGTGCTGCTGCGTCGGGTGCGGGAGGAGGCATGACGCCATTCGGGGAAAGGCTGCGGGCGCTGCGTGCCGCGCGTGGCGTTACACTGAAGGAGATGGCGGCTGCGCTGCAGGTCTCCTCGGCCTATCTCTCGGCGCTGGAGCATGGCCATCGCGGCCGGCCCACCGACGGGCTGATCCATCAGATCTGCGGTTATTTTGGGCTCATCTGGGACGATGCGGAAGCGCTGAATCGGCTGGCGGAGATATCCCATCCGCGCGTCACCATCGACACGGCCGGCCTGTCGCCAAGCGCCACCAGGCTGGCGCACCAGCTGGCGCGGAAGATCGGGATCCTGGACGAGGAGAGGCTCGCGGCGCTCTTGAGCCAGCTCGAAGACTCGCCGAAAAAGCCGGAATGACAGGGCGATAAACGGGAATAAAATAATATTTTACATTAATTTCTTATATAGAGTCGACGCACTGATGGAGTGTCAAGCGAATTGCGGCGCGACGGCATCCAGCGCATAGCCGGCCGACCGGACGGTGCGGATCGGGTCGCCCTCGGCATCCTCGTTCAGCGCCTTGCGCAGCCGGCGGATATGCACATCCACGGTGCGCGGCTCGACATAGACATCCGCCCCCCAGACCGAATCCAGCAGTTGTTCGCGGGAGAAGACACGGCCCTGATGCTCCAGGAAATGGCGCAGCAGGCGGAATTCGGTCGGCCCAAGATGCACATCGCGGTCGCCGCGCTTCACCTTGTGGGCGGCAATGTCCATGACGATGTCGCCGCAGCGTAGCGTCTCGGCATCGGCGGCAGGCCGGGCGCGGCGCATGACGGCGCGGACGCGGGCCAGCAGTTCGCTGGGGCTGAAGGGCTTGGTGACGTAATCGTCGGCGCCGGCATTCAGGCCTCGTACCCGGTCGCCTTCCTCGCCGCGGGCCGTCAGCATGATGATCGGGATGCTGCGGGTCTGCGGGGTGCGGCGCAGCCGGCGGCAGACCTCGATGCCGGACAACAGCGGCAGCATCCAGTCCAGCAGGATCAGGTCGGGCCGGCGCTCGGTGGCCAGCAGCAGCCCTTCCTCGCCGTCGCGCGCTTCGAGGACCTGGAAGCCCTCGCGCTCCAAATTGTAGCTGAGCAGCGTGACGATCGCGGCTTCGTCTTCGACAATCAGGATCAGCGGCTTCATCGTGTGGTCCAATCTCGGCAGGCCTCAAGGGAAAAAGGCCAGTGGAAATGTTTCAAACCGTAGGTCAGTTCTCCGGCTCGACGACGGTGAACGCGCTGGTGTCGCCCTTCGGCCGCTCGGCGGTCAGCGGCCGGCCGGTTACCTGGTAGTACAGCGTCTCGGCGATATTGGTGGCATGGTCGCCGATGCGCTCGATATTCTTCGCCATGAACAGAAGATGCGTGCAGGGCGTGATGTTGCGCGGGTCTTCCATCATGTAGGTCAGCAGCTCGCGGAACAGGCTGGTGTACATCTCGTCCACCTCCTCGTCCCGGCGCCAGACCAGCAGGGCCTTTTCGGCATCCTGTTCGACATAGGCGTCCAGCACTTCCTTCAGGATCTGCTGCACCATCCGGCCCATGCGCGGTATACCGGTCGCGGGCCGTGCCGGCGGTACCTGGTTCAGGGCCACTGACCGCTTGGAGATGTTCGCGGCGTAGTCGCCAATGCGTTCCAGATCGGCGGAAATCTTCAGCGCGCCAACAACGCGGCGCAGATCCTCGGCCAGCGGCTGGCGCAGTGCCAGCATGCGAACCGTCAGATCGTTGACATCATGCTCCAGGCTGTCGATCTTCAGATCGCCCTGGATCACCCGCTCGGCGATGGTGCTGTCGCGCTTCGCCAGGGACTGGATGCAGTCCTGCACCTGCGTCTCCACCAGCCCGCCCATCTGCGAGATGAGATTCATCAGCCGCTTCAATTCCTCGTCGAAGGATTTCACGGTATGGGTGGGCATGAGGCTTCCTTTCCAAGGGCATGATCGATGGCGGACCGTGCGCCTGCGCTATCAATAACGGGCTTGCACGGCATAAATACTACGTTTCGATGACGCTTTTATTACATCGACATCGAATCGGGGGTTTTCGCGGCGGCCGTTCAGCCCGCGGATGCGGCGACCGGCAGATAGACGGTGAAGGCGCTGCCCTTGCCGACCTGGCTGTCGACGGAAAGCGCCCCCCGGTGGCGGCTGACGATGTGCTTCACGATGGCAAGGCCAAGACCGGTGCCGCCAAGATCGCGGCTGCGCGCCTTGTCGACCCGGTAGAACCGTTCGGTCAGGCGCGGAATATGCTCGCGCGGGATGCCCTCGCCCTGGTCCTGAACACGGATCAGGACCGCGCCATGCGGTGCCTTGGGGAAGGCTGCCGGCACGCTGTCGGCGCGCCGGGCCGTTACCCGGATCGGTGTGCCGGGCCGGCCATATTTGGTCGCATTGTCGATCAGGTTCTGCGCCACCTGCGCCAGCTCGTCCTCGTCGCCGGTGACCGGCGGCAGCCCGTCCTCGATATCGAGCTGGATGTCCATGTCCTTGGTCGCCGCCTGCATGTCCAGCGTCGCCTTCACGCTGGAAAGAATGCGCGACAGGTCGGCCAGCCCGCGCGGCGGCGTATGCTCGTTCAGCTCGATCCGCGAAAGCGACAGCAAGTCGTTCACCAGCCGCGACATGCGCAGGCTCTGCTCATGCATGATTTCCAGGAACCGCTCATGCGCTTCCGGATCGTCCTTGGCCGGGCCGCGCAGCGTCTCGATGAAGCCGACCAGCGTGGAGAGCGGCGTGCGCAGCTCATGGCTCGCATTGGCAACGAAATCGGCGCGCATCTGCTCCGTGCGCTTCATCGCCGTCAGCTCGTGCATCAGGATCAGCGCCCGGCTGTCATCCGGCCCCGGTTCGCGCAACGGTTCGACACTGACGGCGAAACTGCGCTCGATGGGCACCAGCATGGTCATCTCGACAGTGCGGCCCTGCCCCTGTTCAAGGGCCGTCTCCACCGCCTTCAGCACCTCCGGATGGCGCAGATTGCTGGCGACCGCCCTGCCCGCCAGCGCCTCGCCGAAGATCTCGCGGGCGGCCCGGTTGGTGGCCACGATGGTTGCCTCGGCATCGATTAGCAGCAGCGGGTCGGGCAGCGATTCCAGCGCGACATGGGCGGCATGGAGGCGCTGCCGCAGGGCGCCCAGATTTTCCGCCTGCACGCGATGCAGCGATTCGATGCGGCCGGCCAACGGGGCGAGCGGGCTGTTCGGCTCGATCTCCGCCGAACCGCCCTCAACCGCCGCTTCCAGCCGGGCAATGCGCTGAAAATGACGCTGCACCAGCAACGCGAAGATGCCGGGAGAAATCGCCCAGCCCAGCAGGGCGGGCCAGCCATTCAGCTGGCCGCCGGCGACCAGCACCAGCAGCACCAGCCCGACAGGCAGGGACAGCAGCAGGCTGGTCTTGACGATCGCGGAGCGCGACAGTCGGGTTGCGGGCATGGGGGCCTCGGGCTGGCGGAAGGCTTAACGGAACCTACAGCATAGGCCGGCAGGGATGCCGCCGGTCAACCGCCATATCGTTACATTACGGCGCCAACCTGCCAGGGGATGAATTCCGCATCGCCGAAACCCTGGGCCTCGCTCTTGGATTTCTCGCCAGAGGCCACGCGCAGGATGAGGTCGAAGATGCGCTGGCCCATATCCTGGATCGAGATGCCCTCATCCAGCACGGCGCCGCAATTCACATCCATATCCTCCTCCAGCTTGCGGTACATGGCGGAGTTGGTGGCAAGCTTCAGCGAGGGCGAGGGCTTGTTGCCGAACACCGAGCCGCGCCCGGTGGTGAAGCACACGATGTTGGCGCCGCTGGCCACCTGCCCGGTCACCGAACAGGGGTCATAGCCCGGCGAATCCATGAACACGAAGCCCTTGGTGTTGATCGGTTCGGCATATTTGAACACGCCGGTCAGGTTTGTCGTGCCGCCCTTGGCAGCGGCACCCAGCGACTTTTCCAGGATGGTGGTCAGGCCGCCGGCCTTGTTGCCGGGCGAGGGGTTGTTATTCATCTCCCCGCCATTGCGGCTGGTGTATTCCTCCCACCAGCGGATGCGCTCGATCAGCTTCTCGCCGGTCTTGCGGTCGATGGCGCGCCGGGTCAGCAGATGCTCGGCGCCATAGATTTCCGGCGTTTCAGAGAGGATCGCCGTGCCGCCATGCCGGACCAGCAGGTCAGCGGCCGCGCCCAGCGCCGGGTTGGCGGTAATGCCGGAATAGGCGTCGGAACCGCCGCATTGCAGCGCCAGCGTCAGGTGGCTGGCCGGCACGCTGGTGCGGCGCGCCTCGTTCGCGGCCGGCAGCATGGATTTCACGATCTCGACGCCGCGGTCCACGGTCTTGCGGGTGCCGCCAATGTCCTGGATCGTCATGGTCTGGAAGCGCGGGCCGCGCTCCAGCCCGTAGGCCTCCAGCAGGAAGTCGATCTGATTGACCTCGCAGCCGAGGCCGACCATCAGTATGCCGGCGAAGTTCGGGTGCCGGGCATGGCCCCACAAGGTGCGCTGCAGATTGGCGTAGCCCTCCCCCGAATCTGCCATGCCGCAGCCGGTGGAATGCACCAGCGCCACCACCCCATCGACATTCGGGTACTGCGCCAGAATGTCCGGCGTGATCGCGGCGGCGATGTATTTCGCCACCGTGGCCGAGCAGTTCACCGAGGTCAGGATGCCGATATAGTTGCGGGTGCCGGCCATTCCGGTCGGGCGCAGGAAGCCCTGGAAGGTCGCGCGCTCCGCCTCCGGTACATAGGCGGTTGGCTTCGCGGCACTGGAAAAGGCATAGTCGCGCTCGAAATCGCGCATCTCGACATTCTGCACATGGACGTGATCGCCGATCGCGATGTCGTCGGTCGCGAAGCCGATGATCTGGTCGTATTTGCGGATCGGCTCGCCGGCCCGGATCGGCGCTGTGGCCACCTTGTGGCCGGCGGGGATGGAGCCGTTGACCGTCAGTTTCTCCGCCGGCAGGGCGGTGCCCGGCATCAGCGCCAGGCGGGCAACCACGACATTGTCCGCCGGATGCAGGCGGATGCTGAGGCTCTCGGTTCCGGACATTGGCTCATGCCCCTCCTACAGGGCGCCCCCAGCGCAGGGGGATTAGCGATAGATCAGGGTCGGCAGCCACAATGAGAGCTGCGGTATGAAGGTGATCAGCAGCAGCACCGTTACAAGCGGGATCAGGAACGGCGCCGTCGCGGCCACGCATCGCTCGAAGGATACGCCAGATACCCGCGACAGCACATAGAGCACCATGCCGACCGGCGGCGTCAGCAAGCCGATCATCAGGTTCAGCACCATGACGACGCCGAAATGCACCGGGTCGATGCCCAGCTTCTCCACCACCGGCAGCAGCACCGGCACCAGGATGGTGATGGCGGCGATGGTCTCCATGAAGCAGCCGACGACGATCAGGATCAGGTTGATCAGCAGCAGGATCAGGATCGGATTTTCGGTGACATGCAGGACGATATCGGCGAAATGCTCGGTCGCCCGCGTGCTGGTCAGGATCCAGGAGAAGATGGAAGCGCCGGCAACGATCAGCAGGATGATCGCCGTGGTCTCGACCGTGTCCATGGTGACCCGCACGATGCGCCGCCAGCCCAGCGTGCGATAGACCAGCACCCCCAGCAGCAGCGCATAGAACACGGCGGCGATGGCGGCTTCGGTCGGGGTGAACAGACCGAACAGGATGCCGCCGATGATGATGACCGGCGTCATCAGCGAGGGGATGGCATAGAAGAAGCTCATCACCAGGCGCCGTGCGGAGAACGCCGAATCGCGCGGATAGCCGCGCTTGTGCGAGTACCAGAACACCATGACCGCCAGCGCCCCGGCCATCATCAGGCCGGGGATGAAGCCGGCGGCGAACAGCTGACCAATAGAGGCATTCGCCATCACGCCATAGATCACGATGGGCAGCGAGGGCGGGATGATCGGCCCGATGGTGGAGGAGGCTGCGGTGACGCCGACCGCGAATTCATCATCATAGCCGGCATCGCGCATCGCCTTGATCTCGATGGTGCCAAGGCCGCCGGCATCGGCCACTGCCGCACCGGACATGCCGGCGAAGATCACGCTGGCGCCGATATTCACATGGCCAAGGCCGCCGCGCGCCCAGCCAACACAGGCCTTGGCGAAGTCGAAGATCCGGTTGGTGATGCCGGCGGAATTCATCAGATTGCCGGCCAGGATGAAGAACGGAATGGCCAGCAGCGGGAAACTGTCCACGCCATTCACCATCCGGTGCAGCACCACCACGTCCGGCACGGTCCCCGCCAGCAGGATATAGATCAGCGAGGAGGCGGACAGGGCGATGGCGACAGGAACGCCCATCACGAGCATGCCGAACAACATCACGAACAGCAGGGTCAGCAGCACGGTCGCAGCCTCCGACTGAGGGGAAAATAAGGAGAAGCGGGCGTCAGTCCGTCGTCTTGATGTCGCCGGTCGGCCGGGTCAGGTCGCTATAGCCCTGGCGCCAGTGCTTCAGCGCGACGAGGACGGAATAGATCGTCATGCCGGCGAAACCGGCCACCACGACCCAGTAGACGATGGATTTCGGCAGATCGACCACGGCCATGTACTGCCGCGTGCGCATCGCCAGCTTGATGCAAATCCAGGTGGCGGCGGCATAGAAGGCGATGTTGCCGAGATCGACCAGCGTGGACAGCCCCCGTCCGACATTGACCGACAGGTAGCGGTAGAAGAACTGCACCGCGATATGGGTGTTCTTGCGCGTCGCGATGATGGAGCCGAGGAAACCGACGCCAATCAGCAGATAGCGGGCGATTTCCTCGGTCCAGCCGATGGAATTGTTCAGCGCGTAACGCGTGAAGAACTGCAGGAACACGACGCCGGCCAGCGCCCAGAACACCAGCAGGTTGAGGATATCTTCCGGCCGGAAGTCGGAAAGATCGACCGCCGAATCGGGTTCGTCCTCGGGAAACAGCTGGGTTTTCGCGGAATCGTCGCTCATTGCAAGGCTTCCGTGTCTGGGTGGGGCGGACCGGCGTCGCGGGTCGCTTACTTCAGCGCCTGCAGCTTGTCGTAGGTCGCCTTGTCCCAGGTCGCGGACGGGCCGTTATGCAGCTTCACCACGGCCTCGCGGAACGGGCCGCGATCCACCTTGTTCACGGTGACGCCTTCCTTCACGAACCAGTCGGCCAGCTTCTGCTCCGACTCGACGATATCGGCGGTCGCCTTGGCGGCAGCCTCCTTCAGCACGCTGGCGAAGATCTTCTGATCCTCCGGCTTCATGCCGTCCCAGCGCATGCCGCTGACGATGGTCAGCAGGGCGTCGGTGATATGGCCGGTCAGGTTGATGTGCTTCTGCACCTCATAGAACTTCTTGGCCTGGATGGTCGGCAGCGGGTTCTCCTGCGCGTCGGCCACGCCCTGCTGCAGGGCGAGATAGACCTCGGCGAAGGCAATTGGCGTCGGGTTGGCGCCGACCGCTTCCGGGAACATCCGGTAGAGCGGCGCGTCCGGCACGCGGATCTTCAGATTCTTCATGTCCTCGGGCTTCAGGATCGGCTTGTTCGAGGTGACATGGCGCTGGCCGTAATAGGTCAGTGCCAGCACCTGATGGCCGGTCTTCTTGCGATAGCCCGCGGACAGCTCACCGAACAGGTCGCTGGCGGCGTAGGACTTCCAGTGATCGAGATCGCGGAACATGAAGGGGGCTCCGGAAATCGCGATTGGCCCATAGAAGCGACCGGCGAACAGGGCGCCGGTATAGATGATGTCCACCGTGCCGAGGCCGAGGCCCTCATTGATGTCGGATTCCTTGCCGAGCGACGAGGCCGGGAAGACCTCGATCTCGTAGCGGCCATTGGTCTGCTTCTTGATTTCCTCGGCCGCTTCCAGCGCCCGCTTGTGATAGGGCTCGGTGGTCTCATAGACATGGGCGAATTTCAGCTTCTCGGCAGCCTGGGCAGCACCGAGACCAGCGGCGCCAACTATGGCGGCGGCGGCAAGAGACAATACGAGTCTTTTCATTTTGGTTTCCTCCCTTTCCCTTTTTCGAGGCGCAGTTGAATCTGGCCGTACGATCATTAGTCATTAGTTTTTATGCGTGCAGCCTAAGTCGGAAAAACAGAAAAGGGCAAGAGGTCTCACAACCCCTTGCCCTTTTTGAGTTGATTCAGCCTGGCTGGAGTAAGGTCAGCGTACGGCGTCGTGCGCCGCCAGGGCCGCCGCGTTCACGATGTCGGAAACGGTGGCGCCCATCTGTACGATTTGCGCCGGCTTCTCCAGCCCGATCAGCAGTGGACCGATGACCGAGGCGCCCGACAGCTCCTGCATCAGCTTGTAGGAGATGTTGGCCGAATGCAGGGCCGGCATGATCAGGATGTTGGCGGCCCCGGTCAGGCGGCAGAACGGGTAGAGCTTGTGCAGCTCCGGGTTCAGTGCCACATCGGCGGACATTTCGCCGTCATACTCGAAATCGACATTGCGCCGGTCGAGGATCTCCACCGCCTCGCGGATACGCTGTGCCTTCTCCCGGTTCGGATTGCCGAAATTGGAGAAGGACAGCAGCGCCACCCTCGGCTCGTGGCCCAGGGCGCGGGCCTTGGCGGCGGTCTGCACGGCGATATCGGCCAGCTCCTCAGCGCTCGGCAGCTCATGCACCGAGGTGTCGGCGATGAACACGGTGCGGTTGGCCGCAATCACCATGGCCAGCGCGAACAGGCGCTTGCCCTGCTGCGGGTCGATCACCCTGGTGATGTCGTCTAGGCACACGGCAAGGCTGCGCGTCAGGCCGGTCACCATCGCATCGGCATCGCCGCTGGCTACCATGCAGGCGGCGAAGACGTTGCGGTCCTGGTTCACCAGCCGCTGGCAGTCGCGGTACAGCGCGCCCTTGCGCTGCGTGCGCTTGTAGAGGAACTCGGTATATTTCTTGTTGTTGGTGGACAGCCGCGCATTGTGCACCTCGATGCCGCCCGGATCGCTGAGGCCGATCTGCGCCATGGTGGCGCGCACCCGGTCCTCACGGCCGACCAGCACCGGCGTGCCATAGCCGGCATTCTTGAACAGCACGGCGGCGCGGATCGTCTGCTCCTCCTCGCCCTCGGCGAAGACCACGCGCTTCGGATTCGCCGCCACCCTGTCGAAGATGCGCTGCAGGCTTGCCGCCGTCGGGTCGAGACGGGCGGACAGCTCGTTGCGGTAGGCGCGCATGTCCTCGATCGGCTTGCGCGCGACGCCGGTATCCATCGCGGCACGGGCGACCGCCGAGGAGACGGCGACGATCAGGCGCGGATCGAACGGCGCCGGGATGATGTATTCCGGCCCATAGCGCAGCCGGCGGCCGGAATAGGCCTGGTCCACCTCGTCCGGCACGTCCTCGCGGGCCAATGCAGCAATGGCCTCGGCGGCGGCAATCTTCATCTGGTCGTTGATCTCGCTCGCCTGCACGTCCAGCGCGCCGCGGAAGATGTAGGGGAAGCCCAGCACGTTGTTCACCTGGTTCGGATAGTCCGACCGACCGGTGGCGACGATGGCGTCAGGCCGCACTTCCCTCACCTCCTCTGGCGTGATCTCCGGGTCCGGGTTGGCCATGGCGAAGATGATCGGCTTGTCCGCCATCTTCTTCACCATGTCCTGAGTGACGGCGCCCTTGGCCGACAGGCCGAAGAACACGTCGGAGCCTTCCAGCGCCTCGGTCAGGGTGCGTGCCTTGGTCTCCGCCGCATGGGCCGATTTCCACTGGTTCATGCCGGCGCTGCGGCCCTTGTAGATGACCCCCTTGGTGTCGCAAAGGATGACATTGTCATGCGGCATGCCCATGGCCTTCACCAGCTCGGCGCAGGCGATGCCCGCCGCGCCGGCGCCGTTGATGACCATGCGGCTCTTCTTGATGTCGCGGCCGGTCAGGTGCAGCGCATTGATGATGCCGGCCGCCGCGATGATGGCTGTGCCGTGCTGGTCGTCATGGAAGACGGGGATGTCCATCTCCTCGCGCAGGCGCTGCTCGATGATGAAGCATTCCGGCGCGCGGATATCCTCCAGATTGATGCCGCCGAAGCTGGGCGACAGGAAGCGGACCGCGTTGATGAATTCCTCGACATCCTTGGTATCAACCTCAAGGTCGATGGAATCGACGTCGGCGAAGCGCTTGAACAGTACCGCCTTGCCTTCCATCACCGGCTTGGAGGCCAGCGCGCCGATATCGCCCAGCCCCAGTACCGCCGTCCCGTTCGAGATCACCGCCACAAGGTTGCCCTTGGAGGTGTATTCATAGGCTAGGCGCGGGTCTTTCTCGATATGCAGGCAGGGCACGGCGACGCCGGGCGAATAGGCCAGCGACAGGTCGCGCTGGGTGGTCAGCGGCTTGGTCGGGGCAATCGAGATCTTGCCTGGCCTGCCGGCTGAATGGAAGGCCAGCGCCTCCTCGTCGGTGATGCGCTTGTTCGTATTCTCGGTGCTGTCCATTGACGGAATCCTTGGGTTTCCTCCGGCGCCGGTCGGGGCGCCTTTCTTTTTCGCCTTTTAAGCTACTTGGGCGAAAGTGGCATTACCAGTGGCTCTTTCACCAGAGCGGCCTGGGGAGGCGCATGGGGAGGGGCTTGCGGCCTTCCGGGCAGCGGACGCGAAATGCTATGGTCGGCCACCGTCACCGAAACCCGTGCGATGCCGCCTTGAACGCCCAGACAGATATTTCTCCGGAAACTCCCCAGGAGCCGGCCGCCACGACGCCGATGCTGGCGCATTACATCGAGACCAAGCGGGCACACCCGGACTGCCTGCTGTTCTATCGCATGGGCGATTTCTACGAGCTGTTCCTGGACGATGCGGTCACCGCCGCCGCCGCGCTGGACATCACGCTGACCAAGCGCGGTCAGCAGGCCGGCCAGGACGTGCCGATGTGCGGCGTGCCGGTGCATGCCTATGACGCCTATCTCTCCCGCCTTGTCCGGCAGGGCTACAAGGTAGCGATCTGCGAGCAGGTGGAGGACCCGGCGGAAGCGAAGAAGCGTGGCGGCAAGTCGCTGGTGCGGCGCGAAGTGGTGCGCATCGTCACGCCGGGCACGGTGACCGAGGACACGCTGCTGGATGCGCGCCGGCACAACCATCTGGTCTGCCTGGCCGATGCGCAGGGCAAGCTGGGCATCGCCTGGGTCGATATGTCCACCGGCGAGTTCCAGGTGCAGCCGCTGGAGGAGAAGTCGGTGGCCGCTGTGCTCGCCCGGCTCGATCCGCAGGAATTGCTGCTGCCCGACCGGCTGCTGCAGCGCGAGGCGCTGTTCGAGGCCTTCGCCGACTGGAAGCAGGTGATGACGCCGCAGCCCGGTTCCCGCTTCGACAGCGTGGCCGGCGAGAAGCGGCTGATGGCGCTGTACGAGGTGCAGGCGCTGGACAGTTTCGGCAGCTTCGAGCGGGCGGAACTGGCCGCTGCCGGCGCGCTGGTGGACTATGTCGAGCTGACGCAGAAGGGTAAGCTGCCCCGCCTCTCCGCCCCGCGCCGCCTGCAGGCCGGCGCGGTCATGGAGATCGATGCCGCCACACGCCGCTCGCTGGAGCTGACCCGCACCCAGACGGGGGAGCGCAAGGGCAGCCTGCTCTCCGTCATCGACCGTACGGTGACGGGGGCCGGCGCGCGGCTGCTGGCGGCCTGGCTGTCGGCACCGCTGACCGACGTGCCGGCCATCGAGGACCGGCTGGACCGGGTGCAGTTCTTCTTCGATCAGGAGGGCTTGCGCGGGAAGCTGCGCGAGACGCTGAGGCGCTGCCCGGATGTGGAGCGCGCGCTGACCCGGCTGACGCTGGATCGCGGCGGCCCGCGCGACCTGGCGGCGATCCGCGACGCGCTGGCGGAAAGTGCGGTGCTACGCGATCTGGCCGGCGCGCCCTCGCTGGCGCCGCTGCCGAAGGGGATTTCCCAGGCGCTCGACGATCTTGGCCGGCATGGCGCGCTGGTGGACCGGCTCGGCCGCGCTCTGGCGCCGGACCTGCCGGTGCTGACCCGCGATGGCGGCTTCATTGCGCCAGGCTATGCGCCGGAACTGGACCAGCTGCGCATGCTGCGCGACGAAAGCCGGCGGCTGATCGCCGGGCTGCAGGCGCGCTACCAGCAGGAAACCGGCGTTTCCAGCCTGAAGATCAAGCACAACAACGTGCTGGGCTATTTCATCGAGGTCTCGACCAGTCACGGCGACAAGCTGCTGGCGCATGAGGATTTCATCCACCGCCAGACCATGGCCAGCGCGGTGCGCTTCACCACGGTGGAGCTGGGCGAGCTGGAACAGAAACTCTCCAGCGCCGCCGACAAGGCGCTGGCAGTGGAGCTGGCGCTGTTCCGCGATCTGGTCGGCGAGGTGACGGCCCATGCCGATGCCATCGCGCTGGCTGCCAATGCCATCGCCCGGCTGGATGTTGCCTCGGCGCTGGCCGAGCTGGCGACGGACAACCGCTATGTCCGCCCGGAAACGACCGAGGGCACGGAATTCGCCATCGCCGGTGGCCGCCATCCGGTGGTGGAGGCAGCCCTGCAGGCGGCGGGCGAGCGTTTCGTCGGCAATGATTGCGTGCTGGAGGGCGGAAAGCGGCTGTGGCTGCTGACCGGCCCGAACATGGCCGGCAAATCGACCTTCCTGCGGCAGAACGCGCTGATCGCCATTCTGGCGCAGATCGGCGGCTTTGTGCCGGCAGGAAGCGCGCGGATCGGCGTGGTGGACCGGCTGTTCAGCCGCGTCGGTGCGGCGGACGATCTGGCGCGCGGGCGCTCCACCTTCATGGTGGAGATGGTGGAGACGGCGGCGATCCTGAACCAGGCCGGTCCGCGCTCGCTGGTCATTCTGGACGAGATCGGCCGCGGCACGGCGACCTATGACGGGCTCTCCATCGCCTGGGCAACGGTCGAGCATCTGCATGCGGTGAACCGCTGCCGCACGCTGTTCGCCACCCATTATCACGAGCTGACGCAGCTGGCCGAGAAGCTGGAAAACCTCGCCTGCCACACCATGCGGGTGAAGGAATGGCAGGACGAGATCGTCTTCCTGCACGAGGTCGCGGCAGGCGCTGCCGACCGCTCCTACGGCATCCATGTCGCCAAGCTGGCCGGGCTGCCGGCCCCGGTGGTGGCGCGCGCCGAATCCGTGCTGAAGAAGCTGGAGGAAGGCGAGACAGGCGCGACCTCGGCCCGCATTTCCGAGGATCTGCCGCTCTTCGCCGCCATGGTGCAGCGCCCGGTTGCGGCGCCGGCACAGCCGACCGGCCCCTCACCCGCCGAGGCGGCGCTGGCCGACATCAATCCAGACGAGCTGACGCCGCGCCAAGCGCTTGACGCGCTCTACCGGCTGAAAGGTCTGGCGGGGGCGTAGGCCGCCCTACTCCAAACCGTCATTCCCGGGCTTGTCCCGGGAATCCAGGGTTCAGCTTTCTCGACCGCTATCCAGCGAGCGGAGACATGGACCCCCGGTACAAGACCGGGGGTGACTGTAACCCGACAGATGGTTTGAGTAATCCGGGATAAGGCGGGACAACCCGGCATAATGTGGGACGGGCCGCGGTTTCCTGCGGGTTTGAACGGGTGTTTAGGTCACCCTCAAAAAATTGGCGCGCGACATGAAACTGAAAGTGTCGCGACGCCTGATTTGATCACTTGCAGTAAGCCCTGCCGATCTCGTCGAAGCTGCCCCGGGCCAGCATCTTGGCGATGTCGACCACAACCACCGTCACCTCCCTGCTGCCCTGGTAGTGGTTCAGGACATTGTTGCAGGCCTGCCAGGCTAGCATGTCGCGGGATTTGCCGTTGTCGATGACGCCGACGTAGAGAAAGCCGCTCTGCGCCCAGGCGGCATCCTTCACGAGCTGCATGCCCATGACGGCCTTTAGGATGTCCGGCTTCGCGGCTTCCAGAGCCGCTGTGTCCGCTGCGTACTGCTCCTTCGCCGCCAGGTCGCGGCGCACCTGTTCCAGGCGGGCTTCTTCCCTGGCAGGATCGACCTTCGCGGGATCGACGCGCGGAAGCTTATTATCCCTGCTGTTCCCAGCATAAAGTCCAACCACTGCCAGTACGATGATGAGCGGCCAGAAGCCTTTCTTACCCTTCTGATACCAAGGGCTGTTTTCCCGCTCACGTCGCTTTCGGTTCTTCTCGCCGTGCAGCACGGAATCGGGATGACCGGACCCTTCCATCGCAACCTCCCTAGAAAAGCCCGCCGTGCCAGATGACATGGCCGATGACGTGCAGCTCGGCGGCCTGGTCGGCGGTCAGCGTGTCCCCTGAATAGCGCGGGTTGTCGGAGAAGATCAGCAGCTCGCCGGTCAGCTTCGGCGAAATGCGCTTCACCAGGAGCACGCCGCGCCAGCTGATCACATAGATCGCGGCGTCGCGGATCGTGCCAATCGACATGTCCACGATCAGCAGATCGCCGTTGCTGATCGTCGGCTCCATCGAATCGCCCTGGGCTTCGATCACGCAGATATCGCGCGGGCTTCGCCGCAGCGTGCGGCGTACCCAATCCTCACGAAACGCAATGTAATCAACGATCTGCTCGGAATGAACGAGCGCGCCCGCCCCGGCGGATGCCCGCACTTCGTAGCGCGGAACCTGGACGTAGCCATCCAGCTCGGCTGTCGCCGTGATCATCTGCTTCTGCGCAGTTTGGCTTTCAAGCATTTGGCCCTCCCCAGTTGCAAGCCACTTTAGGCTTACATCAACTGCGCGAGCAAGGGCGACAAGCCGTTCGCGAGAAGGGTCTGAGGCCCCGCGCAAATACTTACGGATAACCCCCTCCGATAATCCAGCTGCGTCTGCTAGCCGGGAAATACTGCCGGATTTGCGGACCAGCTCGTCCATCCGTGCGGTGAAGCCATCATCAGATCGTACGTTCATGCTGTTTTGATCAGGGTGCATGGCTAGGTGCATCCTGATTGCAGGTGTACGAAGAACGGATTAAATCTATTAAAAACAATATATTAAATGCTCTTCGCGTGCTGATGTTCAAAAAATCAGCATGAACGTACGTTTTCCGGTTCTCATTTCGTACGTTTGTGATTATCTTCATGTCATGTCCATCACATCATCAACCGTTGACATCCCGAAAGAACCCGCCATCCGGCGGGCCTGGGTCGTCTATCAGCTTCGCATCCGGGGCCTGAGCTTCGGCTCGCTCGCCCGCGATTCCGGCGTGTCCCGCCAGGCCATCAGTAATGCCCTGCTGATGCCCTCCTCGCACCTTGAGGAAATCATCGCCGAGGCGATTGGCCTGACCGCGCAGGAGCTGTTCCCCGAGCGCTTCGACACCACCGGCCGGCGACTGCACCGGACACGATCCCCGGAGCGTAACACGCGGGCCAACCCCGACAATGTCAAAACAGGAGAGGCGGCATGAACAGCGCCATGCGCCTCCGCCAGCGGCTGCTGGTTTCCATCGCCAGGGCGTGCCTGCGGGCGGCTGGGGTGGAGACCTATCGAGAGGAGCGGCCACTAGGCCAGTTGCCAGCTCGCTTCACGTTGAAGGCGGACGCTTCGGGCCTTGCCGCAAGTGTTCTGAAATCCCGGCGTGAACTACACGGCAGGCGGCGATGATTTCGTCTCGCGCCTTTGACCGAAGCATCATGGCGGTGGCGTCGTCTTCACCCAGGATGAGCGCTTGTAAATCTGCGGCCATATCCTGTTCCAGGGCTTCTATAGTCGAGATCGGATCGTTCGTATCCAGAACGACCATTGCGATAAGCCGATTGATCAGCAGCTTGTGCGCCAAGGTCCGCGCGGCAGCACCGTCCATTTCAGCCCTCATCGCTTCCAAAACAGGCATAAGGTCCATCGAATCCCTCCTCGGCTGTGTGGAAGCTCCGAGTGTAGGGCAAGGCCGGGCGGTTGTCTTTGATGCCCCTTCGACAACTGTCCGGCCCGCAATTCCGCGATCCGTTCTCCTCCCTGACTGGCCGGGCGCTTCGTCCGTAGCTTCGGCGTCCGGCCGCCTTTTTTCGGGGGCGGTGGCATGAAGGCGAAGGACGCCCGCACGCTGGACCTGTTCGCCTGGGAGCCGCCGGCCCTGGAGCAGCGGTTCACCTTCGACGACGTGCGAGCGGCCACGCTGGACGCGGCTATCGCGAAGGGCATCAGCCTGGTCATGGCGGAATCGGAAAAGAGCCGTGAAGAGATCGCCGACGAAATGGGCCGCTTTCTCGGTCAGCCGATCAGCAAGAACATGCTCGACGCCTATGCGAGCGAGGCCCGCGAAACCCACAAGATCAACGTGCCGCGCTATCTGGCCCTGGTCCACGCGACGGGCGACCGGCGGCTGCTGAGCCTGCTGGCCGACCAGTTCGGATGGGCGGTGGTAGACCGCCGCTACCTGAAGATCGTCGAGGCGACAATGGCGGCGGAGCGCGCGGAGGAGCTGGCGGACCTGTCACGTCGGTTGCGCCGGGAGGCCGGCCGATGAAGGCGGAATGGTTCACAGCCGCCGAGCTGGCGCGCCTGGCGCTGCCGGGTTTGCCGGGCACAAGACAGAATATCGCCTCGCGCGCTAAGCGTGAAAACTGGCGGAGCCGAGAGCGCAAGGCATCTGGCGGTGGAATTGAGTATCACGTCTCCAGCCTGCCTCAGCCAGCGCGAGAGGTGCTGGCTGCACGCGCCGCTGCAGAAGCTGCAAAGCAGGCGCCCGCCCTGCCGGCCCCGGCGCCCGCGAAAGCAGCCCGCCCGGACCCGCGCTATCTGACCGGCAAGGGCCAGCTGCGGCTGGATGCCAAGCTGGCAATCCTCGCCGCCTGGGATGCCTTCTGGCCGCCCTGCGGGCTTGGTCTGGTGCAGGCCCAGCACAAGTTCGTCGGACTGTACAACGCCACTGAAATCGCCGTTGAAGGCTGGGTGCGCGACACCGAGCGCACGATCAGCTTCGCCTCCCTGCGGCGCTGGATTGCCCGGCGCGAGGAAGGGAACATCAACCAGCTGGCCGGCCGCTACAAAGGGCAGGCAGGGCGCAGCACACTCGGCCTGGCCAGTGAGGTCAAGGCCGCGCTGGGCGGCATCCTGGCGCAGCAGCCAATGCTTTCCGCCGGCACGGTGCGCGACCAGCTGCGCCAGCGCTTCGGCGAGACCATCCAGATCGAGATCGACGGCCAGCCGGAAGAGCGGCCCTTGCCCTCGCTGCGGCAAATCCAGCGGGAGATAGCGGCCTGGCGGCAGCAGAACAGCCAGGCGCTGGCCGCTGTCAGCGACCCGGACGGCTGGAAGAATCACCATATGGTCGCGGTCGGCAGCGCGTCGGAGGGCATCGTCCGCCCGAATCAACTGTGGGAGATCGACGCCAGCCCGGCCGACATGATCTGCGTCGATGGGCGCTGGTCGATCTATGTCGCCATCGACGTCTATACCCGCCGGCTGCTGGTCTATATCAGCCGGACGCCGCGCACCGAAGCGGCACTGCTGCTGATACGCCGCGCCATCCTGGCCTGGGGCGTGCCGGAGACGATCCGCACTGACCAGGGCAGCGACTTCACCAGCGCCATCATGCGCCGCGCGCTGGCCCTGCTGCAGATCAGGCACGACGCCGCGCCACCGTTCAGCCCGGAGCGTAAGGCCTTCGTCGAGCGGCATATCGGCTTCCTGCAGCACGACCTGATGCCGATGCTGCCCGGCTTCGTCGGCCACTCGGTCGCCGACCGGAAGAAGATCGAGGGCCGCCGGAGCTTCGCGCAGCGCCTCGGCGAATCGCCGGAGAAGCTGCTGCAGGTCTCCATGACTGGCGAAGAGCTGCAGGAGGTTTGCGACTATTGGGCCGGCACACAGTACGAACACCGGCCGCATGGCGGGCTGGAAGGCCGAAGCCCTGCCGAGAAGCTGGCCCACTACACGGGCGACCTGCCACGCATCGGCAATGAGCGCGCGCTTGACCTGCTGCTGGCCCCTGCGCCGGCCGGTGATGGCCAGCGCGCCGTCACCAAGAAGGGCATCAAGGTCGAAGGCACCTGGTTCTGGTCGGATGCCCTGATCCCCTGGGTCGGCACCGGCGAGCGCTTCGATATCCGACTGGACCCCGAGGATATGGGGCGCATCTACGTCTATCGCGCCGAGCCCTGGGAGTTTGTCTGCGTGGCAATCGACCCGGATCGGCTGGGTCTCGACCGCCGCCAGATCGCCGTGCAGGCGAAGACCGCGCAGAAGGCCTGGGTAAAGGAACGCCGGGCAGAGCTGCTTCGCGCCGGCAAGCAGTTCCAGCCGCACCACATGGCGGCAGCACTCCTGGGCACCGCACCCGCCGGTCCCATCGCCTACACGACACCGGCGCTGGAAGCCGCCGCCAATGCCGCCGGGCCAGAGCGCCAGGCGCCGGCAGACCCCATCGTTATCCGCGATCTCACGCCGGACATGGAAGAGGCTGCGGCCAAGCGCTTCCACGATATCGAAAGCCGTGCCGGCAGCACTTCCAGCAGCGACAGCGCGCCGGCCATTACACCCGCTTCAAACCCCGTTCAATCGACTGCATCCGAGCCGGCCTATGCCGGCCACCGCCGCTATGTGCCTACCGGCCTCTCACTGGCGCAGACCGAGGATTTGGCCTGGGCGCTCTGGATGCTTGAGGACGAGGCGCGCGGCACACCGAAGCAGCGCCAGGCGCTTACCGAAATGCTCGCCCGCCGGAGCTTCCGCCAGCTGGTGGAAACCCTGGCCGAGCAGATGCCCACGACCGGTGGGGAGATCACGAAACAAACGGCTTGACGCGAGCAAAGGAGGAGAAATGCGCGCGCGATTTGTACAGACGAGCAATGTCAGGCGGTTCCTGGGCGGTGTCGATGCGGTCGAGCATCGGGGTGCGCCGGAAGCCTGCCTGATGCTGGTGACCGGCGATGCCGGGCACGGCAAGAGCAAGACAGGCCAGTGGTATGGCGCATCCGAGAACGCGGTCTTCCTGCGCACAAAAGCCGCAACCACCCCGCACTGGATGATGCGTGACCTGGTGGCGGAGCTGGGCGGCACCCAGCCCGGCAACACCACGGAAAGGCTCTTCGGCCAGGCACTGACGATCCTGGCGAAGGAACCGCGCCCCATCGTGGTGGACGAGATCGAGCATACGCTGCGCGACATCACGGTGCTGGAGACGCTGCGCGACCTGACCGACATGGTCGAGGTGCCGCTGATCCTGCTGGGCCGGGAGTATGTCGCCGGCAAGCTGAAGCTGCAGCCGCAGCTCTGGTCGCGGATCAGCAGCGTGATCGAGTTCCAGCCGGCGACGCTCGACGACGTGCGGCTCTGCGCCAACGAGCTGATCGACATCGACCTTGCCGAGGATGCCGTCGCAGCCATCCATAAGGCCGCTGACGGCCGCATTCGCGAGGTCATCAAGGCGTTGGCTGTGGTCGAGCGCGCCGGGCGCAGGCTTGGCCGGCCGATGACGGCCGCCGATCTGGCGGCCCTGCCGCTCTGCCATGACGCCCCGGTGTTCCGTCGGAGGGCCGCATAATGGCGCGGACAGCGGAACTGGTGCTGCGGGAGATCATCGCGACCGGCGATTGCGTGACGCCATCGCAGATCGTCTCCAGCACCGGCCTGTCGTCAAAGCAGGTCAAGCACTCGCTGGACGTGCTGACCCGCAACGGCTTGGCCACCACACCACGCCGCGCCTGCTACCGCGCCACGGATGCCGCGCGGCAGGGCGACGCAGAGGTCAGCAGCGGGCCGCGCAAAGGTGTGCCGCAGGGCCGCCGCCTGACATCGGCAAGTGGCCTGCGCGGCCGCACCTGGTGGGTGCTGCGCAAAATCCGCAAGGGCACGCTGGCAGACATTGTCGAGCTGGCTGCCAAGGCCGAGAAGCGGCCGGAGACGGCGGTGCAGGCCTATCTCTCGATCCTCGCCCAAGCCGGCTATGTCCACGTACTGCGGCGGCCGACGCCCGCCCGTTATCTGCTGGTCCGCGATACCGGGCCGCAGGCGCCGAGCTGGAGCGCGCGCTACGGCACGATCTACGACCCGAACACCAGCGAGGAGATCGCGCTGCAGAATGGCGGTGACGCATGAACGCCGCTGCCATCGACCGCGCCCGTGCCGCCTGGGGCGAAAGCATCCCGGCCTGGATCGAGACGCTGGCCCGCGAGGCCGACCGCACCAGCCAGTCGAAGGTCGCGCAGGCGCTTGGTTACAGCGCCAGCGCGGTCAGCCAGGTGCTGGCCGGAAAGTACAAGGGCGATCTGCGCGCGGTCGAACAGGCCGTGCTGGGCGCCTTCGCCGGCCTGGTCGTCGAATGCCCAATCCTGGGCGAGATCAGCCGCGCCCGCTGCATCACCGAACAACGCCAGCCATTGCGGGCCACCCAGCCCGGCCGCCCTGCCTTGTGGCGGGCCTGCCGGGGCATTGGCCGGCCGCGTTGTCCCCACAGCCGCATCGAGGAGGAGAACGATGCCAGTTGATCACACACAGAGTTATCCGACCGGCCGGCTGATCGCGCTGGCCTGGGGCATCGACCAGATGCTGCATGACGGCGGTGCGCCCGTGCGCCAGCAGGAGGAGCAGATCGCGGCCATCCTGCAGGACGTGGCCGGCCAGGTGGACGGCGTGTCGCCAAGTGCCGCCGGTGATCTGCGGCGCATGGCCGGAGGCCTTGAGGGGCGTGTCCGTCGCGGCGATTGGCAGAGGCTTACCCCCAGCGGCGTGTCCTTCCTCGCCCAGGTCATATGGGGCGCTGCCGCCGACCTGGCGCTGAAGGGTCTGCCCGGCCGCCCGGCCGAAGACGGTACTGGCGAGTTGATCGTCATCGACTTCCCCGGCCGGTCTGCGGTCATCCACTATCCGACCTGGCCCATGGCCACGGACGGCGGAGACGCAGCATGAGCGCCGCCGCACACAGCCCTGGAGCCGTCCAGATGGACACCAGCCCGCTCGGTATGCGCGTGCAGCTCGGCAGCAAGAGCTGGGGCCGCGTCGTCAGCTACCGGCTGCTGGAGAACGCCCGGCTGCTGACCTATTGCCAGCCGGAGGGTGCCAGCGAGGGGCAGGCCTCCGTTCCGGTTCTGGTCACCATCCGGCCGGATGGAGTCGCACAGGCGTCACCACCGGTGGACGTGGCGTCCGCGATACTGACCGCCCATCGCGTTGCCGGCGGCCTTGATACCCGCCAGCCGGTGAACGCCCAGCTGCAGCAGCTGGCCATCGCTGTGATCGCCATGAGCGACCAGTTGCGCGGCGGTGCGTCATGACCGCCATGGACCCGTCGCGCATCCGCATCTTCGACGTGCAGCGCCTGGTCGCGAGACAGGCCGGTATCCGTATCGCGGAGCTGCTGCGCGAAAGCCGAGAGCAGCCGCTCGCACGGGTGCGGCAAGAGGCTTACTGGCTGGCCCGTAAGCTGACCGGCCGGAGCTACCCCTATCTCGGCGCGGCCTTCGGCGGCCGCGACCACACGACCGTCCGTCATGGCGTCCTGCAGATCGAGCGCCTGCGCCGGACGGACCCGGATGTCCGCGACCGTCTCTACCGTCTCGAACTCCAACTGAAGGAGACCGTCCATGCGTCTGCTGCCCCTGTTTCTTGATGGCCTGCTTGACCGGCTGCTGCGCCGCCACCGGCTGGCCCCGCTGCCCCATGCCGAGCGCCTGGCGCTCTCCGGCGCCGTATCCGACATCGCCGGCCCGATTGACCGGCCTTCCAACCGCCTTTGAAGGAGCCTGAACATGCAGTTGAGCGACATCGAAGCCCGCGCCGCGCGCCTCGCCAAGACCAGGGCCAAGCTGGCCGAAGTGGTGGGCGACCTGGACGCGGACATCGCCAAGGCCCGCCGCCGCAGGATGCCCATCATCAAGAAGCTGGTGGCGGAGGCCGAGGCCGAACGCTCGGCGATCCAGCTGCTGGTCGAGGACAACAAGCACCTGTTCGTCCGGCCGCGCACCGTCGTTATGCACGGCATCAAGATCGGCCTCGCCAAGGGCAAGGGTAAGATCGAGATCCCGGACGCGGCCCAGGTGATCAAGCTGATCCGCAAGCAGCTGCCGGAACAGGCGGACCTGCTGATCAAGACCACCGAGGAGCCGGTGAAGGGGGCCATCGCCGGCCTGACCGTCGCCGAGCTGAAGAAGATCGGCGTCACGGTGATCGAGGCCGGCGACCAGGTTGTGATCAAGCCGACCGATGGCGAGGTCGAGAAGCTGGTCGATGCGCTGCTGAAGAGCGCTGCGGAGACCGGTGAGACGGCCCCGGCCGGGGAGGCTGCGTGATGGCTGATGTCGGCGGGATTTCCGGCGAGCGGCTGCGGTCGTTCGTCGAGCGCATCGAGCGGCTGGAGGAGGAGAAGGCAGCGCTGGCCGCCGATATCCGCGAGATTTTCGCCGAAGCCAAGGGCGTTGGCTTCGATACCAAGATCCTGCGCCAGGTGCTGAAGCTGCGGAAGCTGGACCGCGAGGACCGGCAGGAGCAGGAGACGCTGCTCGATCTGTACATGCAGGCGCTGGGCATGGCCCCGGCCGCTGACGGCGACGACGATGGCGGCGACGCCGGGGCGGGTGAGGAATGACCCGCGCCCTGTCCGAGACAGAAGCGGCCCTGCTGACCGCGCTGGAGCTGGCGCGGACCTATGTCGCCAATGACCTGCAGTGCACGCTGGAAGCCGTCTGCGACCTCAATCCTAATACGCTTGAGCCTCTCCGCGAGACCCTGTCCGACGAGGACCGGCCCAGCATCGAGGGGATCGAGCGCGACCTTGCGGTGATCGATGCCGCCATCGCGGCCGCCAAGGCCGAGGCGGGTGCCTGATGGCCAAGACACCGCGGCTATCCCCTGCAATGCGGAAAGTGCTCGAAAACATCAAGGCCGGCCGCAGTGCAACGCACGGCTTCCCTGGCGGGCGTTCAACGGCCGGAGGATTGAGCGGGACATTCGTTGCCCTCCATCGCCGCAGATATCTGGACCGCGACGGCAACATCACTGCTGCTGGCGAGGCGGCCTTGCAGGGCAACGCCAAGGCAGGTGCGGCATGATCGAGCTTCGCTACGACAAGGAATACGCCGTCGAGAGGTTCGACGAGGTCGAGGTGACCATAGACGGCAGGACATATGAAGGCGTGGTCCGCCACCTGCATCCGAAGCTCGATATGCTGACGGTGGGCTATGTCGACCCTTACGATACCTACCGCACCACCTCCGCGCCTAAGCACAAAGTCGCAAGAGTGCCGGTGTCGGCCTGCGATCTCATCAGGAGGGCCGGCTGATGATCCAGCTGGTCCGCACCCCCATCATCCGCCGCGCGCCGGTGTTGCTGGCCTCGGCCGATCCTGCCGCCGCCACCGTCGGCTTCCAGGCGACGGGCTATGTGTACGAGGCCGTCGAGATCGAGATCGGCCTGTCCGACCGGCACCGCTATCTGCTGCGCGCGCCGATGACCGCCTGGGACCGGCTGTGCCTCCGCGTCGAGGAGGTCGTGCAGGGCGATGCCCTGCGCCGGCTGCGCGCGGAAGACGCCAAAGCAGGTGCGGCATGAACGAGCTGGCCTACGCCCACCTGACAAAAGACCAGATCGCTTCGGTCAAAAAGCAGCTGGCCGACCAGTACAACACGGTCTGGTTCGATTGCGACGGCTACCTGGTGACCGCATGCCTGATGCGGATCGGCAAGCTGAAGCTTGGCATCCGCGTCTATGTGAACGGGTGCTGCATGCATAGCTGGCTTCTGTCGTCGAGTGAGGCAGAGGAAGGCAGGCGCTTCTATCGCCTTGCCACCAGGCGCCTGCATAGTGCGAAGGCGCTTTCCGACCTGGTGCGCGCCGTCGGCAAGCGAAGCAAGATATACAAAGAGTTCGCCAGCCAGACATACAGCTACCGCGCCTATTACTGGACGTCAGCCGCGTCGATGCTGCGGCATTTCCACGACAACAACGCCTCGGTGCGCCTCCTGGATGAAGCGGAGGCGAAGCTCCGTATGGAAGCTCTGCAGCCCGAACTCGCCGCCGCCAGGGAAGCCGCGCTGGTGACCAAGGCGGGTGCGGAATGACCGCCGTCGGCAAGCTATGCCCGGTGCCCGGCTGCGAGGGCATCCAGAAGCCCGGCAAGCTGATGTGTTTGCCTCACTGGCGCCGCGTGCCGAAGCCGCTGAAGGACGCTGTCTGGGAGACGTGGCGCGCCTATGAGGCCGCCGCCAAAGACCGCCGGTCCTATAGCGACCCTGATCGCAGCAACGAGTTCTTCGTCCGCCGCCGCGCCTATCGCTTCGCGGCGGACCAGGCCGTGAAGGCTGTTTCACCCCCGACCGAAGGAGACTGAAATGCCGTTTGAAGCCATCGATCCGCGCCCCGCAGCGTCCGCCAGGGTGCCTGCCGACGCCATCGTGATCAGCACCCGCCAGTCAGGCCTGGGCGCCCGCAAGAAGTATGCGCAGATGCATTTCGGCGAAGCCATCGCCGGCAAGCTGGGCATCAAGGATGGCGTCAGGCTGGCGCTGGCCTGGGGCACCGGGGCCGACGAGGGGCGGCTGAAGCTGGAGGTCACCGACGGCGCCGGCCATGCCGTTAAGCGCTACCGGGGCAACGGCACGCTCTACACGACCATCGGCAGCATGCCGAGCTGGTACAGCGGCGAGACGGTGAAGCGCGGGCGGTGCCATGCGCAGATCCTCGAAGCGACGCGGGGGGGCACCGTATGCCGTGCTGCGCATGCCGTGCGCCTTCGTCGACCGTGTCGTGGATCTCGACGAACAGGGCGCCTGACCATGCGCGCGGATGAGAAATATCCCTTCCGTAGCCACCGCTCCATGGCCGAAGTGATGGCCTACGAGGCGCGCATGGCTGCCTTCGAGGCGGCACGGGAGGAGACCCGCACCAGGCATCGCGAGCGCCATCTTCTGCCGCCGGCCGAAGCCGACAAGGCGGTGGCCAATGGCTGAGTGTGATTGCTTCGTCTGCCGCGTCGTCGCCCTTGTGGGGGAGGAAATCTCCGCTTACCGCCTCGATCCTGACAAGAGGAACGAGCCAGCAGGCGCCGCGACAGCGCATGTCATGGGCAAGATGTGGGGCGTCCTCGACGCGATGCTGAAGCACGCCTACACCCCGGCGCAACAGATCGAATTCGCCGAGGCCTACGCTGAAGAGTTCGTGAAAATCGTGAAGGCCAGGCTGGCCGACAGTGCGCCGGCGCCGACCGAGACGCGGCACTGAGGGCACGGCCATGATGCTCGCGCCTCGCCCTGCCGACTATGACGCCGCCCAGCACCGGGCCAACTGCCGCGCGCATGCGAAGCACCGCGCCTGGCAGCGTTATGGGCTGGCCCTGAGCGAGCGCGAGCTGCGGGACATGGAGGCGCTGATCTGGCAGGGCAAGGCCAAGTGGGTTGCCGATGGCCGTAAATCTTTGTGCCAGATCTACGAGCTGCGCCTGAGGAAGCGCCGGCTGCTGGCGATCTTTTCCATTCAGCTGGAGATCATCGTCACCTTCCTGCCACCAAAGCGGGGGGCGTGGATCAAATGACCCCGGCCGAGCGGAAGATCGTGCAGGAGCTGATCAAGGTCACCGGCCTGCTGGCCCGCCAGCAGCGCAAGCCGCGCTATCGCGACATGCTCAACCGCACCGTAGCGGCCGCAGAGGCTGCGCTTGCGGCGGCCGAGGCCGCCTCATTCGAGGGCGAGAATATTAAACGGCCCACCGGTGACCCGCTGGAGCAGCTGCGTGCAGCCCTTGCCGCCTGCGAAGCCGCAGGCCTGCCCGGACACCTTGTAGCCGGTGAGGTCTATCACGGCTTCCGCCTTTCGACCCTCATGGACCAGGAGCCTGCCCGATGACCGTGCCGCCGGAAATCTTGGCGCGCGGCTATGTGGCTGGCCGATATGACCAGCGAGCCGGCCGGCCAGAAAAGCCCCGCATGATCCCGGAAGGCGAGTGCGTCGCCTGCGCCCGGCGGACAATGCCAGGCCTGATGTTTTGCACGAGCTGCCGGGGCCGCCTGCCCGATGACATCACAGCGCGGATTTCCCGCGCCCGCGACGACGTCCTGGGGGCGCCGCAATCCAAAGAGGCGATCCGGGCTTTCGGCCGCGCGGTCTGGAGCGCCATCGACTATCTGGAGAATGTGCGATGACCGCCGCCAGCAAGATCAATCCGAAGACCTTTGGGGCAATCCACGCCAGCAGAAAGCAGATTGCCGGTCTGGCCGATGACACCGCCTGGCGCGCCCTCCTGGTGCGCGTGACGGGTAAGGACAGCCTGCGCACCATGACCGGGCCGCAGCTGGGCAAGGTCATCGACGAGCTGCACCGCCAGGGCGCCCGCAAGACACCGCCGAAGCGCGCCTTCAAGGGGCGTACCCGCAAGCTGGCGGATAGCGATCAGGCGCAGAAAATCCGCGCACTCTGGCTTGCGCTCTGGCACCTGGGCTGCATCGCCGATTCGTCGGAAGAGGCACTGGCGGCCTTCGTGAAGCGCCAGGCCAAGGTGGACGCGCTGGAATGGTTGCCAGCCGACAAGGCCGCTGGCGTTATCGAGGCGCTGAAGGGCTGGCTTGCCCGGCCCGCAGGCAAGGGCGGCGGTGGTGTGTCCTGGTCCAGCCAACCGCCGATCAGCGACCGGCAGGCTGTCGTCGAGGCGCAATGGCGCCGGCTGCTGGATCTCGACGCCATCGCCCAGCCCCATATCGGCTGGTGGGACATGGCCTACCGCATGCGCGCCGCGCCGGCCGCACCGCAGTTCTATTCCACGAAGGACTGGGATTCGGTGATCGCGGTCTATGGCCGCTTCATCCGCAAGGCGCTGGCCAAAGCGCAGGCCGGCCGGAAGGATGCCGATGGCTGACGACGCGGCCACCATCGCCAGCCTGCCGCCGGTCCTGGCTGAGATCGCGCGCCAGCTCAGCGTCGGCGTGGCGCTGGGCTTTGCGCGTGAGCTGGGCGGCACCAGGCTGTCGATTCCGAAGTCGCCGACACCGGCCTTCGTGCGAAAGGTTGGCGGCGAGCCTCTGGCCCTGTATCTATGCGCCAAGTATCCTGACGACGAGATGGACGTGCCCATCGGCCCCTACAGCTCGTTGCGCCAGCAGCGGCGGGCCTTCCGGGAGCGTGTCGCCAGTGCCCCGGCCAGCGCCTCGGAGATCGCCCGCGCGGAGGGCATCACCATCCGCACGGTGCGCCGGTATCGCGCATCCGACCGCGAAGAGCCGCGCCCGCTGCCTCTGTTTCCTGACCTCCCATCCGGCAACCGGTGACAGTCTGTCACCCCTGTTTTGATGTTCCGCCGCGCGCATCGTGACGGCTGAGCGAGGCCGGGCATCTCCAGCGTATGCGTCAAGCACACGTCCTGCCCGGACCTCGCTCAACCCGCAACGAGGCGAGCAGGCAAATGGACGTCCGGCAGCTGGCAAACCAAATCATCCGGCCGACGCTGGCCTATGTCGGCGACGGCCTGCCGGGCTTCGCGTCCGAGGCGGCCGTCCGGCTGCTGCTGGGCACTGCCGCCGTCGAGAGCGAGCTGCACTATCTGGCCCAGGTGCCGACAGGGCCGGCGCAGGGCATCTACCAGATTGAACCGGCCACTGCCGAAGACATTCACAACAGCTTTCTGCGGTACCGGTTGCCACTGCGCTCCAGGGTGATGGAGCTGGCGGCGGCCCATCCTGTCGAGGCGCAGCAGCTGGCCAGCAACCTGGCCTACGCCACGGCCATCGCGCGCCTGGTCTATTGGCGCAGCCCGCTGAAGCTGCCCGCAGCCGACGACATCGAAGGCATGGCGGGGATGTGGAAGCAGGTTTTCAACACGTCTCTCGGGGCCGGAGAGCCGGCCAAGTTCATCGAAGCCTATCGCCGGCTTATCCAGCCGAAGCTGTGAAGGAGGGCATCATGTCCGCGCTGAAAAAGACCTGGATTCCCGACCGCAAGTTCCTCGCTGCCGGCGTTGCCGGCGTCGTGACCTGGCTGCTGATCCTGATCGCTGCCGCTGCCGGCGTCGAGCTGCCGGCCGAGACGGCGGCCGCCTTGTCCGGCGGCGTGATGGCGCTGGTGTTCTACGCCGTGCCGCCTAGCGTCGCTGACGTGGTGCGTCGCGTTGACGATACGCTGAAGCAGCAGTTCGCCGAGGAGATCGCCGGCAAGCTGCCGCTCGACCCCGAGACCGCTGCACGCGGCGGTGGCTCGGCAACGAAGCTGCTGGCTGCCTTTCTGCTAGTCGGCGGACTTGCCTTTGCCGGGCCATCGGCCTGCGGCACGATTAGCCTGGTGCAGGCGGACAAGGCACAGGCCTCGCATCAGATCACGGCCGAGCAGACGGTGTACGCTCTGCAGGCGGACTACAACGCCGCTCTGCTGGCCGCCGTAACCTATGTCGAATCCGATCTGGCCGTTCCCGATGTCACGGCGAACATCATCCGCCTGGAGCGGCTGGCCTGGAGCGCGCTGGCCCGCGCGCAGTACGAGGCGCGGCACGGCGGCTCCGCGACCAAGGGGGCAGCCATCGCCTTGGCCCGAGCGGCTATCGACGAGCTGTCCGCCTATCTGCAGAGGACCAAGCTTACCGCGCTGGGAGGCCCGACATGAACGCCGCGCAGCTGCTGCTGCTCGGCATCCAGATCGCCAATGCGATCAGCGCCGGCATCCCGGCCGCCCTGCGCGCCAAGGCCGCCATCGAGCAGATGGTCGCCGAAGGCCGCAACCCCACCGATGCCGAATGGGCGGAGATCAATGCGATCACGGCCGAGCTGCGCGCCAGGCTGCACGGCGCGGGTGGCGCAGACGAGGGCGGCGAGGACGCGGATGGCTGACATCGGCGACCAGGCGCAGGCACTGGAAGAAGCGCAGCGCGATGCTGCGCTGGCGTCTGTTCGCGCCCTGCCATGTGCCAGCGCGGCCTCGATCTGTGCTGACTGCGGCGACGATATCCCGCCCGCGCGCCTGAAGGCCGCGCCCTGGGCGGTCACCTGCATCGACTGCCAGGAGCTGAGGGAGCGCGCGGCCAAATGACCATCCTTGATCAGATTCGCGAGAACTGGCCGCTCATTCTTGCCGCCGCCAATGTCGGCTTCGGCTGGCTCATGTGGCGCTTCAGCCGCGTGTTCGCCAGCAAGAAGAGCGTCGAAGAGCTGGCGACGGCGCATGGGAAAAGCGCGGAGGCTATCCAGATGCTGCAATCCGAACAGAGGGTGATCGCGGAGCGGCTTAACAACCTGCCCTCCGTTCGTGACGTGGCCGACCTGCGGGAGAACACGGCTGCGCTGGCTGAAGCCAGCAAGCACCTGAGCAAATCGATTGAGACATTGTCGCGCCGGGTTGAGCTGCTGACCGAGAACGAGCTTGAGGGAGCGCGCAAATGAGCCTTGCCAAGCTGCTGGAAGAAGATCGCCGGCTGGCGATCCTTCGCCTGCTGGAAAGCCAGCAGGGCTATCACCTGAACGACAGTGTCGTGCAGGACGCCCTGTCGCGGCTGGGCCATGCCGTGTCGCGCGACCAGGTGCGCGCTGACTTCGCCTGGCTGGATGAAGTCGGGCTTCTGAATGTCGAGGTTGTCCTGGACAGGGTTCATATCGCCAAGCTGACCTCGCGCGGCGTCGATGTGGCGAAGGGGCTGGCCACAGTACCTGGCGTGAAACGGCCCCGGCCGGGGGATTGAGCATGGCGCGCCCTTCCAGCATCGACCGTCTGCCAGCGCCGATCCGTGACAAGGTCGGCGCTTTGCGGCAGGCCGGCGCCACCATCGACGAAATCCTCGATCACCTGAACAAGCTGGACGTCGAGGTCTCGCGCTCGGCCATGGGCCGCCACGTCCAGAAGATCGACAAGATCGGCGAACAGCTGCGGGCCAGCCGCGCCATGGCCGAGGCGCTGGTGCGCGGCCTGGACGAACAGGACGCCGACAGCAAGCTTGCGCGCCTGAACATCGAGATGATGCACACCATCATCCAGCGGATCGCCATGGGCGACGATGGCAACATGCCGGAGCTTGATCCCAAGGAGGCGCAACTGCTGAGCCGCGCCATCACCAATCTGGAGACGGCGGCCACCATCAGTGACGAGCGCATGCGCAAGCTGCGCGCAGAGTTCGCCCGGCAGGCGGCAGACCTCGCCGAGAGCGTGGCGGCAAAGCATGGCCTGTCCGACAAGGGCAAGGCCGACCTGAAGGCCGAGTTCCTCGGCATGGCGAAGAAATGATCGCGGTCCTGGACAAGGCCGGGCCGTCGATCCTGGGAGAGAAGTTCGGTCCCGACACCAAGCTGCTGCTCGACTACCAGCAGAACCTGCTGGCGACCACCGCGATCTCGCAGGTTGTCATCTGCGAGAAGAGCCGCCGGATCGGCTTCACCTGGGCCATCGCCGCCGACGCGGTGCTGACCGCTGCCAGCCAGAAGTCTGCCGGTGGCATGGATGTCTATTACATCGCCTATGAAAAGGAGATGACGCGGGAGTTCATCGACACTTGCGCGCAATGGGCGCGGCTGTTCGACAAGGCCTGCAGCGTGGCCGAGGAGGTCGTGTTCGACGACAGCCCGGACAACCGCATCTTGGCCTTCAGGATCACCTTCGCCAGCGGCTTCGAGATCGTCGCCCTGTCCAGCCGGCCGCGTAACCTGCGCGGCCGTCAGGGCTATGTCATCATCGACGAGGCGGCCTTCCACGACGATCTCGAAGAGGTCATGAAGGCCGCCCTGGCGCTGCTGATCTGGGGCGGCAAGGTGCTGGTGATTTCCACCCATAACGGCGTGGACAATTACTACAACCAGCTGGTCACCGAGGCGCGAACAAAGAAGAAGCCTTACGAGCTGATCACGGTGACCTTCGACCAGGCGCTGGAGGACGGGCTGTACCGCCGCATCTGCATGATCTCCGGCACTGACTGGTCGCCGGAGGCCGAAGCCAAGTGGCGGCAGGGCATCATCGACTTCTACGGCGATGGCGCCGACGAGGAGCTGTTCTGCATCCCGCGCAACAGCGGCGGCAAGTATATCCCGCTGACACTGATCGAGGCGCGCGCAAAGCCGGATATCCCGGTGCTGCGCTGGTCCTGCGATGACAGCTATGTGCATCTGTCCGACCATGTGCGCCATGCCGATTGCCTCGCCTGGTGCGAGCGCGAGCTGCGGCCTCTGCTGCAGGCGCTGCCGCAGGACCGCCGCAGCTATTTCGGGCAGGACTTCGGCCGCTCTGGCGACCTTACCGTGATCTGGCCACTGCTGCTGATGCCTAACCTGCAGCGCCATACGCCGGCCCTTGTCGAGTTGCGCAACGTGCCGTTCCGGCAACAGGAACAGATCCTTTTCTACCTGGTCGACCGCCTGCCGCGCTTCGTGCATGGCGCGCTCGATGCGCGCGGCAACGGCCAGTACCTGGCCGAGGTCGCGATGCAGCGCTACGGCACGGCGCGGATCAGCCAGGTCATGCTGACCGAGCGCATCTACGGAGAGGCCATGCCGAAGTTCAAGGCGGCACTGGATGATGATCAGCTCGATCTGCCGGCCGACGAGCTGGTGCGCGACGATCTGCGCGCCATTGAGGTCATCCGGGGCGTGCCGCGCATCCCGGACAACACCAAGCAGGGCGACCGCCATGGCGACTCGGCCGTCGCCGGCATGCTGGCCTGGCATGCCAGCCTGCAGGAAGGCGGACCCATCGAGTTCAAGGCGCTTGGCCAGGCGCGCAGCTCCAGCGGCATCGGCGACTACTTTGGCGGAGGATGGTGATGGCGCGACAGCCCAGGCAGAAACAGGCCGGTAAGGTGGTCGTCATGCCGCCGGACCGGCGCGAGATCGCCACCGTTTACAACGATGTGACAGCCCCCCTTAACGGCTATGTAATGCAGCCGCGCGACGACGTGCTGGTCAGCCGGGGGCGCGGCCGCGGGCTGGCGATCTATCGCGACCTGATGCGCGACCCGCATGTGAAGGCGGTGATGCGCAAGCGCATCCTGGCCGTCATCGCCCGCGAATGGACGGTGGAGCCGGCCAGTGACAGGCCGGAGGATGAGGCGGCGGCCGAGCTGGTGCGCGCCGCGCTGCTGCGCTTCCCGTTCGACAAGACGTGCAAGGGGCTGCTGCAGGCGATCCGCGACGGCTATGCCGTGGCGGAGGTGATCTGGGCGCCGGTCACCATTGAGGGGCGGACCTGGGTGCTGCCGCAGGCGGTGAAGCCGAAGAACGCCAGCCGTTTCGTCTTCGGCCCTGCCGGCGATCTGCGCCTGCTGACCTGGTCGAACATGCTGCAGGGCGAGGAGCTGCCGCCGCGCAAGTTCGTGGTGACCCGCGACGGCGAGGAGGAGACTGAAGACCCTTATGGCCTCGGCCTTGGCAATGCGCTGTTCTGGCCGGTGTTCTTCAAGCGCAAGGGTGTGGGCTATTGGCTGACCTTCGCGGACAAGTTCGGTGCGCCGACCAGCGTCGGCACCTATCCGGCCGGCGCCACCGACGAAGAGCAGCTGAAGCTGTTGGAGGCGCTGCGCGCTCTTGCCCAGGACACCGGCGTCGTCATACCGGAAGGGATGGAGATCCGTTTCCTGGAAGCCCAGCGCTCCGGCACGGTCAACACCTATGAGCAGCTGGCGCGCTGGTGCGACGAACAGATCTCGGAAGCCGTCCTGGGCGAAACGCTGTCCACCAATATCGGCGACACAGGCAGCCGGGCGGCCAGCGAGACGCACAATGAGGTGCGCGCCGAGCTGACGGACGCCGATGCCGATCTGCTGTGCGGGGCGCTGAACGATCAGCTGGTCCGCTGGATTGTCGAGATCAACCTGCCCAGCGCCACGCCGCCCAGCCTCTGGCGCCATTCCGCCGACGACGAGGATCTGTCGGTGCGCGCCACGCGCGACAAGACGATCTGCGAGATGGGCTTCGAGCCGTCGCTGGATTACATCCACGAGACTTATGGCGGCGAGTGGCAGAAGAAGGCCGCGCCAGTAGCGCCGAAGCCGGGCGCGGTGCCCGCACCCGAGGCCGTTGCAGATCCCGCCGCCTTCGCAGAAGAGGAGCGCGACGCGGCCGACGAGCTGGCGGACCAGCTGGACGATGCCTCGGCCGGGATGCAGGCGCGCCAGGTCGACATCATCCGGGCCGCCCTGGACGAATCCGCCAGCCTGGCCGAGTTCAGCGAAAAGCTGCTGGCGCTGTACCCGTCCCTGCCGTCGGCCGAGTTCGCCCGGCTGATGGGCGAGGCGCTGACGGCGGCCGAGCTGTCCGGCCGGGCCGATATCCTGGACGGCAACTGATGACCATCGGCGAGGGCTTGCCGGCGGCCCCGGCCGCGCCGGTCCACTTCACCGAGGCCATCGACTATCTGCGCGGCAAGGTGCGCCTGCCGACGCGCGCCTGGACCGATCTGTGGGAAGGGCAGCATGCGCGGGGCTTCGTCGTTGCCGGCGCGCAGACCGATGCGCTGCTCGCTGACTTCCACCAGGCGGTCACCCGCGCCACTGCCGAAGGGCGGACCCTTCAGCAGTTCCGGGAGGATTTCGACCGGATCGTTGCCGCCCATGGCTGGAGCTACAATGGCAGCCGGGGCTGGCGCAGCCGCGTCATCTTCCAGACCAACATGCGGATGGCCTATGCCGCCGGCCGCTGGAAACAGGTCCAGGAGAACAAGCGCACCCGCCCCTATCTGCGTTACCTGGCGGTGAAGGACAGCCGCACCCGGCCGGAGCATATGGCACTGCACGGGCTGGTGCTGCCGGCGGATGACCCTTTCTGGGAGCGCATGTACCCGCCGAACGGCTGGAATTGCCGCTGCACGGTGCAGAGCCTGAACGCCCGCGACCTGGAGCGCTATGGCTATGAGGTCGGCACCGCGCCGGAGATCGAGGAAGAGGCGCGGCAGATCAACACGCCTGACGGCCAGGTCACCGTCACGGTTCCAAAAGGCGTCGATCCCGGCTTCGCCTACAATCCCGGCCAGGCGGCCTGGGGGCGCGGTGCGCAATCGGTGGCCATGGAACGCCATGGCGGCTGGGATGAGCTGGTGGCGCCGGGCGCGCCCTCCTACAGTCTCGACCCGCTGTCTGCCACCGCGCCGCGCGCGCAGCTTGCCCCGCGTGTGCGCCAGGGCGACGAGGTCGCTCTGAGGACGCTTCTGCGTCGGTCCATCGGCGGTGACGAGCGGATATTCGCCGATCCGTCCGGCGCTGCTGTCGCCGTCACCCAGGCCGTTGCCGATCATATTGTCGCCGACAGTAAGCGCTGGGACGGCCGTGAAACCTATTGGCCGCTGATCCCGGAGCTGCTGACCGCGCCCCAGGAAATCTGGGTCGGCTTCGCCAGGTCCACGGCATCTGGCAGGGTTGGGCTGCGCCGCCGCTATGTTCGGATGGTGGCGCTGGACAAGGACCGCGCCGTCGCCCTCGTCGCCGATGCCGAAGGCGGCCTGTGGCAGGCGATGACTTTCTTTCGCGGTTCGGCGCGCGCGCTCGGCAACATCCGCAAGGGGCTGTTGATCTATCGGGAGTGACGTCTTTCGGGAATGACGGGGGAATGAGACTGCGGCCCTCCGTGCCGGACCGCGCCGCTCGTCGCAGCTGCAGGGTCACGGCCCAGCTCCGACCAGCTGAAGGCAATATAGCAGTATCTTTTGGACTTGGCCATTCCGCCGCACAGGAAGCCCGCTGACGGGCGCTGGCCGATCAACGCCCCTTCGGGCGTGCGATTCTTTTAAACGGCAATTTGAACGCGCTCTGAGCGATTAGCGCATGCTTCGCGCTGCCCATCCGACAGGGGGGGTGACAGCGCGCTAGCATCGCGGCATGCTGTGCCCACATCCGCCACCGGACCAGGTCCGGCTTTCCGGCCGATGCAATCCCGATCACACGACCATCCCGAGGGGTGACAGGCTGTCACCCCTGTTTTGCGCATCCTCGCCCTTCATTCTGCAGCTTCACAGATGCAGCGGGCCGGCATTACGCGGCCCTGTTCGAGCAGAGCGAGGCGGCGTTGAAGCGCATCCACATCTTCCAGGCCGGCACCCACACCGCCATGAGCGGCGCGACCATCGCCTTTGGCGAAGCGGTCATTGCCGGCATCGCCGCCGCCTATGACCCGGCGGTGCATGAAGCCCCGCTGGTCATTGGTCATCCGAAGCATGATGCTCCGGCCTATGGCTGGGTCGGCGAGCTGAAGGCGGACAAGGCCGGCCTGTACGCCGAGCCGCGCCAGGTGTCGGTCGAGCTGGCCGAGATGGTCAAGGCCGGCAAGTTCAAGAAGATCAGCGCCAGCTTCTACACGCCCGATGCGGCGAACAACCCGAAGCCGGGCAGCTACTACCTGCGCCATGTCGGCTTCCTGGGTGCGCAGCCGCCAGCCGTGAAGGGTCTGCGGCCCATCGAGCTGGGCGAGGCCGACCAGGCCGTCACCATCGAGCTGGGCGACATTGAGCCGCCCGTCGATCTGGGTGACGGCGACCGGGCCGCCGCCTGGTCGCTGCGCAACATTGCCGCCCTGCTGCGCGGCGTGCGCGACATGCTGATCGAGGACAAGGGCGCGGAACGCGCCGACGAAGTCCTGCCGTCCTGGCGGCTCGACGAGCTGAACGAGCAGGCCGGCCGCATCGACAGCCCCGGCACGTCGCCGGCTTTCGCCGACCCCACCACCCCCACCACTCGGGAGACCAAGAGTATGAGCGACAAGGATATCGCCGCGCGGGAAGCCGCCCTGGCGGAAAAGGAGGCGGCGTTCGCCGAGCGCGAGAAGGCAACGGCCGAGGCGCTGAAGACCAGCCGCCGCGAGGGCAACAAGAGCTTCGTCGACGGCCTGGTGGCATCTGCGCAGCTGCCGCAGGGGCTGGCCGGCCTGACGCTTGACCTGATGGAGCAGCTGGACGGCGACCAGGCGGTCAGCTTCGGCGAGGGCGATGCCAGGTTCGAGGGCACCGCCCAGGCGGCGTTCCGCAAGCTGCTGGCCGCCCTGCCGAAGTCGGTCGATTTCGGCGAGCGCGCGAATGGCGAAGAGCCGGGCGCCTCGGCGGCTGGCTTCTCCGGTCCGGCTGGCGTTCCCGTCGATCCGGCGCGGCTCGCCGTCCACAACAAGGCGCTGGCCTTCATGGAGGCCCATCCCGAAACCGATTACCTCACCGCCGCCCGCAAGGTCGAGCGGGCTGCCTAAGGAGCTGACATGAGCAAGCAGTCTTTCCCGCTTCAGTCCCTGACCCTGACCGCCGATGGTGCGGTCGCGGTTCATCGTGGCGTCGGCTACGACGGCGCGCAGGCCACGGTCCAGGGCCAGAAGATCATCGGCGTGTCCCGCTATGCGGCGGCCACCGGTGAGGCCTTTGCCGCCGATACGGCCGGCACGACCGTCATCGAGACCGGCGACGAGATCGCGGTCGGCGATTCGCTGATCGTGGACAGCTCCGGCCGCGCCATTCCGGTCAGCGGCGAGATCGCCATCGGCGCCGGCGCCACGCAGGTCACCAGCTCCGCCGCGAACGGCGCGATCCTGACCGGCGGCGACCTGCCGGAGTTCGTGTTTGCGGACGCCCTGCAGGCGGCCAGCGGCGCGGGCGAGTTCATCGAAGTCAAGCTGCGCTAAGGAGGCGCGACCATGAGCACTGCCAACATGAATACCGGCCAGGTCCGCGTCGTCGATCCGGTCCTCTCCACCGTTGCCCACGGTTATGTCAGCCCCGACTTCGTCGGCGGCATCCTGTTCCCCTTCGTGGATGTCGATATCTCCGGCGGCAAGGTGCTGACCTTCGGCAAGGAGGCGTTCCAGCAATACAGCCTGCGCCGTGCGCCAGGCGCGGACACGCCGCGTGTCAGCTTCGGCTATCAGGGCGCGCCCTATTCCCTGGTGCAGGATGCGATTGAGGTGCCGGTGCCGCGCGAGCATCAGCGCGATGCGTCGGTCATGCCCGGCATCGATCTCGGCACGCGGGCGGTGAATTTCGGGATGCGGATCGTGATGCAGGCGCTGGAGGTTGACCGCGCAGCCATCGCCCTGAATGCCGCCAACTACGACAATGACCACAAGGTCGCGCTGACGTCCGGCGACAAGTGGTCTGCGGAGACCGGCACGCCGAGCGCCGACATCGACACTGCCAAGGAGGCGGTGCGCGCCTCCACCGGCATGATCGCCAACACGGTTCTGCTGTCGGCGGTCGCCTTCAATGCGGCCCGCAACAATGCGAACGTTCTGGAGCGCTTCAAGTACACCAGCTCCGACTCGGTCACGGCCGACATGCTCGCGAAGCTGTGGGACGTGGAGCGCGTCGTGGTCGGCCGCGCCATCAGCGCCGACGATGCAGGCGCCTTCAGTGACATCTGGGGTAACAACGCCGTTGTGGCCTATGTGCCCGCCAGCCCCGCCGGGATGGAGCAGCCGAGCTATGGCTACACCTACCGGATGCGCGGTCATCCGGCGGTCGAGCAGGCCTATTGGGACCAGCGCTCGAAGAGCTGGATCTACGGCGTGACCATGGAGCGCGCCCCGGTGCTGACCGGCATGGCGGCGGGCTACCTGATCCAGAACCCCAACTGAGGCCGGCGCCATGAACATCCGCATCAACACGCCCTTGAAGCACGGCGGGGAGATCATCCCCGCCGGCACGGTCATCGCCCCTGGCGTCATCGATCTGTCGGAGCGCGACGGGGCGGCGCTGGTGGGCGCCCGCGCCATCGAGCTGACGAAGGACGATCCGTCGCCTGGATATGAGGGCAAGGACGGCAAGAAGGCCGCCGACCAGTCTGCCGCCGAGAAAGCAGCTGCGGAAAAGGCGGCGGCGGAGAAGGAAGCCGCCGAGCGCGCCGCTGCCGAGAAGGAGGCCGCCGAGCGGCCTGCTGCTGAGAAGGAGGCTGCTGACCAGGCTGCCGCCAAGGAGGCAGAGGAGAAGGAAGCCGCTGCTCGCGCCGCTGCCGAGAAGGAGGCCGCCGACAAGGCCGCAGCTGAGAAGGAAGCTGCCGGCGCGGCCGACAAGCCGAAGCGCGGCGGCAAGAAGTCCGAAAGCTGAGCCTGAAGGACCCTGAAGGACTATGGCGGCCTACATCACGCAACAGCAGCTGATCGAGCGCTATACGGAAGAGCGGCTGGTCGATCTGACCAACCAGCGCCAGGACGGCGACCAGATCGACCAGGAGGCGCTGGACCGCGCCATCGCCGACGCGGAAGCGGCGGTTAATGGCTATGTCGGCGTTCGCCATGCGCTGCCGCTGCCCGTGGTGCCTGAGCTGCTGACGCAGATCGCGGCGGCCATCGTCTTCTACCAGCTGCATGTCGAGACCGCGCCGGACAAGGTGGCGGCCGACTACAAGGCGGCCATCGCGAAGCTGACCGATATCGCCACCGGCAAGATCACGCTGCCCGGCCTGCCGGGCCAGTCCGCGCCGGCCGGCGCCGGCAAGGTGCTGGTCTCCACCGGTGGGCGGCAGGTCACGGACAGCATGCTGGCCGACTACGAGGATGGTGGGCTGGGCCGGGGCGGCACCGGGCGCGGGGATCGCTGGTGATGAGCGCGCAGATCGACATCCGCCTGCTGGATATCGGTGTTAGCGACACTGTCGCCGCGATGATCGCCGCTGGCGAGGATATGACCCCGGCCATGCGCGATATCGGCGCCAGCCTAGTGACCAGCACTGTGCGCCGCTTCGAGATCGAGGAAGGACCGGATGGGTCACCCTGGCCGAAGAGCGTCCGCGCGCTGGCCGAGGGCGGCCAGACACTGACGGAAAGCGCCAGGCTGCGGCAGTCGATCACCTATATCGCCGCGCCCGCCTCGGTCGAGGTCGGGACCGATGTCGCCTATGCCGGCGTCCACCAGGACGGCAAGACGATCAAGCCGGTGTCGGCGCAGGCGCTGACCTTTCGTATCGGCGCTGCCTGGGTGACCGCGAAGGAAGTCACGATTCCGGCGCGACCCTTTCTGGGCATCGACGAGGCTGATGAGGCGGAGATCGGCGCGATCCTGACCGATCATGTCGGCGAGGCCGCGCAATGAGCGGCGCGGACCTGGTCGATAGCGTCACCACCCGCCTGCGTGCCGAGGTCACCGATCTGCGGTCTGTCGAGGGTGCTGCCGAGCTGAGCGAGCTGCTGGGCAAGAAGATCATGCCGGCGCGCCTTCCGGCCGCCTTCGTGCTGCCGCTGGGCGATGACGCGGGCGGAGACGCCTATGCCACCGGCCTGATGTCGCAGCAGGTGACCGAGACCGTCGCCGTGCTGGTCATCGACAAGGTGTCCGGCGATGCCAGGGGCGGCAAGAGCTGGTCACGCGGCATCGTGCCTCTGAAGCACAGCGTCTTCGATGCCCTGCACAACTGGAAGCCGGGCGAGAGCAACGATCCGCTGCAATACCGGCGCGGCCGTCTGGTCGCGGTCAATGCCGCCGGAGTCTTCTACCAGCTCGACTTCCAGTCGGCCTGGTATCTGCGAACCGAAACCCGACAGGAGGCCTGATATGCGCCAGGGCGGAAGCTACTCACGCAAGAAGAAGGATGCCACGCCGAAGCGCCTCGGCGGCACCCAGGATCACAAGGGCGGCAACATGGCCCGCGCGGCCGATGGCGCACCGCTGCGCCGCGCCACGCTGCCGGCGCCGGCCGAAGCACCGAAGGCTGCTGCCGCCATCAAGGCGGAGCGCGCGGAGCCGGCACGCGCCGAAACCAACACTGCGAAGGAGTAAGGCACCATGGCGGGCAAGAAGTGGCGGCTGAAGGCGATCCTGGCCAAGGTCGAGGATACCTATGGCGTCGATGCGGAGCCGGCCGGCGCCACCGACGCGATCCTGTCGGTCAATGCCGAAATCCGGCCGATGGAAGGCAGCAGCGTCGAGCGTGCGGTCGACCAGCCGTACAAGGGCGCGCGGCCGGAAATCCTGGTCAACACCCATGTCGGCCTGAACTACGGCGTGGAGATCGCCGGCAGCGGCGCGGCCGGTACCGCACCGGCCTGGGCCGCCCTGATGCGCGCCTGCGGCTTCGCCGAGACGGTGACCGAGGCTACCGACGTGCAGTACGACCCGGTGTCCACCGACGAGGAGTCGGCGACGCAGTATTTCCAGCTGGACGGCGTGAAGCACGCCCTGCTGGGCAGCCGGGGCAGCTTCGACATCAACCTCGCGGTCGGCGAGCTGCCGCTGTTCAACTTCCAGTTTCTGGGCCTGTTCCAGACGGTGACCGATACGGCGCTGCCGGCGGTGACCCTGACCGGCTTCAAGACGCCGCGTCCGGTGACCAATGCCGACACCCCGACCTTCCAGCTGAACGGCGTTGACCTGGTGATGCGCTCCCTGCGCATCAACGTGAACAACCAGCAGGCGGGCCGGTTCCTGGTCAACCAGGAGGAGATCGTCACGCCCGACCGCGCTGTCACCGGCACGGTGGTCTATGAGATGCCGGCGCTGGCTACCTTCAACCCGTTCGCCCTGGCCGAAGCGCGGACCCTGGTGGCGCTGTCCTGCGTCCATGGCACCACGGCCGGGAACATCGTCGAAATCTCGGGCGCGAAGGTGGAGCTGGGCCGGCCGACCTATAGCCAGCAGCAGGGCATTACCGAGGTATCGCAGCCCTTCCGCATGCTGCCCAACACCGGCGACGACGAGATCGCCATCATCGTGAAGTAAGGAGAAACTTCCATGTTCACCCTGCGCGAAGAGCTGAAGTACGAGCTGCGGATCACCGTCGACATGCCGGACCCGGAGAAGGCGTCCCGGCGGCTGAAGGAGAGCTTCTACGCCACCTTCCGCGCCCTCTCGATCTCCGAGGCGGAAGAGCTTCGCCGCAAGGCGCGTTCGTCCACCGAGGACGAACTGGCCGGCCTGGCGCGCGAGACCCTGCGCGAGGCGATCCTGGGCTGGCGCGACATCAAGGATGCGGACGGCAAGGAAGTCCCGTTCAACGACGAGAACCTGACGCTGATCCTGGACAACCAGTTCGCGGTGACAGCGCTGTTCGATGCCTATGTCGGCAGCCTGCAGCCGGAAAGCCGCCGGAACCGTCGCCTGGGAAACTGATCGAGGCCGGCCGGCTTTGGGCGCGGGGCGATGCCGGCCAGGCGCCGTCGCCAGACCAGGAGCTGCTGGACGATCTGGCCTTCTGGGGCATCGATCCTGCGGTACTGGACCTGGCGCCGGCGGGCGTTCCGGCAGACGCGGAAGAGGAAGGGTTTCCGATTCCGGGCGACTGCTGGGACGCCCTTGTTCTCTTCCTCTCCTGCGACCGCGCCTGGCGAGTCCACTACGTCGCCCATCCGGGCGGCCTGCTGCTTGTCTGGCAGGGGCTGGACTGGCCAGCTGTTCGGGCCATCCGGCAGGAGCGGGACATCCGCCATACGAAAGACCTGTTCGACCAGGTCCGAGCGCTGGAGACCGGCGCCCTTGAAGTTCTGAACCGGCATTAAACGGACGTTCACATGGCCCTGCGTTTAAATGTGCTGCTGACCGCCACAGCCGATGGGCTGAAGGGCGAGCTGCGCATGACGCAGGCCGAGATGGGCAAGCTGCGGCAGGAGGCGCGACAGGTCAGCCAGGAGGCCGGCGGTACAGGCCAGGCGCTGGACCGTGTAGGCCGCAGTACCGATACGCTGCGCGGCCGGCTGTTCAACCTGCGCACTGCCTTCGCCGCGCTTGGCCTGGGTCTCGCGGCGCGGGAGTTCTTCAACGTCAATCTGACTGCCGAGCGTCTCTCCGCGCAGCTGGAGACCACCACCGGCTCCGTCACCGGCGCGCGCAATGCCTTCGCGGAACTGGAGAAGTTTGCGGCGCGGACGCCGTTCAGCCTTGACCAAATCACCGAGGCCTTCATCCGGCTGAACAATTTGGGGCTTAAGGCCAGTGAGGAGGCACTACTCAGCTATAGTGACATCTCCGCCGGGATGGGCCGCGACATCATGCAGTGGGTGGAGGCTGTCGCCGACGCCGTCACCGGCGAGTTCGAGCGGCTGAAGGAGTTCGGCATCCGCGCCAGCCAGGACGGCGACCGCGTGCGGTTAACTTTCAAGGGTATCACCACCGAGATAGGCAAGTCGGCCGCGGAGATCGAGACGTTCCTGATCCGGCTTGGCCAGGTCAACTTCGCTGGTGCGAGCGAACTTCAGATGGCTCGGCTGACAGGCCGCATCAGTAATCTTGCAGACGAATACGCGAAATTTGTGCGGCTGGTCGGGGGCGGCGCATTCGTCCCGGCGATCTCAGCGGCCATCGGAGATCTGAACGATCAGATAGCTGAAAGCGGCAAGGCTATCCGGGACTTCGGGACGCAGCTAAGTTTCGGCCTGGCCGAAGGGCTGGAAAGCCTGCTGCTGGTCGGCGCGACCAGTGTCGAGGTGCTGGAGCCCGTAGTGGGCGCCGCTGGCGATCTGGTTATGGGGTTGTGGAGCGGCTGGGCGTCCCTGGCCACGTCTCTGGGCGTGGACCCAAGCTGGGGCATCCTGGCGGCCATCCTGTTCGGCAAGATTGGCGTCATCGCCGTTGCAGGCCTCGGTGCCGTGCAGTCGATGCTGGACTGGTTCGACCAACGCGTCGCCGATTCGATCACCTGGCTGCAGAACCAGTCGCGCCGGCTGTTCGGGCTGGAAGAAAGGGAAGCGCCGAACGTCCTCGACCGGCGTTCCTCAATCCGGGATGGCTATCTCGCCGAGATGAACGCCCTGATGGGCGAGCTGAACAGCATCGGCGCCAATGGCGGGAATGTTGCGGAGGGGATCGATTCTGCCGTCAATGAAGGGCTGACCACCACCGTTTCGGAGCGGCTGCGGCGGATCGCCGACAGCGTGCGGGAAGTGATCGAGCAGTTCCGTGCCGCCCCACCGGCCGCAGAAGACACGGCCGGCGCGCTGGATGGGCTTGGCGGCAGCGCCGCGCGCACCGCCCAGCTGACCGCCGAACAGGGCAAGCAGCTGCAGACGCTGCGCGACCAGCTGGACCCCGTTGCCGCCAAATGGCGCGAGGTGGACAAGCAGGCGCGGCTGCTGGAGCAAGGGCTGGCGGCCGGCGCCATCACCTATGAGCAGTATCTCGATCTGATCGAGGCTATCGGCCGGGAGGTCGAGCTGTGGTCGCGCGAGCAGGACGCGGCCAGCACTTCCGTGCGCCGGCAAGCCGAGGATATGGAGCTGTCGAACCAGCTGCGCCGGCTGGAGCTGGAGGGCACGGAGCAGTCGCGGCAGAAGATCATCGAGCTGACCACGGCGCGCGAGCTTGAGCGGCTGGAGATCGAGCGGACGCAGGCGCTGCTGGCCGCCCAGCCGGAGCAGTATGCGGCCATCAATGCCGCCTATGACCGGCTGCGCGACGCCATCATGGATGAGGGCCAGGTCAAGCAGCTTGAGCGCATTCAGGCGCAGGCCAACCCGCTCGCCAAGGCCTTCGAGACAGCGGCCGAAAGCATCCAGCGCAGCTTCAGCGATGCCTTCACCTCGATCTTCCGCAATGGCCGGCTTCGCTTCGACGAGCTGGGCGATTCGATCAAGGACATCTTCGCCCGCACGCTGGGCGAGATGGCGACGCTGGCGATCGCGCGACCGATCATCGTGCCGATGGTGCAGCAGCTCGGCAGCTTCATGGGTGTCGGCCAGCAGGCGATCAATGGCGTTACCAACAATCTGGGCGGCGGTAGCGGATTCGGGTTGGGGCAGCTGCCAGGCGGTGGTGCCGGCCTGTACAACAGCTTCGCGACCGGCAGTGTCGGCCGCTTCCTTGGGCTGTCGACACTGGTCGATGACGGCGTAGGTGGCGGCTTCGCTCAGATGACAGGGCTGGGCAGCGCCCTGGGTGACGGCTTTGCCGCTTCGCCCTGGGGCATCCTGGGCAGCCTTGGCGCCAATGCGCTGGGGCTTGGTGGCGGTATCGGCGGGACTATCGGCGGTGTCGTGGGCAGCATTGGCGGTGGTGCGGCCGGCAGCGCCTTGCTGGGCACGATCCTTGGCTCGGCCGCCGGGCCGGTGGGCGCGGTGCTGGGCAGCTTCCTGGGCACCGCGCTCGGCGGCCTGCTGGGCAACAGCAAGCCGAGCGACAAGACGGCCAGCTTCCAGGGCTTGCTGGGCAGCGACTTCCTGAAGACCGAGGATGGCGCTGACGACGCCAGCCGGCAGAACCGCGATGCCATGCAGACGGCCGTCGAGACCGCTGTGCCGGCGGTGCTGACGCTGCTGGGCAGCAGCCTGACCGATATGTCGCGCTTCTACCTGGACGCCGCGACGGGCCAGCGCGACGGCAACCGCTTCTGGCTGTACGACACCGGTGGCGCGGACCTTGCCGGCCAACCGGCCAGCGCCCGGCCGGAGGCGATTGCCAGCGGCACCTTCGACAGTGCCGAGGCGCTGCTGGGCGCTATCGTGAAGGCGATCACCGACCAGGTCGAAGGGCTGTCGGCCGTGATGCAAACGGTCCTGGACCAGGTCGATTTCAGCGACATTGAAAGCGCGGTGAACGACCTGCAGCTGGCCCGTGTCTATGAGGAGCTGGGCCAGGTCGCGGAAACCGTGCCGGAGGCGCAAGCCGCCATCGACGCGATCAACAGCCAGTTCGAGACGCTGACTGAGTTCGCCGAGCGCTACGGCCTGGCACTGGACAAGGTGACAGAGGCGCAGGCGGATGCGCTGGCGGAGCTGGAGAGCGGCTTTGTGGATGGGCTGCGCGACCAAATCCTGCAGCTGACCGATCCGGCCGCCGCGCAGGTTGCCGAGCTGGACAAGTGGCGGGCCGCACAGATCCGCAACGCCGAGGCTATTGGCCAGGCCAACGGCCGCGTCGGCGCCAGCAGCGAGGCGCTGGCCGCCATTCAGGAGCTGTACGCCATCCGGCTGCAGGCGATCACCGGCGAGGTCGCGGAGAATGTGTCCGTCCTGACCGAGGCGACCCGCACGCTGTACCTCGATCAGATCTCGGCGGTGACGGCCTTCCGCGATGATCTGGCCCGCAAGGCGGATGATTTCCGGCGGATCATCGACAGCATGAACCGCACGCAGCTGTCGCTGCTGCTGGACAGTGACCTGTCGCCTCTGTCACCGCAGGCCCGCTATCAGGAGGCGGAGCGGCAGTTCGAGGAGATGGCGCGACGCGCGCGGCTGGGTGACCAGGACGCGGCCGAGCAGCTGCCGGAGATTGTGCGGGCGTTCCTGGAAGCGAGCCGGGCCTATTTCGGGGATGCGCAGGCCTATAATGCCGACTTCCAACGTGGCCAGGACGTGCTGGAAGAAACCAAGTCGGTTGCCCAGCGCCACCTGACCACCGCCGAGCAGCAGCTCGGCCGGCTGGACAGCCAGATCGCCCTGCTGCGCGAGCAGCTGGATACGGAGCGGCTGCTGGTCACCAGCTTCGAGCAGGCCATCGGCATCCTGGACGGGATCAAGGCCGCGCTCGATGCGCTGGCCACACCGCAGAAAGGCGTGCCGTCCAATGCCGGCGGCAGCGGCTATGTCTATCCGACCAGCGGACTTGACGCCGCCGCTCGCAACGTCGAGGCGGTGATCGACCAGTACCGCGTTGGCAAGGCCGGTGGCGATGGCATCAGCAAGGAGCAGCGTGACGCGGCCCTGAGCGCGATCCTGGCAGAGCTGGCGCCCGAGGACCGGGCCACGGTCGGCGGGATGCTGGATATCGACAACTGGTCCGCCACCGATAACCCGTTCAAGAACCTGGCCGGCTATGCTTCTGGCGGCCGCATCACCGGCGGCATTGCCGGCGTGGACAGTGTACCGGTTATGACCATGCCGGACGAGTTCGTCATCCGCAGCGCCAGCGCGCGGCGGATCGGCTTCGATGCGCTGGAGCAGATGAACCGCACCGGCACCCTGCCGGGCACCGGCAATGGTGGTTCCGACCTGTCGCCGCTGGTCGGCGCCATCGGCCAGACCACGGACGCGGTGATGGCGGCCGGAGACGCCCAGGCTGCCGCCACGGCTGCACTGGCGGATGAGATGGCCGGCATGAAGCAGGCGATTGCCGCGCAGGGCGCGCAGATCGCCGACCTGGCCCAGAAGCTTGAAAAAAGGCGGGTAGCATGAGCCAGCGCAGGATCATGGCCTATCTGGTCGAGCTGGACCTGCTCGGCCCGGCCGACCAGGAGGTGACGCTGTACTTCAGCGACATACCGGTGCGGCCCTTCCCGTCGACCGATCCTGACCGGCCGAACCAGCGCTATGACAACCGGCTGCTGGAAGCGCCCTCGATGTCGCTGGACATCTTCGCTGATGCCAGCCGCCTGGCCGGCAATCTGGGTGTCGGCCGGCTGACCCTGTCGAACGCGGACGGCGCGCTGAACCAGTATCGCGGCTGGGCCTTCAGGACCGTGCGCGTCTGGTGGGGTGAACCTGCACAGCGCAGCTTCGCCGCCTTCCGGCCGTTCCTCGCCGGGCGGGCGGAGACGCCGACCTGGGCGATCAGCGCCAGCCAGCCCAGCCGGCTGGTGGTGCCGGTTTACGATGCCAGGCTCGATCTGGAGCGGGACATCCAGGAGACGACCTTCGCCGGCACGAATGTCGGCCCTGACGGCTATGAAGGTGGGCCGGATGATCTGCGCAACCGGGTGAAGCCGCTGGCGCTGGGCGACCTGGTCACCGCGAACATCCCGCTGGTCTGGGTGAATGGCCCTGCCCAGGTCGGCCAGGTGCATGACGGCGAGATCGAGGAGCTGTCCGGCCTCTATGACCGGGGCGCTGATGCCAATCTGATCGAGGATGGCGACGAATCGGGCGTGGACTTCGACGACGCCGAGCCGGATGCCGGGCACCTGGTCACCGATCTCGGCCGGGGGCTGGTGAAGGTCAACCAGGATTTCGGCGGCGATGTGACCGTGGGTGTGAAGGGCGCGGTCGACCTGGTGCCTGCCGCCGGTTACCTGGACACGGTGCCGCCGCAGATCCGCGCGCTGATCCTGCGGCGCAATCCAGAGGCCAGCATCGGTACCAGCTTCACAGCGCTGACCGCCACGGAAACCGCCAAGGCCGGCCTGTACATCCCGGATCGCATGGCCGTGCGGCAGGCCGTGCAGCTGTTCGCGGCCGGGCTTCCCGGCTGGGTGCTGCCGGACCCGCTGGGCACCTGGCAGATCGGCAAGCTGCGCCTGCCTTCCGGCACGGCCGACCGCATTATCAGGCCGGTGGATGTGATCTCCATCACGCCTGGCGACCGGCAGGTCAGCATCCCCTGCTGGAAAGTGACGGTGCGCGGCGAGCGTTACTACCGCACGCACACGCGGCAGTCGCTGGCCGAATCGCTGTGGGACACCGAGGACGAGGCCCGGCTGCGCGAGGAATGGCGCGAGGCCGTGGCAGAGGATACGGCCCTGCGGGACCGCTGGTGGCCGAACGTCCGAGAGGTGGTGGTGGACACCGCGCTGCGCGATCCGGCCGACATGCAGCTGGTCGCCGATCTGCTGTTCGACGTGATGTCGGTGCGGCCTGATGAGACGCCCTGGGAGGAGTATCTGGTCACGCTGGAAATGGACGAGGAGTGGCTGGACCTGGTCGCTACGCCCGGCCTCGGTAAGGCGCATGTGCAGCTGATCTACCCGCCTGACGGCATCGACCGCCTGATGATCGTGATGGGGGCGGCACCGGGCCGGCCGGCAGGCCATCAGATCACGCTGCGGGTGTGGGGGTGACGATGGCGCTGCTGGGATATCTGCTACTGGAGAACCTCGCGCTCGATGCCGAGCTGACCGGCGGCAACTGGAACGATACCGAGGGCGACATGCTCGATCCGCGCATCGAGAGCGCCCCGGCGCGCGCGGCAGGCCTGACGCTGGCCGATACCAAGATCACGATGACCTGGGAGAGCGCCCGGTACTGCACCGATCTGGTGGTGTGCGGCCACACGGGCGGGCTGGACGGCCGGTACCGTGCCACCGCCTATGAGGGCGAGGCGCAGATCGCGCAGATCGACTGGACGGACATCTTCGGGCGCATCTATGACACCAGCGACCTGCCCTGGGAGCAGAGCAACTGGTTCACCGGCAAGCCGCGCGAGCAGGACATAGCCGGCTATGCCCGGCACCTGCGCATCCGCTGGCCGGAGCTGATCGCGCCGACCAGCATCGAGCTGGAGTTCGACGTCACCACGAACGCGGTGGATTTCGACCTGGGATATCTGTTCGCCGGCAACCCGCTGTCGCCGCGCTGGACCTACAGCCGCAGCCGGGAGATGGGCATCCGCAGCAACACGCTGCGCGACCGCACCGCTGGCGGCCGGCAGATACTGAGCCGCCGCACCGGCGCGCGCACCCAGCGCGTGACCTTCCAGCACCTGAGCAAGGGCGAGGCCGCGCGGCTCTATGACTACGCGCTGCGCGAGGACATCCACCCGGCGATTTTCGTGCCGGACCCGAACGACAACGTCCATGAGTTCCGCGAAGTGTTCCCGGCCTGGCTGTCCGTGGTCAGCGCGCCGCGCCAGACCAGCGTGAAGGACGAATGGTCGATCACCATCAACCTGGAAGAGATGCAGGGGTAAGCCATGGCCATCACCGTAGAAGATGCCATCACGAAGCTGACGACAGGCTACTGGAACAAGAACGCCCGTACCGAGGCAAATCCGGGCGGCTTCGGCGCCAACGGCCATGTCGACAACCTGCCGGCGCTGGCCGAGGCGCTGGGTGTTGTCGGTGCTTTCGCCGGCACCCAGGGCGAGCTGGCTGACGAGGTGCTGGCGCTGCAGGCGCAGATCAATGCGGTGGTCGCTGCCGGCGACGATATCGTCATCGTCGCTGAGGACATCGCGGCCGTGCTGGCGGCAGCGGCCAATATGGCTGCGATCCTCGCGGCACCTGGTGCTGCTGCGGCGGCGTCAGGCTTTGCTGGAGAGGCGGAGGGCTTCCGCGACGAGACGCAAATCTTCCGCAACGAAGCGCAGGCGGCCGTCGGCGGAGCGCGCGTGAGCGCCACCGATACGATTGCCGGCGGTCTGTTCGACAAGATAGAGGTCGGCGGTGGACTGACGAAGGAAATCAGCGCGCCTGGCGGGAATGAGAAACTGCTGCTGACCGTGCCGCCGCTCACCGATCTGATCGGCAACATCATGGCCCTGGCCTGGACTGTCGCCGAGCTGCAGGGCGCGGCCCTGACCGGATATGCGAACATGGTGGTTGACGCTTTCGAGGATGATTCTGGCATTGACGCCGAGGAAACCACTTTCGCGGTATATAACCCAGGCACGGCCAGCTGGAAGTCTGTAGTGGACCAGCTGTCCATCAGCTATCAGACAGCTGCTACATCCTCTAGCGCGCTATTTACCTACACTTTTGCAGCCCAGCCTCTCGGTACGGCCGCGCCTGACAGAACAATCGTCGTTGGTGTGGCAAGCCGGAACACAAATGGCAGCAAACCAACGGCTGTGACCATCGCCGGCGAATCTGCGGCCTTGGCGGTTGAGACTTGGACAGGCGCCGAAAATGAAGGCGTAAGCATTTGGCATGTGCTGGTCCCCGAGGGCGCGAGTGGCGATGTGGTCGTCACATGCTCGAATATACAGGCTGGCTGTGCCGTCGGCGTATGGGCAGTCTATGGGCCGCTCCAGGTAGCAGACGTGGATGCGGCCAGCGTTGGCAGCGACACCAATGCGCTATCCGTTGATGTCCCTGCTGGCTGCGTGATCGCGGCGATGGCAATCGCGACGGGTAATTTCACCTGGAGCGGCGCGTCAGAGCGATTCGACAACACCACAACTATGGGAATTTCAGTCATCTACAGCGGCGCGGATGTAACGCCCGGCACCGCAGGTCCAGGATACGGGGTGACTGCTCAGGATAACTCCGGCGGCGGCCAGAACACTGCAGCCGCCGCTGTTTTCGGGCGTATGGTTTCTGGCGCCCGCGACCTGGTCTCGGTCCCCCTGACGGCCGCCAGCGATCCGACGTCGCTGGTCATCGGCGCGGAGATCGAGGTGCCGGCCCTGATCACGTTGGGCACGGACCTGATGCTCTATGGCTCCATCGACGATGGTGCCTCCTGGGAAGAGGTCGCGGCCTACCAGACCTATGCCGCTGCCGGCGGCCGGCTGCTGGTCTTCGGTACCGCCGACGTGACCGGCCAGACCGGCACCGACGTTCGCATTCGCGCCGCCACGGCCGAGGGCGAGATCGTCACTATCCACAAATGGGGCGTGCAGGCCGACGTGGCCCTGACGCCGCCGGCATAAGGAGGGCATATGGCTTTCAGGCACAACAACCAGGCGCTGGTCACGCCACCTGCAGCTACGCTGGAGGAGGCCAAGCTGCGTGCTCACGAGACCATCGACATCGTGGCTGGCGCGGCGCGCGCCTCGGTGCTGACGATGGTGCCCGGCCAGGAGATGACCTACCTCCGCAAGGAAGACCAGGCACGCGCCTATCTGGCCGATGGCGACCCCGACGACAACGACTATCCGCTTCTGCAGGCCAGCGTCGGTGCTGACGCTTACCCGGCCGGCCATCCGAACGCTGGCCAGCTGGTCGCCACCGTCGCCGAGGCTGCGGCGGTGGTCATGATGGTGTCGGACGCCTGGACCAACCTGGGCGCGCTCATCGAGCGCGTGAGGCTACGTGGGAAGAGGCTGGCGACGCTGGCGGAGACGCCGGCCGAGGTTGCGGCCTGCGTCGCCTGGGCGCGGGCGGCCTACACCGCCGCCCTGGCCGGCGAGGAGCTGCCGGCCGAACCGGAATTTTAAAGAATGAATAGCCCTATAAATTAAAAGTATCACCGTCGGAAAATCCTAAGACCAAATCTTAATTATTAAACAGATAATTCCTATGACAAATCCGATAGAGCAGAAAATTATTGATATTGATGATAGAAATTCGTGCATTTTTTCTAAATACAATATTCTATCATTAGAAAGAATTTCTACAGAATACCTTATTGAAAAATCAAGTTCGTCGTCATTTTTCATAAGACGCAAGTACACATCATTAAGTTTTTTTGTAATAATAACAGAAACAACAGAAGATATAGTTGATAGAGAAAATAATGTAACCGTGATAGAGGATAGTATTTTCAAAAAATCTGAGGAATTTTCGTCAAAAAGAAAAATTAGCTGCGCCGATAAAACCAATCCACCAATTGATGTCGCGGTTACATATTTTTCTAATGTTGATTGTATTGTTCTATTTGCTTCCTGTAATGATTTTTTCTTTTCTAGGAAGTCTCCTCTTGCCATAGCATTTCTCCGTCTGCTGCTTTCCGGCCGGCGGGGGCTCGGGCGCGCCAACGCCCTCACCGCGAGCGTCAACTCGCCCTATCGATCCCGGCCGCTGATCGGTCGGCCCGCCACACCAGCGATCACTGGCGGGACAAGCCTATTGAGGGCATATCGTGGAGTCCATCAACTATCAGCCCGTCCGCCCGGTGCGGCCGGTGGCCCCCTATATCGGCGGCAAGCGCAACCTGGCGAAGCGCCTGGTCGCGATGATCGATGCCATCCCCTGCGAGACCTATGCCGAGGTGTTCGTCGGCATGGGCGGCATCTTCCTGCGGCGCACCCGACAGCCGAAGGCCGAGGTGATCAACGACTACAGCCGGGATGTCAGCACCTTCTTCCGGGTACTGCAGCGCCATTACCAGGCCTTCCTGGACATGATCCGCTGGCAACTGACCACGCGGGCGGATTTCGAGCGGTTGCTGGCGACCGATCCGGACACGCTGACGGACCTGGAGCGCAGCGCGCGCTTCCTGTATCTGCAGCGCGCCGCGTTCGGCGGCAAGGTCGCTGGCCGGACTTTCGGCGTAGCGCCGGGTGCTGCTGGCCGGTTCGATATCACCAAGCTGGTGCCGATGCTCGAGGACGTGCATGCGCGCCTGTCCGGCGTGGTCATCGAAGCGCTGCCCTGGCAGGCCTTCCTGGAGCGGTACGACCGGCCGGGCACGCTGTTCTATCTCGACCCGCCCTACTACGGCAGCGAGGGCGATTACGGGCCGCTGTTCGACCGCAGCCAATTCGAGCAGATGGCAGACAGCCTGCGGAGGCGCGAGGGCAAGTTCCTGCTCTCCATCAACGATCACCCGGAAGTGCGCCGTATCTTCGCGGGCTTCGCCATGGAGGAGGTCGAAACGACGTACTCATTGCCGGGGGGCGGTCACTCGAAGCGCGTTGGCGAGCTGATCATCACCGGCGGCTAGTGAGCGGCGCCGAAGGCACGGTAATAGTCCCGCTGCTGACCATCGGGCAGGGTGAGGCGCAGCGTCGGGTGACGGCCGCCGCAGCGCTTGCACCTGATCCAGCCGCCCAGCCGCTTGATCTCCGAGACAGGCACGCGGGGCTTCCGCAGGATCGCCGGCACATCGATATCGCCTTGGTGGCCGCAGCTGCAGACAGCCGTGAGCCGTCCGTCATAGGTAGCGACCTCGCTCAACAGCTCGATGATTTCGATGGCCGGCATGGCGGTATATTTGTTGCTGGTTTGTTCTCATTGTTCTCCGCTGCCGCCCGGCCAGAGTCAATGGGGCTGATTGCAGGCAGGCTGAAGGGTGTTTAAAACCGCTTCAAAGGAGCGGGGAGGAGTGTTCAAACCAGGTGGCGCGATTCCGCAAACCAGGTGGCGCGCTACAGTGACGGACGGAGTGGGTTGCAGCAAAGGCGCTGTCTTTGCGGGATCTAGCCCGAGGGTGGCGAGAAAACGCCGCCGTCCTCTACAGAATAAACTTGCTGAGGTCGGCGTTCTTGGCGAGGTCGCCGACATGCTTCTGCACGAAGGCGGCATCCACGGTGATCGTCTCGCCCGGCTTGTCGGTGGCGGTGAAGCTTACCTCCTCCAGCAGCCGCTCCATGACGGTGTGCAGTCGGCGCGCGCCGATATTCTCGACCGAGGCATTCACCTCCGCCGACAGGGTGGCCAGCGCGTCGATGGCATCCTCCCGGAAATCCAACGTCACCTGCTCGGTCGCCAGCAGCGCCACATACTGCTTGATCAGGCTGGCCTCCGGCTCGGTCAGGATGCGCTTGAAATCGTCGCGGGTCAGCGCCTGCAACTCGACGCGGATCGGCAGGCGGCCCTGCAACTCCGGCAGCAGGTCGGAGGGCTTCGCCAGATGGAAGGCGCCGGACGCGATGAACAAGATATGGTCGGTCTTCACCGGCCCGCGCTTGGTGGCGACCGTCGTGCCCTCAATCAGCGGCAGCAAATCGCGCTGCACGCCCTCACGGCTGACATCGGCGCCGGACCGTTCGGAGCGCGCGCAGATCTTGTCGATCTCGTCCAGGAAGACGATACCGTTCTGCTCCACCGACTGGATCGCCTCGCGGGTCACCGCTTCCTCGTCCAGCAGCTTGTCGGCCTCCTCCTCGGTCAGCACGGCGTAGCTGTCGGCGACACTCAGCTTCTTCTTGCGGGTGCGCTGGCCGAACGCCTTTCCGAAGATGTCGTTCAGGTTGATCATGCCCATCTGTGCGCCGGGCATGCCGGGAATATCCATGGTCGGCATGGACGCACCGGCATTGTCGGCCACCTCCACCTCGATCTCGCGGCTGTCGAGCTGGCCCTCGCGCAGCATCTTGCGGAAGCGGTGGCGGGTATCGGCCGCCGCGCCCTCGCCGACCAGCGCGGTGATCACGCGCTCCTCGGCGGCAAGCTCCGCCTTGGCCTGTACTTCCTGGCGCAGCCGCTCGCGGGTCTGGGTCAGGGCGATCTCCACCAGGTCGCGGATGATCTGCTCGACATCGCGGCCGACATAGCCGACCTCGGTGAATTTGGTCGCCTCGACCTTCATGAACGGAGCCTGCGCCAGCTTGGCGAGGCGGCGGGCGATCTCGGTCTTGCCGACACCGGTCGGGCCGATCATCAGGATGTTCTTCGGCAGCACCTCCTCGCGCAGATGCTCGGGCAGCTGCTGGCGGCGCCAGCGGTTGCGCAGCGCGATGGCGACGGCGCGCTTGGCGTCCTTCTGGCCGACGATGTAGCGGTCGAGTTCGGAGACGATCTCGCGGGGGCTGAAAGCGGTCATGACGGGTTCTGTCTCTGTCGGATCGGAATGCGTTAGATGGGCCCTTTTCGGGCTGAAACTAGGGCTGGACCGGATAGGCGGCGGGCAGCGGCAGGCCCTTTTCCGCCAGCACGGTGCGCAGCCGGTCGGGGTAATCGGTGATGATGCCGTCCACGCCGCGCGCGATCAGGTTGGCCATGTCCTGCGGGTCGTTCACCGTCCAGGGGATGACCTGAAGGCCGAGCGCATGCGCTTGCCCGATATCCTCATCGGTCACATCGCGGAAGAAGGGCGACCAGATCGCCCCGCCGGCGGCCTTCACGGCTTTCGGCGCGGAGCCGGCGAAATCGTCGATATCCAGCCCGCCCATCCAGAGTGAGGCGCCGGGCCGGCCGCGCTGGACATTGTCGTTGCGGCCGCGCGCGATGGTCAGATAGGCGGTCTTCAGCGCCGGCTCCAGCTGCTGCGCCTGCATCGGCACCGCCCAGTCGAAGGATTGCAGGGTGGTGCGTTCGACAATGCCCAGCCGCACGATCTCCGCCACCGCCGCGCGGGTGAAGTCCTCGCGGCTGGCGGTCAGCTCCGGCCGTGTCGGGTTCACCTTCACCTCGATGTTGAAGCGCATGGCGCCGGCACCGGCCCGCTCGGTCAGCGCGACCACCTCGGCCAGCGTCGGCATGGATGTGCCGGGCACCGGCTGCTGGTCCCGGAAATTGCCCGCATAGGCACTGCCGGGACGCAGCGTGCCGACATCATAGGCCTTCACCTGATCCAGCGTCAGCTCACGGACCAGCGGCCCGTCCTCGCCGACATAGGCGCCGTCCGGCCCCTGCACCAGATCGCCATTCAGCTTCGGGTCGTGGGTGATGACGAGCTGCCCGTCGGTGGTCATCGCCAGGTCAAGCTCCAGCGTAGTCACGCCCAGGCTCAGCGCCTTCGCGAAACCGGGCAGGGAGTTTTCCGGCATCAGCCCGCGGGCGCCGCGATGGCCCTGCAGGTCGAAGGCGAGCGCGGGACCGCTGGCCAGCACAAGCGCCAGGCCGGCGGCGGCGAGACTCCTCACCTGTCCCGTCACAGGCTTTCGACCGTCAGGTTGGTGTTGGTATAGACGCAGATATCGGCGGCGATGCCCATGGCGCGGCGGGCCACCATCTCGGCGTCCATATCCTCGCGGTCGATCAGCGCGCGGGCGGCAGCAAGCGCGTACATGCCGCCGGACCCGATGGCGATGATGCCATCCTCCGGCTCCAGCACGTCGCCGGTTCCCGACAGGATCAGCGACACATTCTGGTCGGCCACCGCCATCATCGCCTCCAGCCGGCGCAGATAGCGGTCGGTGCGCCAGTCCTTCGCCAGCTCCACGCAGGCGCGGGTCAGCTGGGTCGGGTACTGTTCCAACTTGGCTTCCAGCCGCTCGAACAGGGTAAAGGCGTCGGCCGTGGCGCCGGCGAAGCCGGCCAGCACGGCGCCGCCAGCCAGCGGGCGCACCTTGCGGGCATTCGACTTGATGACGGTCTGGCCGAGGCTGACCTGGCCGTCGCCGGCAACGACCACACGGCCGCCCTTGCGAACGGAAAGGATCGTGGTGCCGTGCCAGACGGCCTGGTTGTTTTCCGACATGGAGGCTTGCTTTCGTTGCGGGTGGGCGGGCGTCCTGGGAGACCCGCCGAAACTAGCAGAGCATGTTGGTTGCCGCGACTGTGCGGTCAAGATGCCCGCCGCCCTTGGCCCGGAGGCCCGCAACTGCTACATAAGCCCCGTCCTATCCATTCCAGCGAGGAGAGTGCCGATGCGCGTGGGCAGCGTCGTGCGCAACACCAAGGAAACCCGTATCTCTGTCGAGCTGAATCTCGACGGAACCGGCGTGTATGACGTGCATACCGGGATCGGCTTCCTCGACCATATGCTGGAGCAGCTGTCGCGGCATTCGCTGATCGACCTGAAGGTGCGCGCGGAAGGCGATCTACACATCGACTATCACCACACCACCGAGGATAGCGGGATCGCCATCGGCGAGGCCTTCACCAAGGCGCTGGGCGAGCGCAAGGGCATCACCCGCTATGGCTCGGCGCTCATTCCGATGGATGAGACGCTGACCCGCGTGGCTCTGGACTGCTCGAACCGGCCCTACCTGATCTGGAAGGTGAATTTCACCCGGCCGAAGCTGGGCGAGATGGATACCGAGCTGTTCAAGGAATGGTTCCAGGCCTTCGCGCAGGCCGGCGGTGTGACGCTGCACGTCGAGAATCTGTACGGCGAGAACAACCACCATATCGTCGAGAGCTGCTACAAGGCGCTGGCCCGCAGCCTGCGCCAGGCCATCGAGATCGATCCGCGCAAGGCCGATGCCGTGCCCTCGACCAAGGGTGTCCTCGGCGGCACACTCTAGGAGGCAGCGATGACAGGGAAGAAGCGGGCCGTCATCATCGATTACGGCTCCGGAAACCTCCGTTCGGCCGCCAAGGCCTTCGAGCGTTCGGCACGCGACAATGGCATCGAGGCCGAGGTGATCGTGACCGCCGAGGCGGCGGCGCTGGCCGGCGCCAGCCACATCGTGCTGCCCGGCGTCGGTGCCTTCGCCGACTGCAAGCGCGGGCTGGCGGCGGTGCCGGGCATGATCGAGGCGCTGGAGGAACAGGTGATAAGCGGCGGCAAGCCGTTCCTCGGCATCTGTGTCGGCATGCAGCTGATGGCGGATCGTGGCCTGGAATTCGAGACCAGCCAGGGGCTGGGCTGGATTCCCGGCGACGTGGTGGCGCTGACACCGTCGGACAAGACGCTGAAGGTGCCGCATATGGGTTGGAACGAACTGCAGCTGGCGAATACCGACCACCCGGTGCTGGCCGGCATCAGCTCCGGCGACCATGCCTATTTCGTGCATTCCTACCATCTGGCTGCGTCCGATCCCGCGCAGATCCTGGCGACTGTCGATTATGGCGGGCCGGTCACGGCCATCGTCGGCCGGGACAATCTGGTCGGCACCCAGTTCCACCCGGAAAAGAGCCAGGAGGCGGGTTTGCGGCTGATCGCCAATTTCCTGGGCTGGACGCCATGACGGAAATCGCGGTCAGGGTATCGGCCGAGCGGCTGGAGGAATTCTCGGGCAACGACCTTGAGGATCTGTGCGACGCCACCGAGGGCGCCATCCTGGATGGCGGCGGCTTCGGCTGGGTCACCCCGCCAGCCCGCCATGTGCTGGAGGCCTATTGGCGCGGCGTGCTGCTGGTGCCCGAACGGCACCTGTTCGTCGGCCGGCTGGACGGCACCATCGCGGCGGCGGCGCAGACCCTGCGCCCGGCCCGCAACAATGAGGCGCAGGCCTTCGCCCTGCAGCTGACCGGGCATTTCGTGGCCCCCTGGGCGCGTGGCCACGGGCTGGCGCGGGCCATTGTCGTGGCCGCCGAGCAGGCGGCGCGGGCCTGGGGCTTCCGCAGCATCAACCTGGATGTGCGCGACAGCCAGTCGGCGGCGATCAAGCTATACGAATCGCTGGGCTATGTGCGCTGGGGCACGCATCCCTATTATGCCCGGGTGGAGGGCGACATCGTCGCCGGCCACTTCTATTACAAGAATCTCAGCGAGACAGAAGCGCCGAAGCAGGAGATACCGCTGTCATGATCCTCTACCCCGCCATCGATCTGAAGGGCGGCCAGTGCGTCCGCCTGCTGCATGGCGAGATGGACAAGGCCACCGTGTTCAGCGACAACCCAGGCGCGCAGGCCGCGAAGTTCCAGGCCGCCGGCTGCCGCTGGCTGCATGTGGTCGATCTCGATGGCGCCTTCGCCGGCAAGGCGGTGAACGAGGCGGCGGTGCGCTCCATCCTCGGCGCCGTCACCGTGCCGGTGCAGCTTGGCGGCGGCATCCGTGACCATGCCGGCATCGAGCGCTGGCTGGAGGCCGGAATCTCCCGCGTCATCCTGGGCACGGCGGCGCTGCGTGACCCGCAGCTGGTCATCGCGGCCTGCAAGGCGCATCCGGGCAAGATTGCGGTCGGCATCGACGCCCGCGGCGGCATGGTGGCGGTGGAAGGCTGGGCCGAGACGTCGGATGTCAGCGCGCTGGACCTTGCGCGCCGCTTCGAGGATGCCGGCGTTGCCGCCATCATCTATACCGATATCGACCGTGACGGTGCCTTGACCGGCGTGAATGTGCAGGCGACTGCCGATCTCGCCCGCGCCATTTCGATTCCGGTCATCGCCTCGGGCGGGGTCGCCTCGTTGGACGATCTGCGCGGGCTGATGGCGGTCGCCGACTCCGGTATCGAAGGCGTGATCAGCGGTCGCGCGCTCTATGACGGGCGTATTGACCTGGCGCAGGCGATTGCCGTTCTCGATGGGAAGGAGGCCGCCTGACATGCTGAAAACCCGCATCATCCCGTGCCTCGACGTGAAGGACGGGCGCGTCGTGAAGGGCGTGAACTTCGTCGATCTGCGCGATGCCGGCGATCCGGTAGAGCAGGCCCGGCTCTATGACCGCGAGGGGGCCGACGAGCTGTGCTTCCTCGACATCACCGCCTCGTCCGACAATCGCGGCATCATCCTCGACGTGGTGTCCCGCACCGCCGAGCAGTGCTTCATGCCACTGACCGTCGGCGGCGGCGTGCGCACGCTGGACGATATCCGCCGGCTGCTGCTGGCCGGTGCCGACAAGGTGTCGATCAACACGGCGGCGGTGAAGGACCCGGATTTCGTGCGCCAGGCGGCGGAGAAGTTCGGCAGCCAGTGCATCACCGTCGCGGTGGACGCCAAGCGCGCGGGCGATGGCTTCGAGGTGTTCACCCATGGCGGCCGCAATGCGACGGGCATCGAGGCGGTCGGCTGGGCGCGGCGCATGATGGAGTATGGCGCCGGCGAAATCCTGCTGACCTCGATGGACCGCGACGGCACCAAGCAGGGCTTCGACCTGTCGTTGACCCGTGCCATCGCGGATGCCGTCACCATCCCGGTCATCGCCTCCGGCGGGGTCGGCAATCTGAAACATCTGATCGAGGGCGTGACCGAGGGCCATGCCTCGGCGGTGCTGGCCGCCTCGATCTTCCATTTCGGCGAATACCGGATATCCGAGGTGAAGGCGGCGATGGAGGCCGCCGGTATTCCCGTCAGGCTGACCCCGGAAAGGCAGGCGGCATGAGCCAGAGCACGCTGGACGATCTGTTCCGTATCCTGGAATCGCGCAAGGACGCAGACCCTGCCGTCAGCTATACGGCGAAGCTGCTGGGCGACCGCAAGAAGATCGCCAAGAAGCTGGGCGAGGAAGGCGTCGAGGCGGCGCTGGAAGTGCTGCAGGGTGACCGCGACAAGCTGGTCTCCGAAAGCGCCGATGTGCTCTATCATCTGCTGGTCGCCTGGGTGGCGCTGGGCATCCAGCCGGACGAGGTCTGGCAGGCGCTGGAGGCACGCATGGGGCGCTCCGGCATCGACGAGAAGAAGTCGCGCAAGGCGGAATAAGGGGGAAGCACGATGGCCTATGATCCGAACAATATCTTCGCCCGCATCCTGCGCGGCGAGATTCCCTGCAAGAAGATCGCCGAGGACGAGCACACGCTCGCCTTCCACGACATCAACCCGCAAGCGCCGGTGCACGCGCTGGTGATTCCGAAGGGAGCCTATGTCTCCTTCGACGATTTCTCGGAAAAGGCATCGGACGCGGAAATCGCGGCGCTGACGCGCATGGTCGGCAAGGTGGCGCGCGATCTGGGCTGCGCAGCGGATGGCTACCGTATCCTCTCTAACATCGGCCAGCATGGCCATCAGGAGGTGCCGCACCTCCATATCCATGTGTTCGGTGGCGCCTCGCTTGGCCGCATGATCAACAAGGTGACGGCATAGCGGCGATGGAACAGCGGCTCAGCCTGATCACGCTGGGCGTGGCCGATATCGCCCGCAGCCGGGCCTTCTATGAGGCGCTGGGCTGGACGGTATCGGGCATCGGCGATGGCGAAGTTGCCTTCTTTCAGGCCGGCGGCATGATCTTCAGCCTGTTCGGCCGAATCGACCTAGCGACGGATGCGGGCGTATCCGCCGAGGGCACCGGCTTTCGCGGCATCGCGCTGGCCTATAACAGCCGCAGCCGGGAAGAGGTGGACCGGGTGCTGGCGGAAATGGTCGCGGCGGGGGCGGCGCTGGTGAAGCCGGCGGCCGAGGCCTCCTGGGGCGGCTATTCCGGCTATGCCGCCGATCCTGACGGCCATCTGTGGGAAATCGCCTGGAATCCTGGCTTCCCCATCGCGGCGGATGGCAGCGTCAGCCTGCCCGGCTGACGCTGATCCTTCTGATTACTTCGCGGTCTTGGCGCGCTCGATGGCAGCGGTGATCATGTCGCGGGCCTGTTCGGCCTCGCCCCAGCCATTCACCCGCACCCACTTGTTCGGCTCCAGATCCTTGTAGTGGGTGAAGAAGTGCTCGATCTGGTGCAGCAGCACCTCGCGCACATCCTTGTAGCTGGCGATGTTGTTGTAATAGGGATGCAGGTCGTCCACGGGGACGGCCAGAATCTTCTCGTCCGGCCCCTTCTCGTCTTCCATCATCATGACGCCGACCGGACGCGAGCGCATGACGGAGCCCGGCACCACCGGCACATTGCCCAGCACCAGCACATCGACCGGATCGCCATCCTCGGACAAGGTGTGCGGTACGAAGCCGTAATTGGCCGGGTAATACATGGCGGTGTGCAGGAAACGGTCGACGAACATCGCGCCCGACTCCTTGTCCACCTCGTACTTCACGGGTGCGCCGCCCAGCGGAATCTCGACAATGACGTTCACGTCGTAGGGCGGGTTCTTGCCGATCGCAATCTTGCTGATGTCCATATTGGTCTCGCTGGCTGAATAGACTTCAGGCCTCAGGGGCCGGAGTTTGCGCGCATCCTACGCATTTGTTGCGGCGCAGCAAGTGCCGTCTGGGGATTCCGCCGAAAATTCAGTCCGCCGCGCTGTCCTGCCGCACCGGGCCGGCGCGGGTGCTGGCCGGCAGGGCGCGCATAAGCCAGAGCAGCATCAGCAGGCCGGGCAGCGCGGCCGCCGCCGACAGCAGGAAGAAGGCGACCCAGTCCATGTGATCGGCCAGCCAGCCGCCCGAGGAGGCGAGCAGCGTGCGCGCAAAGGCCATCAGTGAACTCAGCAGCGCATATTGCGTCGCCGTATAGGCGACGTTGCACAGGCTGGAGAGGTAGGCGACGAAGGCTGCCGTGCCCATGCCGCCGGTCAGATTCTCCAGCCCGATGGTCACGGTCAGCAGCGCCAGGTCATAGCCGGCCATCGCCTGTACCGCGAACATCAGGTTGGAGGCCATCTGCAGCACGCCGCAGACCAGCAGGCTTTTCAGCAAGCCGAGCCTGGCCACCATGATGCCGCCGATCAGCCCGCCGGCCAGCGTCGCCACCAGGCCGAACAGTTTGGAGATGTTGGCGATCTCGATCTTGGAGAAGCCCATCTCGATATAGAACGGGTTGGCCATCACCCCGGCCAGCGCATCGCCGAACTTGTAGAGCACGATGAACAGCAGGATGCCGAGCCAGACCGGCCTGCGCATGAAATCGGCGAAGGGGGCGACGACCGCGCCATGCAGCCAGGCGCCGAGGCCCGGCTTGCCGTCTGCTGCCAGCTGGCCATCCGCCGGTTCCGGACTCAGCAGGATGGCAAGGCTGCCGGTCAGGGCGAGGACCGCCATGATGGCGTAGGTCGCGAACCAGCCATGGAAGGCCGCGAGATAGAGCGACCCGGCACCAGCCACCAGCATGCCCATGCGGTAGCCGAACACCAGGATGCCGGCACCCGCACCTTGCTGGCGGGCCTCCAGGCTTTCCACGCGGAAGGCGTCGATCACAATATCCTGGCTGGCAGAGAAGAAGGCGACCAGCAGCGCGAAGATCGCGGTCTGGCCGGCATCCACGGCGGGGTCGCTGGCGCCGAGGCCGAGGATCGCCAGCACAAGGCCGGCCTGACAGGCCAGCATCCAGCCGCGCCGCCGGCCGAACAGCCGGGTCAGCCCCGGGATCGGCAGCCGGTCAATCAGCGGCGCCCAGACGAACTTGAAGGTATAGGGCGCGCCGACCAGGGCGAACAGCCCGATGGCGGTCTTCGACACGCCGGCCTCGGCCAGCCAGACCGTCAGGGTGGACAGCGTCAGCAGCAGCGGCAGGCCGCTGGCGAAGCCCAGGAAGAACTGGGTGAGGACTGGCCGTTCCAGATAGATTCTGGACTCGGCCAGCCAGCCCTTCAGGCTATGGACGAAACGGGCGTTTGCGCTCACCCATGCACCTTGTCCGCCACCAGCTCTGCCAGGGAGCGTTCCGGCCGGGCGCCGAAATGCGAGATCACCTCGGCGGCGGCCAGCGCCCCCAGCGACCCGCAGACCGCGACCGGCATGCCGCGCGTCAGCCCGTAAAGAAAGCCGCTGGCATAGAGGTCGCCAGCGCCGGTGGTGTCCACCACCGCCTCGACCGGCTCGGCGTCCAGCACATGCACCTCATTGGCGGTGACGATGACCGCCCCCTTCTCGCTGCGGGTGAGCGCGGCTACCTCGACCTTGCCGCGGATCGCCTGCATCGCATCGTCGAAGCTGGCGACCTCGAACAGCGCCTTGATCTCAACCTCGTTGGCGAACAGCACATCGACATGCTTTTCCACCAGCGCGCGGAATTCGCGGCGATGGCGTTCCACGCAGAAGGCGTCGGACAGTGACAGCGCCACCTTGCGGCCAGCGGCATGTGCCGCATTCGCCGCCTTCAGGAAGGCGGCCTTGGCCTGCGGCGGGTCCCACAGATAGCCTTCGAGATAGGTATAGGCGGAGGCGGCGACGAGATCGGTATCCACATCATCAGGCGTCAGCTCGACGCAGGCGCCAAGGAAAGTGTTCATGGTGCGCTGCGCGTCCGGTGTCACCAGGATCAGGCAGCGCGCCGTCGGCGGGCCGTCGCTGGCGGCGGCGGTTTCGAAGCTGACGCCGGCCGCCTTAATGTCGTGGCGGAAGATGTTCCCCAGCGTGTCGTTGCGCACCTTGCCGATGAAGGCCGCGCGCCCGCCCAGCGAGGCGATGCCGTGCAGCGTGTTGGCCGCCGACCCGCCGGACATTTCCATGCCCGGCCCCATCTGGCCGTAAAGACGCTCCGCCTGTTCCGCATCGATCAGCCGCATCGCGCCCTTGTCGAGCCCATGCGCCTCCAGGAAGGCATCGTCGGTGCGGCTGAGCACATCCACGATGGCATTGCCGATGCCGAGAACGTCGAAGCGTGTGTCTGTCATCACTATATCTTCCCGGCGCAGTGCCAAGCTTGCGGAATCACGATCGATGGCGTGGCAGTATAACCGCCGCGCTGCCGGCAACAAGCGGCGCTTGCCGTTACGCCTTGTATTTCCGATCTCTAGCCCATTCTTCCCGTTTCGAAAGCCACCCGATGATCGATGCACTTGTGAAAGCCCTCAGGCAATTCTCCGATCCGCGGTTGCGCGGCGTGGTCTGGCTGGGTATCGGCGCGGCCGCGCTGGTGTTCGCCCTGCTGTTCTGGGGAATCGGCTGGCTGCTGTCTGGCGTCAGCCTCACGGATCTCGGCCTGTCGCCGGAAACCGCGTCGCCCTTCGAATATCCCTTCCGCCTGCTGGTCGATGTGCTGGGCGGGCTGGCGGTACTGGGGCTGACCTGGCTGCTGTTCCCCGTGGTGGCGACGGCGGTAACCGGAATTTTCCTGGAACGCGTCGCAGTCGCCGTGGAGGGCCGCCACTATCCGGGCCTGCCGGCGGCGCGGGAGCAAGGCATCGGCGAAGCAGTGGGCATGGCGGCGCGGTTCCTTGCCCTGTCGCTTTTGCTCAATCTTCTGGCCCTGCCGGTCTATCTGCTTTTTCCCGCCGTGAATTTTTTGCTTTTTTATTTACTGAACGGCTATCTGATCGGCCGCGAGTATTTCGAGATGGCCGCTTTGCGGCGGCTGGACCCGGCGGAGGCTGCCGCGTTGCGGAAGCGGTACGGTGGCCGGATCGTGACCTTCGGGGCGCTGTTCGCCTTCCTCATGACGATTCCCCTGGTGAATCTGGCGGCACCTGTTTTCGCAACCGCAGCGATGATTCATCTATTCGAGGGCTTGCGGCGCCAAGCAAATCCGGCATAATTTCGAAGCCATAATGTTCGGCTTGCTGCAGCCGCACGGAAACGATTAATAGTTTATTTACATGTTTGGGCGCAAAAAAGTATCTCCTGAAGTAATCGCCACGCAGAATGCGGTTTCGGGCCAGCCCGAAAAAGCGGGGGAGCCGGCGGGTGCCGAGGGAAAACGGGGGAGCACCATGTCAACGATCAAGCCGAGTTCGCCGGGTTTCGTACCGGAATTGCCGCGCCGCAGCCTGGATATTCCGGGTGCCGGGCGCCGTGGCGAGGGCGCCGTGCGCAGCAACGTATCGGACAGCCGCCGTTTGACCGTCGGCCGGGAGATTGTGCTGAGCGGTGACATCACCGCCTGTGAGGTGCTGGTGGTGGAAGGCCGCGTGGATGCGAAGCTGAAGAACTGCCAGGCCATCGAGATCACGCCGTCGGGCGTGTTCAAGGGCGAGGCGGAGATCGAGGAGGCCGATATCAGCGGCAGCTTCGATGGCGTTCTCACGGTGCGGGGCCGGCTGACCGTCCGCAATGGCGGGCGCATTCAGGGCACGGTGCGCTATGGCCAGCTGGAGGTTGAGGCCGGCGGCGAGATCAATGGTGATCTGCAGTCCGCCACACCGGCCAAGGCAGATGCCAAAGCCGCGGCCAAGGCGGAAGACCGGCCGACTGCCACGCCGTAAAGCGGGCTGGTGGCGGGGCCCATGAAATAAGGCCCATGAGTAAAGACGTGCGGGATTCTGGCAGGGACGGCATGGAGATGACGGGCAGGCATATCGGGCAGGACAGGCGGACGGGCCGTTGCAGCGGCCTGCAGCCGGCTCTTCTGTCAGCGCCGGCGATGCTCTCGGCCCTGGTCGTTTCGCTGCTGCTGTCCGCTTGTGCGACCGATGCGCCTTCCGGTCCATCGCTTGCTGCCGCGCCGTTACAGGCTGCGGGATCGAAGGGCGCCGATGCCTCTGCCAGCTCCGTGAAGCCTGGCCTTGCGGCGGGGCTGTCGGGCGGTCTGGCCGGGTTGCTGCCGGAACCGCCCCGGCCGGACAATATGTCCCTGGCGCCGCAGGCAGCCGCCCCCGCGCCCGACCTCGTCGGCATGACGGCGCAGCAGCTGGGCGGCCTGCTTGGCCAGCCGCGCTATCTGCGGCGGGAAGCGCCGGCACAGGTCTGGCAATATACCGACCGCCGTTGCATCCTCGACATCTTCCTGTATCCCGAGCATGGCGAATACCGTGTCGTGCATGTGGAGACACGCGATCCGCGCAGCCTGTCGGCGCTGAATGTCGGCTCCTGCCTGAACGGTCTGGCTGTGCTGCCCGCCTCGCTGCGCGGCAGCTGAGAAGGCACTAGCGCAGCGCCGGGTCCGGCGTCTTTTCCTTGAACTTGCAGAATTCCGAGACGATACAGCGCCAGCAATCCGGCTTGCGCGCCTTGCAGATATAGCGCCCGTGCAGGATCAGCCAGTGATGCGCATGCCGCAGGTAGGGCTTGGGAATACGCTTTTCCAGTGCCAGCTCTACCGCCAGCGGCGTCTTGCCGGGGGCAAGGCCGGTGCGGTTTGAGACCCGGAACAGATGCGTGTCCACGGCGATGGTCGGCTGGCCGAAGGCGATGTTCAGCACCACATTCGCTGTCTTGCGGCCAACGCCGGGCAACGCCTCCAGCGCCAGGCGGTCGGCCGGCACCTCGCCGCCATGCCGCTCGATCAGCAGGCGGCTCATCTCGATGACGTTCTTCGCCTTAGAATTGAACAGGCCGATGGTCTTGATGTGCTGCTTCAGCCCGTCCTCGCCCAGCGCCAGCATCTTCTCCGGCGTATCGGCGATGGGGAACAGCTTCTCGGTCGCTTTGTTCACTGACACGTCGGTCGCCTGCGCCGACAGCGCGACAGCCACCAGCAGCGTATAGGGGTTCACATAGTTCAGCTCGCCCACCGGCTCCGGGTTGGCGTTCTGGAGCCGGGTAAAAAACCCTTCGATGTCAGCCTTGGTCATGCGTGCCATGGAGGATTTTCTAGCTGCCCGGCCGGCCGCGGGCAAGCGGGCTGCTGTGGGACCTTAACGGGCAGGCTTTACGCAATGGCTGCGCAATCCTAATTTGATGCCATGGAGATCGCGGAAACTCTTGAGGCCGCCGCGCCGCGCCGTCCCTATCTCGATGTGACGCTGACGCCGCATCGCAGCCTGCCGCCTGCCGGCTTCTACCTGCTGATGGGGATGGTCGGCGGCGTGTCGCTGACCATGGGGATCATGTTCCTGATCGTGGGCGCCTGGCCGGTTTTCGGCTTTCTGGGGCTCGATGTCGCGCTGCTCTATTTCGCCTTCAGAATGAATTACCGCGCGGCACTGGCCCGGGAGACTGTCCGGCTGGACGAGACGGAACTGGCGGTGCAGCGCTTCAGCCCGGCGGGCCATGTCCGGCGCTGGAGCTTCCAGCCCTACTGGTTGAAAGTGCTACATGAGGCGGCCAGCGAATATCCGGTGCCGCTGGTGCTGGCGAGCCATGGAAGGCGGCTGGAGATCGCCAGCTTCCTGAGCCAGCCGGAAAAGACGGAACTCGCCGAGGCGCTACGAGAGGCGCTGGCGCGCAGCCGCGCGCCGGACCTTCCTACGAGTTAAGCCCCAGCACGTCATCCATGCCGTAGAGGCCGGGGGCGCGGCCCTTCGTCCAGAGGGCAGCGCGCAGCGCACCATCGGCATAGATCGTACGGTTGCTGGCCTTGTGGGTCAGCTCGATCCGCTCCCCCTCGGCGGCGAACACCACCGTATGGTCGCCGACCACATCGCCGCCCCGCAGCACGGCGAAGCCGATATCGCCAGGCTTGCGCGGGCCGGTATGGCCGTCGCGGGCGCGCTGCTGCACCTCGGCAAGCCCGACGCCCCGCCCGGTCGCCGCCGCCTCGCCCAGTCCCAGTGCCGTGCCGGACGGGGCATCCACCTTGCGGCGATGATGCATTTCAACAATTTCGATATCGTAACTATTATCCAGGACAGCGGCGATCTGGCGCGTCAGCGCGAACATCAGATTCACGCCAATGCTCATATTCGGGGCGAAAACCAGCGGGATCTTCGCGGCGTGAATCTCCAGAACGGCGCGGTCCGCCTCCGACAGGCCGGTGGTGCCGATCACCAGTGCGGTGCCATGGCGGGCAGCCAGCTCGGCATGCGCCAGGCTGGCGGCCGGCGCGGTGAAATCGATGATCGTTTCGGCTGCAGCGAACAGCGCCTCGGCATCCTCGGTAATCGGCACCTGCAGCGCTTCGATACCCGCGACCAGACCGGCATCCTTGCCGATCTGCGGCGTGTCGGGACGGTCGGTGGCGCCCGCAAGCTGGGTCTTGTCCGAGCGCGCCACGGCCTGGATCAGCATGCGGCCCATGACGCCGCCCGCACCGACTATTCCGATCTTCATGGTGGCCATTTCGCATCCTCCTGCCCGGTAGCGCCTTGCCCAGCGCCGGTTATAGCCGGTTTTCCGGTGGATTACCAAGCGGCACTTCCGGCTTGTAGCGGCATCGCGGTGCCTGCCGGCGCTTGACGGAGCGGCACTCCGTCATTTCGGGCTATCCAGTGAAATCGGAAGATGTTAATTGAAATATATAATAAAATCTTTCCGATATGCTGACCAGAAACGCAGGATTCCGGTATGATCGATATTCGTTGCCTCTGTCTCGGCGTGCTCAGCCTTGGCGATGCCACCGGTTACGAGATCAGAAAGCGGCTGAAAGACAGTTTCGGCCCCTATCAGGGCATGAGCTACGGCGCATTGTACCCGGCACTGGCGAAATTGCTGGCTGCCGGCGAGGTCGAGAGCCTGGATGGTGACCGGGTATCGGCACTCGACAAGCGCACCTACCGGCTGACCGAAAAAGGGCGGGAATCCCTGCATTCCAGCCTGATTCGGGCGAAGGGGCAGGAGCAGACGCGCTCCGAGTTCCTGGCCGCCATGTTCTTCGCCGACATGCTGGATCGCGACACACTGGACCGGCTGGTGGATGAAAGGCTGGCGGAGTTGCGCGGTGTGCTGGCGCATTTCCAGACCTATCGCGGTAGTCCGCCGACCGAAGGGCAGCGTTTCGTTGGCCGCTTCGGGCAGGTGATGGCGCGCGCCGCGATCGACTTCCTGCAGGGCGAGGGCCGCGCCATCGTGAACGCCATCGAGCGTGACCGCAAGGCGCGCTAGGCAGGTTGAAAGCGCCCGGAAAGGGCCTCGCTTCTCGGTATTACTTCTATTGGAATCAATAGATTAACCTGCACTACGGCTGAGGCCGCTGTGGTGTCGACGGAAGCTGAAACAGAGGCTTCGGAAGGCCGCTCTAGGCTGATAAAAAAGCCGGGGAGCAGCAGCGCTACTCCCCAGCGATACCTCTCCGCTGCGGCGGAAGTGTCTAGTCCCGCAGGTCCTCCCACAGCTCCTTCACCTTGGCGAAGAAGCCGGCCGATTCCGGGCTGGTCTTGTCGCGGTTGCCGGTCTCCTCGAACTGCTTCAGCAGCTCCTTCTGCTGCTTGGTCAGGTTCACCGGGGTCTCGACGGTAACTTCAATATACAGATCGCCGCGCAGATTGCTGTTCAGCACGGTCATGCCCTTGCCGCGCAGGCGGAACTGATGGCCGTTCTGGGTGCCCTCGGGCACGCTAACCTTCACCCGCTTGCCTTCCAGTGTCGGTACCTCGATGGAGCCGCCCAGCGTCGCCCTCGTCATCGGGATCGGCACACGGCAATGGATGTCCGCCCCGTCGCGCTGGAAGAAGCGGTGCGGCGCGATAGTCAGGAAGATATAGAGATCGCCGCTGGCGGCCCCGCGCAGCCCGGCCTCACCCTCGCCGGACAGGCGGATGCGCGTGCCTTCCTCGACACCGGCGGGGATGGAAACGGACAGCGCCTTCTCGCGCTGCTGGCGGCCACTGCCGCCGCAGGAACGGCACGGCTTCTCAATCACCTTGCCAGCCCCGCCGCAGGTCGGGCAGCTGCGCTCAATGGTGAAGAAGCCCTGCTGCGCGCGCACCTTTCCGGCGCCACCGCAGGTGCTGCAGGTAACCGGCTGGGAATCGGCCTCCGCCCCGCTGCCATGGCAGGTATCGCAGGCCACGGAGGTCGGGATGCGGAGGTCCTTGGTGGCGCCGGCGAAGGCGTCCTCCAGGGTGATCTCCAGATTGAGCCTGAGGTCGGCGCCGCGGCCGCGCTGGCCGCCGCGCCCACGCTGGCCGCCCATGAACTCGCCGAACATCTCGTCGAAGATGTCGGCGAAGCCGCCGCCGAAATCGAAGCCGCCGGCGCGGCCGTTGCCGCGCGGACCGCCGCCATTCTCGAAGGCGGCATGGCCAAAGCGGTCATAGGCAGCTCGCTTCTCGTCATCCTTCAGAACATCATAGGCCTCGTTCACTTCCTTGAACTTGGCCTCGGCTTCCGGATCGTCCGGGTTGCGGTCCGGATGATACTGCATGGCGAGCTTGCGATAGGCCCGCTTCAGCGCTTCCTTGTCGGCGCCCTTATCGGCGCCGAGCGTCTCGTAATAGTCCCGCTTCGCCATGATTCAGCGGCCCCTGGACTGGCGATGAGAAGACGCCATGTCCCCCGGGGTGCTGACCCCGGAGGACATGGGCATTTCGATAGCGTAACGGAATGTGCCGTTCGCGGTCATCGGTTTCAGGCCGACTTCTTGCGGTCCTCGTCGTCCACTTCCTCGAAGTCGGCATCGACGACCTTGTCATCGCCCTTGGCCGCGGTGTCGCCACCAGCGGCATCGCCGCCGGACGCACCGCCATCGCCAGCGCCGCCATCCTGCTGGGCCTTGTACATGGCCTCACCCAGCTTCATGGCGGACTGCGCCAGCTTCTCGGTCTTCTCCTTGATGACCACGGCGTCGTCGCCACCCATGACTTCCTTCAGCGCGGCGATGTCGGCCTCGATCGCCGACTTCTCCTCGGCGCCGATATGGCTGCCATGCTCGGCCAGGTTCTTCTCGGTCGTGTGCACCAGCGACTCGGCATGGTTGCGGGCTTCCACGGCTTCGCGCCGCTTCTTGTCCTCGGCGGCGTTCGCCTCGGCATCCTTCACCATCTGCTCGATATCGGCGTCGGACAGACCACCCGAGGCCTGGATACGGATGGCCTGCTCCTTGTTGGTCGCCTTGTCCTTGGCCGAGACATTCACGATGCCGTTGGCGTCGATGTCGAAGGTGACCTCGATCTGCGGAATGCCGCGCGGCGCGGTCGGAATGCCGACCAGGTCGAACTGGCCCAGCATCTTGTTGTCCGCTGCCATCTCGCGCTCGCCCTGGAACACGCGGATGGTCACCGCAGTCTGGTTGTCCTCGGCGGTCGAGAAGACCTGGCTCTTCTTCGTCGGGATCGTGGTGTTGCGGTCGATCAGGCGGGTGAACACGCCGCCAAGCGTCTCGATGCCCAGCGACAGCGGGGTCACGTCGAGCAGCAGGACGTCCTTCACCTCGCCCTTCAGCACGGCACCCTGGATGGCGGCACCCACGGCCACCACCTCGTCCGGGTTCACGCCGCGATGCGGCTCACGCCCGAAGAAGTTCTTCACCGTCTCCAGGATCTTCGGCATGCGGGTCATGCCGCCGACCATGATGACCTCGTCCACCTCGCCAGCGGAGATGCCAGCATCCTTCAGCGCCGCCTTGCAGGGCTCGATGGTGCGCTTCACCAGATCATCGACCAGCGCTTCCAGCTTGGCGCGCGACAGCTTCATGGTCAGATGCTTCGGGCCCGACTGGTCGGCGGTGATGAAGGGCAGGTTGATCTCGGTCTCGGTCGTGCTGGACAGCTCGATCTTCGCCTTCTCGGCGGCTTCCTTCAGGCGCTGCAGCGCCATCTTGTCGCCGCGCAGGTCGATGCCGGATTCCTTCTTGAACTCGTCGGCCAGGTACTGGATGACCCGGCTGTCGAAATCCTCGCCACCCAGGAAGGTGTCGCCGTTGGTGGACTTCACCTCGAACACGCCGTCGCCGATCTCCAGGATCGACACGTCGAAGGTGCCGCCGCCAAGGTCATAGACCGCGACGATGCCGCTGCCCTTCTTCTCCAGACCATAGGCCAGCGCGGCAGCGGTCGGCTCGTTGATGATGCGCAGCACTTCCAGCCCGGCGATCTTGCCGGCGTCCTTGGTGGCCTGGCGCTGGGCGTCGTTGAAGTAGGCCGGCACGGTGATGACCGCCTGGGTGACCTTTTCGCCCAGATGGTTCTCCGCGGTTTCCTTCATCTTCTGCAGGATGAAGGCGCTGACCTCGCTGGGGCTGTACTTCTTGTCACGGCTCTCGACCCAGGCATCGCCATTGTCCGCCTTCACGATCTTGTAGGGGACGAGGCCCTTGTCCTTCTCCACCATCGGGTCGTCGATCCGGCGGCCGACAAGGCGCTTGATCGCGAACAGGGTGTTTTCCGGATTGGTCACGGCCTGGCGCTTCGCCGGCAGGCCGACAAGGCGCTCGCCGCTCTCGGTGAAGGCGACCATCGACGGCGTGGTGCGCATACCTTCCGCGTTCTCGATGACGCGGGCATTGCCGCCTTCCATCACGGCGACGCAGGAATTGGTCGTACCAAGGTCAATGCCGATAACTTTGGACATGCTCTATTTCCTTTCTTCAGCAGGGCTCACTCGGCCCGTCAAGGCACCGGTCGGAGCCCCCTATTGGGATGGGGTTAAGCTGACCTGACGGAACTGCAAGGGTATATAGGCAGCGAAACTTGGTGCTGCAACGGTGAAAATCCGCCAATTCGGGCACGAAAAACGGCAAAAAGGCACATGATCGTCTCTGCGAGCTACCGAACCGACATCCCGGCCTTCCATGGCGACTGGTTCCGGATGCGCCTGCGTGCCGGCTATTGCCTGGTCGCCAGCCCCTATGGCGGAAAGCCCTACCGGGTGGCGCTGACGGCGGAGGCGGTGGACGGCTTCGTGTTCTGGACGCGCAATGCCGGCCCCTTCCTGCCAGCGCTGGAAGAGGTACAGGCGTGCGGCATGCCCTTCATCGTACAGTACACCGCCACCGGCTATGGCCGCGCGCTGGAACGCGCCACGCTGCCTGCCGAGGGCGCCATCGCGCAGATGCGCACGCTGGCGGCAACCTATGGCAGGCGTTCGGTGGTCTGGCGCTATGACCCCATCCTGTTTGCGGGTGGAATGGATGCCGACTGGCACCGTGCCAATTTCTGCCGGATGGCCACAGCGCTGGCCGGCACGGTGGACGAGGCGGTGGTCTCTATCCTCTCGCCCTACCGCAAGACGGCGCGCAATCTGGACCGCATGACCCAGCGCACCGGTCTTGCCTGGCAGGTGCCGGACCCGGACCAGTCCGCCGCCTTGCTGGCCGATCTGGCGGAGATTGCCCAGGGCGCTGGCATGCGCCTGACCCTGTGTGCTCAGCCCGACCGGCTGACGGCGGGAGTGTCGCCCGCCGCCTGCATTGATGCCGCGCGCCTGTCGGATGTCGCGGGGCGGGATATCACCGCCCGCACGAAGGGTAACCGGCCGGGCTGCCTGTGCGCCGAATCGCGGGATATCGGCGCCTATGACACCTGCCCGCATGGCTGTGCCTATTGCTATGCGGTGGCCGATCACGACAAGGCGCGTCGCAGTCACCGGGCGCATGACCCGGCGGCGGAGAGTCTGTCGCCGATGGGAAATTAGGCTCAGGCCGAGGTATCGACGCGCCCGGCTGCCTTCGCCTCGCCCTTGGCGACGCCGACCATGGCGGCCTTCAGCAGCCGATCATGGATGACATAGCCCGGCTGCAGCAACTGCACGACGGTGCCGGCCGGGTGGCCGCTGTTCTCCACCTCGAACATCGCCTGATGGTAGTTGTAGTCGAAGGGATCGCCCGGCTCCGGCGCCACCCGGCGCACGCCGTGTTTCTCCAGCGCCGCCAGCAGGGTGCGCTCGGTCATCTCCACGCCTTCCATCAGTGCCTTCACGGCAGGCTCGTGCGCGGCCTCGGCCGGCACGGAAGAAAGGGCGCGGCGCAGATCGTCGGCCACGCCGGCCACGTCCCCGGCGAAATTGGCGATGCCGAACTTGCGGTCCTGCTCGCGGTCGCGCTCTGCACGCTTGCGCACATTCTCGGTCTCGGCGACGGCACGCAGCAGCTTGTCGCGGGTATCCGCCAGCTCCTGGGCCAGCGCGCGGGTGGCGTCGTCGATGTCCATCGACTCCGCTTCCTCGCCGACGCCGACCTCGTCCAGCGTCTCCGGCGACTCGGTGCCAGAAGCGGTCTCGGGGGCGGTCACCTCCGGTTCCTGGGTGTCTGAGGCATCGTTCTGCGGCTTGGTATTCTGGGTCATGGCTTGCTGCTAGCTTCCGGTTCTTCGGTCTGTCGTCGGGTTCATTTACCCTATCATGCGGCCGATGATCTTGGCCGTGTAATCGACCATCGGGATGATGCGGGCATAGTTCATGCGGGTCGGGCCGATGACGCCGATGGCGCCCAGCACCTGCTCGCGGCTGTTGGCATAGGGGGCGACGATCATCGAGCAGCCGGCCAGGCCGAACAGCTCGTTCTCGGACCCGATGAAAATCTGCACCCCCTCGCCCTTGTTGGTGGCTTCCAGGAGGCGCATCAGGCTCTCTTTGGTTTCCAGCGTCTGGAACAGGGTGCGGATACGCTCCAGATCCTCCAGCGCGGTCACATCCTCCAGCAGGCGGGCCTGGCCGCGCACGATCAGATAGCCGGCATCGTCGCCGCCGGTCCAGGTCGCCAGCCCGGCCTCCACCACCTTCTGCGACAGCGCATCCAGCTGGGCGCGGTGCTGTTCCAGCTCGTGCTGGATGAACAGCTTGGCCTCCTCGATGGTGCGGCCGTTCAGACGGGCATTCACGTAATTGCCAGCCTCCATCAGTGCCGAGGGCGGCAGGCCGGCGGGCAGCTCGATCACGCGGTTCTCGACCATGCCATTGTCGGACACCATGACGACCAGCGCCCGGTTCGGCCCCAGGCTGACGAACTCCATATGCTTCAGCCGGTCATCCTGCTTCGGCGCCATGACGAGGCCTGCGCAGTTCGCCAGGCCCGACAGGGTGGTGGTCGCCTGTTCCAGCACATCGCCATAGGAGCGGCCGAGGGCGGCGCATTTCGCCTCGATGGCGGTGCGCTCATTCTCGGTCAGCCGGCCAACCTCCAGCAGCCCGTTCACGAACATGCGCAGGCCGGCCTCGGTCGGCAGCCGGCCTGCCGAGGTGTGGGGCGCGAACAGTAGCCCGGCCTCTTCCAGGTCGGACATCACATTGCGGATCGTCGCCGGCGACAGCGCCAGATCGAGCCGGCGCGACAGGGTGCGCGAGCCGACCGGTTCGCCGGTTTCCATATAGGCATCGACGATAAGGCGGAATATCTCCCGCGACCTCTCATTCAGCTTGGTGACGGCTGACATCGGTGAAGGCGTTGAAATTCCGTACAAATCCATTTGCTTTCGGGTTGTTCGAAGCCTTCCGAATCTAGGTACGCCCTGGCACAGCGTCAATGTGTCCTCGACGCAGCGCGCGCAGGGGGCTAGCTTGCGCGCCGAAATGCGAACCAGCCATCCCCATGGAGGATACCATGCGACCTTCGGGCCGCGCGCCGGACCAGATGCGCGCCGTTACCCTGGAACCGGGCGCCAGCAAGTACGCCGAAGGCTCCTGCCTTGCCCGGTTCGGCGACACGCATGTGCTGTGCGCCGCATCCATCGAGGACCGGGTGCCGCCCTTCCTGCGCAATTCCGGCAAGGGCTGGGTGACGGCGGAATACGGCATGTTGCCGCGTTCCACCCACACCCGCACCGACCGCGAGGCGGCGAAGGGCAAGCAGAGTGGCCGCACCCAGGAAATCCAGCGGCTGATCGGCCGCTCGCTGCGCGCCATCGTCGATCTGGAAAAGCTGGGCGAGATCACCATCAAGGTGGATTGCGACGTGCTGCAGGCCGATGGCGGCACCCGCACGGCGGCGATTACCGGCGCCTATGTGGCGTTGCATCAGGCCTGCCAGCATCTGCTGAAGCTGGGCATGGTCAAGGCGCTGCCCTTCACCGATTCGGTGGGGGCGATCTCCTGCGGTATCTACAAGGGCCAGCCGGTGCTGGACCTCGACTATGCCGAGGATTCCGACTGCGATGCCGATGCCAATTTCGTGCTGACCGGCACCGGCGGCATCGTGGAGGTGCAGGGCACCGCCGAGGGCGCGCCGTTCAGCCAGGCGCAGCTGGGCGAGCTGCTGGGCCTCGCCAACAAGGGCATCGGCGAGCTGGCGATCCTGCAGCGCAAGGCGCTGGGGCTTTAGCGTCATGGCGCGCCGGTTTGCAGAGAAAAAGCTGGTCATCGCGAGCCACAATCCCGGCAAGGTGCGGGAGATCGGCGATCTGCTGCGCCCCTTCTCGGTCGAGGTGGTCTCCGCCGGCGACCTTGGCATCTCCGAGCCGGAGGAGACCGGCATGACCTTCCGCGCCAATGCGGAGCTGAAGGCAAGGCATTCGGCGGAAGCCTCCGGCCTGCCGGCGCTGGCCGACGATTCCGGCCTTGCGGTCACCGCGCTGAATGGCGATCCCGGCATCTATTCGGCGCGCTGGGCCGGCCCGTCGAAGGATTTCGGCCACGCCATGCAAAAGGTCGAGGAGGCGCTCGCCGGCAAGACGGACCGGTCGGCCCGCTTCGTCTGCGCGCTGGCGCTGGCCTGGCCGGATGGGCATGTGGAGATTTTCGAGGGCACGGTCGCGGGCGATCTGGTCTGGCCGCCACGCGGGGACAAGGGCTTCGGCTACGATCCGATGTTCCGCCCGGCAGGGGAAGCCTTGACCTATGGCGAGATCGACCCGGACGAGAAGCACGCGACCAGCCACCGGGCGGCGGCGTTCCGGCAGCTGGTCGAGGCCTGCTTCAAGGACTGAGACATGACGGCGCCGGACACTCTGGCGGTCTATGTCCACTGGCCGTTCTGCCGGTCGAAATGCCCCTATTGCGACTTCAATTCTCACGTCTCGGCGAGCATCGACCATGCGCGCTGGCGGGCCGCCTTGCTGCGTGAGATCGACCATTATGCCGACCGCACCCCGGGCCGGACCGTCACCTCGGTCTTCTTCGGCGGCGGCACCCCTTCGCTGATGGAGCCGGCGACGGCGGCTTCTGTCATCGAGCATATCGGCCGGCGCTGGCGCCTGGATGCTGGCGTGGAGATCACGCTGGAGGCCAACCCGACCTCGGTGGAGGCGGCGCTGCTGGCGGGCTTCCGTAGCGCCGGGGTGAACCGCGTCTCGCTCGGTGTGCAGGCGCTAAACGATGCCGACCTGAAATTCCTCGGCCGCGAGCATTCGGCGCGCGAGGCGCTGGCGGCGGTCGATATCGCCGCCAGCCTGTTCGATCGTTTCAGTTTCGATCTGATCTATGCCCGGCCCGGCCAGACGGTCGCGGGCTGGGAGGCGGAGCTGCGTCAGGCGCTGTCCCATGCGGTCGGCCATATCTCGGCCTATCAGCTGACCATCGAGGAGGGCACGCCCTTCCATCTGCGTCATGCGCGCGGCGAGTTCCAAATCCCGGACGAGGATACCGGTGCCGCCCTCTATGAGGCAACGCAGGCGGTGCTGGACGCGGCCGGCCTGCCTTCCTACGAGATTTCCAACCATGCAAGGCCGGGCGAGGAATCGCGGCACAACCTCGCCTATTGGCGCTATGCCGATTATGCCGGCATCGGCCCCGGCGCGCATGGAAGGTTGACGTTGCAGGAGGGCAAGATCGCGACGCGCCAGCACCGCGCGCCGCAGATCTGGCTGGAACGGGTGGAGCGCGACGGCCATGCGACCCAGGCCGAGCTGCCCGTCGCCCCTGAGGAACGGCTGACCGAGATGCTGATGATGGGGCTGCGCACGGTGGAAGGCGTGCCGGCGGACCGCTTCATCCGCGAGACCGGCCGGGAGATGCGCGCCGCCCTCGATTCCGTGCGGCTGGACCGGCTGGTCGCGGGCGGGTTCCTGATCGCCGATGCCGCCGGCCTGCGCGCCACGGCTGAGGGCCGCCAGCGGCTGAACGCCCTGCTGCCGGCACTGCTGGGCTGAAACTCTACCGTCCCCTTTTTACCGTCCGGGCGCGATGCGGCGGTAGCTGAGCGCCTCCGCGATCTGGATACGCCCCACCTGCTCCACACCGGCGAGATCGGCCAGCGTGCGGGCCACGCGCAGCACCCGGTGATAGCCGCGCGCTGACAGCTTCATCCGCTCCGCCGCCTCGGTCAGCAGCGCCTTGCCGGCGGCATCGGGGGTTGCGACCTCCTCCAGCAGCGTGCCGTCGGCCTGCGCGTTCACCCTGATTTCAGTGCCGTCATAGCGTGTGCGCTGGATCGCCCGCGCCGCCGCAATGCGCACTGCCACCTCCGCCGATCCCTCGCGCGGGCTGGGCAGGGCCAGATCGGCAGGGCTGACCGCCGGCACCTCCACATGCAGGTCGATACGGTCGAACAGCGGGCCGGAAATCTTCGACTGATAGTCCAGCGCACAGCGCGGCGCGCGACCGCAGGTCAGTGACGGATCGTCCAGATGGCCGCAGCGGCAGGGATTCATCGCCGCCACCAGCTGCACCCGTGCCGGATAGGTCACATGCGCATTGGCCCGCGCGACCACGGCACGGCCGGATTCGAGCGGCTGGCGCAGGGATTCCAGAGTGCCCCGCGCGAATTCGGGGAGTTCGTCTAAAAACAAAACTCCGTTGTGGGCGAGGCTGATCTCTCCCGGCTTCGCTCTTATGCCGCCGCCGACCAGGGCGGGCAGCGAGGCGGAATGATGCGGGTCGCGGAAGGGCCGCCGCCGGCGCATCCGCCCGCCCTCCAGATGGCCGGCGATGGAATGGATCATGCTGACCTCCAGCGCCTCCGCCGGGTCGAGCGGCGGCAGCAGGCCCGGCAGGCGCTGCGCCAGCATCGACTTGCCGGAGCCGGGCGGGCCGATCATCAATAGATTGTGGCCGCCGGCCGCCGCCACCTCCAGCGCGCGCTTCGCCGTCTCCTGCCCCTTGATGTCGCGCAGATCGGGATAGCGTTCCTCCTCCGCGGCCAGCCTGGCCTCGGGCGGGGTCAGAACCTGCGTGCCCTTGAAATGGTTGATGAGCGACAGGAGCGTGGGGGCGGCCAGGATCTCGATGCGCCCGGCCCAGGCCGCCTCGCCGCCGCAGGCCGCCGGGCAGATCAGCCCGCGATCCTCCGCACTGGCGCCGATGGCGGCGGGCAGCACTCCAGCCACGGATGCTATGGAGCCGTCCAGCCCCAGTTCGCCCAGCACGGTATAGCCGGATATCTCCTCGCCCGGCAGCACGCCCATGGCGACCAGCAGCCCGACGGCAATCGGCAGATCGAAATGGCTGCCTTCCTTCAGCAGATCGGCGGGGGCGAGGTTCACGGTGATGCGTTTGGGCGGCAGCGCCAGCCCCATGGCGCCCAGGGCGGCGCGTACCCGCTCCCGGCTTTCGCCGACCGCCTTGTCCGGCAGTCCGACGATGGTGAAGGCGGGCAGGCCGGCCGCCATCTGCACCTGGACATCGACCGGCAGCACCTCGATGCCCTGGAACGCGACCGTGTTGACCCGCGCGACCATCCGCCCTCCCCGCTGCTACCTGCGATGGTATGGGGTGGACAGAGTTCGGGCCAGAAGAAAGTTTGCAGTCTTCCTCTTTCGTCACCCTCGGGCTTGACCCGAGGGTCCATCGGACCGTGCCAATCACTCGGTCAATTGATGGTCGGGTCAAGCCCGACCATGACGAAGAAGAATGTTCCTTAAGCCGAAGCAACCCCGGTGCGGCCGGTCAGCTTGCCCTCGATGGCGTCCCAGATCTTCGCCTCCAGGCTGACGCTGTCATAGCGACCGATCTCCTGCAGGCCGGTCGGCGAGGTGACGTTGATCTCGGTCAGATAGTCGCCGATCACATCGATGCCGACGAACAGCAGCCCGCGCTCGCGCAGGGCCGGGCCGATGGCGGCGCAGATGTCGCGCTCGCGGCTGGTCAACTCGCTCTTCACCGCCTGGCCGCCGGCATGCATGTTGGCGCGCGCCTCGCCCTCGGCGGGGATGCGGTTGATGGCGCCGGCCGGCTCGCCGTCGATCAGGATGATGCGCTTGTCGCCCTGGCGGATTTCCGGCAGGTAGCGCTGCACGATGACCGGCTCGCGGTAGAGCTGGGTGAAGGTTTCCAGCAGCGCCGAGAGATTCTCGTCATCCGGTTTCAGGTGAAACACGCCGGCCCCGCCATTGCCGAACAGCGGCTTCACGATGATGTCCTTGTGCTCCGCCCGGAAGGCCAGGATTTCCCGGCGGTCGGTGGTGATCAGCGTCGGCGGCATCAGCTCGGCGAAATGGGTGACGAACAGCTTTTCCGGCGCGTTGCGCACATGCACGGGGTCGTTCACCACCAGCGTCTGCGGATGCACATGCTCCAGAATGTGGGTGGTGGTGATGTAGCTCATGTCGAAGGGCGGGTCCTGGCGCAGCAGCACCACATCGACGGTGGCGAGGTCGATGCTCTCCGCGCTGCCCAGCGTGGCGTGGTTGCCCTTCTCGCGCCGCACAGTCAGCGGCCTTGCGCGGGCGATGGCGCGGTTGCCCTTCAGCGACAGATCCTGTGGCGTGTAGTGGAACAGCGCGTGGCCCCGGCGCTGGGCCTCCAGCGCCAGCACGAAGGTGCTGTCGGCGTCGATGTTGATCGGCTCGATCGGGTCCATCTGGATGGCGACGGCAAGGCTCATGGCCGGCATAACTCCCAAAGAGGAATGGTTTTGCCGGCACTATAGCGGTGCTTGTCCGGCCGCCCAAACGCTAGTTGAGACGCCCCCGCCAGGCCTGCAGCAGGGCCGCCGCCTCATGCCGCTCCTCACTGGAGGGGGCCAGTTCGACAAAGCGCTCCAGCGCCTCGATGGCCGCCCCCATCCGTTCCAGCCGGGCGTTGACCAGGGCTGCCTCGCGCCACAGCGGCACATGGTCCGGCGCGAACAGCAGCATGCGGTCGATGACCGACAGCGCACGCTCGAACGCACCCTGCCGGACCGCCCGCAGCAGAATATTGTTTTGCAGGCGTAACAGAATGTCCTTGTCGGTTACCGGTTCATAATAATCGGGCAGCAGTCCGGCATCCTGTCCGGCGATGGCGGTCAGCAGCTGGCGCAGATCGACCGCTTCCAGCATCCGCCCGCCATTAAATGGATCGAGAATGGCGCGGCCGCCGGCGGCCTGCAGGCGGATCAGGAAATGGCCGGGGAAGTTCAGCCCCTCGGCCCGCCAGCCCTGGCTGCGCGCGGCATGGATATAGAGGATACCGAGTGCAACTGGCAGGCCGCGCCGGCGCTCGATCACGCGCATCAGATTGGCATTCTGCATGTCGTCATAGGTGAGATCGTCGCCGCGATAGCCGAAGCGCTCGGCCATCACCGCGCTCAGCGTCCCGGCGCAGCCGGCGATATCGCTGTTCCGGCTGGCGGCGGTCCCGTGGAGCGCGTCCGCCAGTTCGCCCAGATGCTGGCGGTACCAGCCAAAGCCGACGCCGGGTCGGTCGAAGCTGGCCAGCGCCAGGGCGGCACCGGCAAGGTCCAGAGGCGCTGTGCCAGCCCCGGCGAGGCCGGCAAGGAGGGCGTGCGCTTCCGTGCCGTCCGCCATCGTCTATTGCAGCGGCACGCGCTGGATCGGCGCCGATTGCGTGGAAGGCGCCGGCTCGATGCGCGGCGCGGGTTCGGACTGCGCGGGGGCCGTGGCCGGCACGGGGCCGCTTTCCGGTGCGCTGGACGGCGTGCGTATCTGCGGATCACCCTTCAGCAGCACATGGTTCACGACCCTGTTCACGCCGCTGATGTTGCGGGCGTGGTTGATCACACGCTCCAGCTCCTCGCGGCTAACCGCCACGCCCATCAGATAGACGATGCTGTGGATGGTCTCGACACTGTAGTTGATGGCGTTGATCTGGCTGTCGAACAGCAGCTTGCTGCGCAGCTGCGTGCTGATCCACACATCGGTGGCATAGCTGCCGCCACGCGAGCCTTCCTCGCCATCGACACGGATTTCGTTGATCACCTCGCGCACGCCCTGGACCTGCCAGACCAGCCGCACCGCCTCCACCCTGTCCTCCGCCTTCGGCACAATGCCGGTCAGCAGCACGCGACCGTTGGAGACCGACAGGCCGACACGGCGCATCATCTCGATGTCCTTCTCGAACCACAGCCGGTTGATCTGTGCGCGGATGCCGGTGTCGTTGGCGGCGGTGTTCAGCCCGCCCTCCTGCTGCGCGGCAACGCCGGCGGTGGCACCCGCCCCCACGGCAACGCCAAGCGGCGTGCAGGCGGAGAGGACCGGGACAGAAAGGGCGAAAAGCAGGGAAAGCAGCAGGAAACGAGAGCGGATCATGGAGTCTGTGGTTCCCGAATCGGCGCGTGGGACGATGATGGGCGGCACTGTGCTTCTGAAATGTCGCAGAAAAAGGGCCGTCTTGCAGCCGGTAAGATTATGGCGGCTATCCGTCGTCCCGCCAGGCATCGCTTATGTGGCGGGGCAGCAGCCCGCCATCCAGCAGCATGGCGTCGAAACGCAGCGCCAGCCGCTCCCCGTCCGCCTGGCGCTGGGCGAACCAGCCGAGCGCGCGCAGGATGCGCCGGCGCTGGTCCCGGCCGATGGCGTCGGCGGCGTCCTCCAGCGTTCCGCGCCGCTTCACCTCGACGGCGACCAGCGTATTGCCGCGCCGGGCGACGATGTCGATCTCGCCGACCGGGGTCCGCAGGTCGCGCGCCAGGATGCGGTAGCCCTTCAGCCGCAGCAGCCAGAGGCAGAGCGTCTCCGCCGCGATACCCCTGCGCCGTGCCTGCTGGCGATCCTGCCGGCTGCGGGGCTTCATCCTTTCTCCCCGGTACTTTCCCCGTCTCTCTCCTGGGCGAGTTCGAGGGCGCGAGCATAGACCTGTTTGCGCGGCAGGCCAGTCTCGCCGGCCACCAGGGCGGCGGCATCGCGCGTGCTGTTGCCGGCAAGGGCGCGGCGCAGGGCCGCATCCAGCGTATCGGCGCTGGCTTCCTGCTCCGCCGGGGCGCCGACCACGATGACGATCTCGCCCTTGGGCGGGCCGGCCTCGGCGTAATGCGCGGCCAGCGCGGAGAGCGGGTCGCGCCGCACCTCCTCGAACAGCTTGGTCAGTTCGCGGGCGACAGCACCGGGGCGGTCGCCCAGCACGGCAGCCATGTCGGCGAGGCTGGCGGCGAGGCGCGGCCCGGATTCGTAAAACACCAGCGTTGCCGGCACGCTGGCCAGTTCGCCCAGCGCGGTGCGCCGGGCGCCGGATTTCGGCGGCAGGAAGCCGGCGAACAGGAAACGGTCGGTCGGCAGCCCGGCCAGCACCAGCGCCGCCAGCAGCGCTGAGGGGCCGGGGGCCGCAGTGACAGCCAGCCCGGCTTCCGCCGCGTCGCGCACCAGCTTGTAGCCGGGGTCGGAGATAAGCGGCGTGCCGGCATCGCTGACCAGCGCCACCGCCTTGCCCTGCCGCACCGCGTCCAGCAGGGTCGGGCGAACCTTATCGGCGTTGTGGTCGTTATAGGCGATAAGCGGACGCTTCAGGCCGAAGGCGGACAGCAGCTTGCCGGTGACCCTGGTATCCTCGCAGGCCACCAGATCGGCGGAGGCGAGAATGTCGCGGGCACGCATGGTAAGATCGCCCAGGTTTCCGATCGGCGTGGCGACGATGTAGAGTGCCGGCGTCAGCGACGCGGCCGATGTGATTTTACGGTCGGTCTGGGAGCGCGACATGGGTTTACCGATGGCAGCTTGGAGAAACAGGTGTTTGGCCTTTCTACGCTAAAGCGTCGCGGCGTGCCGCAAAAGCATGTCACCAGCCGGGCGATTCTTCTCGTCTGCGCGCTGGCCCTGCCGCTGCTGGCCGGCTGTGGCGGGTCGCGGGGCGGAGGCGGCAGCACTGAAAGCGGACCGGTCGTTGCCACGCCCGCCCCCTCTGCGCCGGCGGTACCGCAGACCGCCACCCAGGGGCCATTGTCCACCGTTCCGGCCGCGCCGTCGCTGATCCCGCCGCCGGTCCGCGCGCCCGGCGACAAGATCAAGGTCGCCATCCTTCTGCCGCTGAGCGGCCCGGAGGCGCGCATCGGCCAGTCACTGCTGAACGCGGCGCAGCTGGCCCTCTTCGATGTGGCCGATGCCGATTTCCAGCTGCGCCCCTATGATACGGGCGGCGATCCGATGGAGGCCGGCACGGTGGCGCAGCAGGCGCTGGCCGATGGCGCGGAAGTCATTCTGGGGCCGCTGTTCGCCGCGGCGACGACGGCGGTCGCCCCGCATGCGCATCAGGCCGGCGTGCCGGTCCTCAGCTTCTCGAATGACGAGGCGGTCGCTGACCGCGGCATCTTCGTACTGGGTTTCCTGCCGCGCGACCAGGTGGCACGGGTGGTGCGCTACGCCACGGCGCAGGGCATCACGCGCTTTGCCGCGCTGGCCCCTGACACGCCCTATGGCCGGACGGTCACGCGCGCGCTACAGGACACCACGCAGGGCGCCGGCGCGGCGATCGTGCGCGCCACCCTGTACAATCCCGGCACCGGCGATTTCACCGCGATTGCCCGGCAGTTCGCCGATTACGACCAGCGCAAGCGCGCGCTGGCGGGAGAGAAGGCCAGGCTCGCCGGGCGCGACGACGAGGCCTCGAAGCGTGCGCTGGCGCGGCTGGAGCGCATGGAAACGGTGGAAGAACTGCCCTATCAGGCGGTGCTGCTGCCGGATGCCGGCCAGCGGCTGCGCAGCCTGGCGCCGATGCTGGCCTATTTCGATGTCGATCACCGTAAGGTGCGGATGCTGGGCACCACCCTGTGGGAAGACCCGTCGATTGCCGGCGAGCCGACGCTGGCCGGCGGCTGGTATGCGGCCCCGGCCTCCGATGTGCGGACCAGCTTCGAGGAGCGCTATCAGCAGGCCTTCGGCAGCCGCCCGCCGCTGGTGGCCGGGCTGGCCTATGACGCCACCGCGCTGATGGCGCTGCTGTCGCGCGACCGCGACCAGCCGGATTTCAGCCTGGAAACACTGACGTCGCCGGAAGGCTTCGCCGGGGTGAACGGCATCTTCCGGCTCAAGCCCGACGGGCTGAACGAGCGCGGCCTTGCGATCTATGAGATCAATAATGGCCAGCGCCGTGTCATCGATCCGGCGCCGCAGAGTTTCCAGCCGCTCATCAACTAGCGGCGGATCAGTGCCTCAGACGACGTTTAGTTCCAGAATCGGCTCGTTGCGGGCGAAGCGCTCATAGCCGAACCGGGTCAGGTCGATGCTGCGGTAGCCGCCCTGCAGGATCAGCTCGGCAACGGCGCGGCCGACCGCCGGGCTTTGCTGCAGCCCGTGGCCGGAGAAGCCGTTGGCGAAAACCAGGTTGGCGATCTCCGGATGGCGTCCGACGATGCCGTTCTGATCGACGATGTTGTAGTCGTAATGCCCGGCCCAGGCGCCGGTCAGCTTGATCGCCTCGAAGGCGGGTACCCGTTCGGCAAGCGACGGCCAGACCGTCTCCTCGAACAGATCGTATTCGACCTCCAGATCGTCGGAATCGGGGTCGCGGTCCTCGGGCGGAGAGACGCCGCCGATGAAGCCCTTGCCCTCCGGCCGGAAATAGACCCCGGACGGGTCGATGGTCAGCGGCGCCAGCGGCTCGATGGGCGTACGGCAGTCGAACACATAGACGAAGCGCTTCTTGGGCACGACAGGCAGGGCGATGCCGGCCAGCGCCGCCACCCGGCCCGCCTGGGCGCCGGCGGCATTCACCATCGTTCCGCAGGCGAGACGACCGCCCTCGCGCAGGGTGACGGCGGTAATCCGCCCGGCGTCGCGCTCGATGCCGGTCACCTCGTCCTTCAGATAGACCGCCCCCAGCGAGCGCGCCTTTCGCTTGAAGGCCTGCAGCAGGGTGAAGGGATCGAACCAGCCCTCGTCGCGCACTCCAAGGCAGCCGAGTGCGATGCCCTCCAGGCTGAGCCAGGGGAAGCGCCGTGCCAGCTCCGCCGGTTCCAGCAGCACCGTGCCTTTAACGCCCTCGGCACGTTGCGTGGCGTGGTTCCTCTCCAGGATCGGGCGGCCGGTCTCGCTCGCCAGGAACAAATAGCCGCCCTCGACGAAATGGATGTCGGGCCGGTCGCCCTCGACCTCCAGCAGCTCCGGCACCTGTTTCAGGAAAGCCGCCCCGAACTGGCCGATGGCAATGTTCTCCGGCGTGGAGAATTGCTGGCGGATGCCGCCGGCTGACAGCGGCGTGGAAGCGCGGGCATAGGTCGGGTCGCGCTCGATCACCGTGACGCGCCCGGAAAACACCGGGTCGCTTGTCAGGAAATAGGCGATGGCGCTGCCGATGACGCCGCCGCCGACGATGACGATATCGCTGCTGTTGTGGGGATAGTCGCTCACGATGCGGCGCTTTCCTGAAGGATGGGCCTGAGGGTTTGGCCGGGGGTCATCCCGGATAGGCGTGGTGCGGGGGCCTTAAATCGCTTAGCTTTAGCGCTATCTTATAGCGAGGGAACGGGCTTCCCGAAACGGCTGAAAGCAACAGGATGCTGTCTTCCATTCTCAGCAAGGCGCCGCTTGGCAAGGCCGCGCCGGACAAGAACCAGGGCAAGGCGGCCACCGGCCGGTCCGGCGGCGGCATTGCCGACCGCGGCCAGATCATCGACCCGGTGAAGCTGCGCCGCGACCTGGCCGCGCTGGCGGCCCGCGACGATCTGAAGCCGCAGGAGCTGCGCAACGGCGTGCTGTCGCGCCTGCGTGACGCGCTGGCGAGCGGCCGGGATGAGGTCGAGCGCCGCTTCCTTGGCCATAAGCCGGGCGAGCGCATTGGTGAGAAGACGGTCCGCAGCCTTGCCTATCTGACGGATGAGCTGGTGCGGGTGCTGGCCGATTTTGCCGCCGGCACGGCCTATCCCTCGGCCAATCCGACAGTTGGTGAGCAGCTGGCCGTGGTCTCGGTCGGCGGCTACGGGCGCGGCGAGCTGGCGCCGCAGTCCGATGTCGATCTGCTGTTCCTGCTGCCCTACAAGCAGACGCCGCGCGGTGAGCAGATCGTCGAATACATGCTCTACATGCTGTGGGACATGGGGCTGAAGGTCGGCCACGCCACACGGTCGGTGGATGAATGCCTGCGCCAGGCCCGCGAGGATGTGACGATCCGCACCGCGCTGCTGGAATCGCGCATCATCTGGGGCAACGAGGCGCTGCATGAGGATCTGCAGCAGCGCTTCTGGGATGAGCTTGCCGACAGCACGGTGCTGGAATTTGTCGAGGCGAAGCTGGCCGAGCGTACGACCCGGCACGAAAAGGTCGGTGGCTCGCGCTATGTGCTGGAGCCGAACATCAAGGAAGGCAAGGGCGGGTTGCGCGACCTGCACACGCTCTACTGGATCGGCAAGTACGTCTATCATACGGAAACGGTGGATGGGCTGGTGGAAGCCGGGGTGCTGACCGCCGCCGAGCGCCGGAAGTTCGCCAAGGCGCAGGACTTCCTGTGGACGCTGCGCTGCCACCTGCACTATCTGACCGGGCGGCCCGAGGAACGGCTGACCTTCGATGTGCAGACCGAAATGGCGCGCCGCCTAGGCTATACCGACCATGCCGGCACCATCGCCGTCGAGCGCTTCATGAAGCACTATTTCGTGGTGGCCAAGGATGTCGGCAACCTGACGCGCATCGTCTGCGCCGCCATCGAAGCGAAGATCCAGCGCCGCCCCCGGCTGCGCCTGCCGTCCCTGCCGTTCCGCAAGCGCACCTATGACGGGTTCGTGCTGGATGGCGAGCGCCTCTCGGTGCCGCGCGCCGACCTGTTCGAGACCGATCCGGTGAATTTCATCCGGCTGTTCCACACCGCGCAGCAGCACGATCTGGACGTTCACCCGGATGCGCTGCTGCTGATCACGCAGAATCTGAAGCGGGTCGATGCGGCGCTGCGCAACGATACCGAGGCGAACCGTCTTTTCCTCGACATCCTGACCTCACCCAAAGGCCCGGAGCGCATCCTGCGGCTGATGAACGAGGCCGGCGTGCTGGGCCGGTTCATCCCGGATTTCGGCCGGGTCGTGGCGCAGATGCAGTTCGACATGTATCACGTCTATACGACCGACGAGCACACGATCCGGGCCATGGGCATCCTGCACCAGATCGAATCCGGCCAGCTGGCCCAGGTCGCGCCGGTGGCCAGCGAGATCGTCCACAAGGTGCTGTCGCGCCGGGCGCTCTATCTCGGCATGTTCCTGCACGACATCGCCAAGGGACGCGGCGGCAACCATTCGCTGCTGGGCGAGAAGGTGGCGCATCGCCTCGGCCCGAGACTCGGCCTCAGCGACGAGGAAACCGAGACGGTCGCCTGGCTGGTGCGCAATCACCTCTGGTTCACCGCCTTTGCCTTCAAGCGCGATATCGGCGATCCGAAGACGATCCAGGACTTCTGCGGGATCATCAAATCGCCGGAACGGCTGCGCCTGCTGCTGGTGCTGACCGTGGCCGATGTGCGCGCGACCAATCCGGCGATCTGGAACAACTGGAAGGCCGGCCTGCTGCGCAACCTCTATTACCGTGCCGACGAGGTGCTGTCCGGCGAGGTGTCCGAGGATGCGCTGGCCAGCGGCCAGCAGAATATCGGCCGTGCCGAGCAGGCCAAGGCGGCCTTGCGCGCTGCATTGCCGGACTGGCCGGAGGCACAGGTGAAGGCGCATCTCGCCAAGGGGCAGATCTCCTACTGGCTCAGCCACGATACCGAGACGCTGGTGCGCCACGCCCTGCTGATGCGCGAGGCAGCCACCGTCGAGCAACCGCTGCTGATCGACACGCGCATCGATACCCATCGCGGCGTCACCGAAGTCACCATCTGCACGCCCGACCATCCGGGCCTGTTCAGCCGGCTGGCCGGCGCCATGGCGGTGGCCGGCGCCAGCATCGTCGATGCCCGCATCTTCACCATGACCGACGGCATGGCGCTGGATACCTTCTGGGTACAGGATGCGACCGACGGTCCGTTCGACCAGCCGACCAAGCTGGCGCGACTGTCGGCCGCGATCCACAAGGCAATGTCGGGTGAGTTGAAGACGCGCCAGGCACTGCGCGAGAAGGCGGCGGGCGCGCTGCCCAGCCGGACCCGTGTGTTCAAGGTGCCGCCGCGCGTGCTGATCGACAACAAGGCCAGCGCGACGCACACGGTGATCGAGCTGAACGGCCGCGACCGGCCGGGCCTGCTGTCGGACATCGCACGGGCCCTGAACCAGCTCTCCCTGCAGGTCTCCTCGGCGAAGATCTCGACCTATGGCGAGACCGCCATCGACGTGTTCTATGTGAAGGATGTGTTCGGGCTGAAGGTCGAGCATGCCAGCAAGCTGGCGGCGATCCGCGAGAAGCTGCTGACTGCCCTGGCCGAGCCGGGTTCGGTCTCAGCCTCCGCACAGGCCGGCGAGAAGCGCCGCAAATCCGCCACGGTCCAGGCGGCGGAATAGCGCCGCCCGAGAAATCGGGATCGCCAGACTCCTCCAAATCGGCTAGAGCCTTTCGCCATGTCGATGCTGCGCCACATCGCCACGGTCGGCGGCTACACGCTGGCAAGCCGGTTGACCGGCTTTGCCCGCGATATCCTTATCGCCGCGCTGGTGGGCGCGGGGCCGGTGGCGGACGCCTTCTTCGTCGCCTTCAAGTTCCCCAACTTCTTCCGCCGGCTGTCCGGCGAGGGCGCCTTCACCATCGCCTTCGTGCCGATGGTCTCCGGCCTGCTCACGACACAGGGCCGGGAAGCGGCGTTGGATTTCGCGCAGCGCACGCTGGCGGTGATGGCCGTCATCATGCTGGGCTTCCTCGCCGTGATGGAGGTCATCATGCCCTGGGCGATGCATGCCATCGCCCCCGGCTTCGCCGCCGATCCGGCCAAGTTCGACCTCGCGGTGGAGCTGTCGCGCATCACCTTCCCCTATCTGCCGCTGATCTCCTTCGTGGCGCTGATCGGCGGGCTGCTGAACGCGACCGACCGGTTCGCGGCGATGGCGGCGGCGCCCATCCTGCTGAACATCTGCCTGATCCTGTCGCTGTTCGCGCTGGTGCCCTATGCCGAGACGCCGGGCCATGCGCTGGCCTGGGGCGTGCTGATCGCGGGTTTCGGGCAATTCTTCTTCCTGCTGGCGGCGGCGCGGCGCAACGGGCTGCCGATGCGCCTCGTGCGGCCGCGCCTCACGCCCGACCTCCGCAAGCTGTTCCGCCTGATGCTGCCGGCCGCTGTCGGGGCGGGCGTCATGCAGATCAATTTGCTGGTCGATGTGCTGCTGGCCTCGCTGCTGCCGACGGGCGCGATCTCCTACCTCTATTACGCCGACCGGGTGAACCAGCTGCCGCTGGGCGTGGTCGGCATCGCCATTGGCACGGCGCTGCTGCCGCTGCTGTCGCGCCAGGTGAAGGCCGGCGAGGATGCGGCGGCGCTGGTCAGCCAGAACCGCGCGCTGGAGGTGGCATTGCTGCTCACATTGCCGGCGACGGCGGGGCTGGTGGTGCTGGCTGGCCCGATTGTCGAGGTGCTGTTCCAGCGCGGCGCCTTCACGGCGGCGGATGCGCAGGCCACCGGGCTGGCGCTGGCGGCCTATGCGCTGGGACTGCCGGCCTATGTCGCGGTGAAGGTGCTGGCGCCGGGCTTCTATGCCCGCGAGGATACGGCCACGCCGGTGAAGGTCGCGGTCGCCGCGATGCTGGCCAATATCCTTGTCGGTGTGGTGCTGATGCAATTCATCGCCCATGTCGGGCTGGCGCTGGCGACCGCCTTCTCATCCTGGCTGAACGTTGCCCTGCTGGGGACGATCCTGGCGCGGCGCGGCGGCTTCGCGCCGGATGCAAGGCTGCGCGGCCGGGCCTGGCGCATCCTGCTTGCCAGCCTTCTGATGGCGGGGCTGCTGGTCGCCGGGCTGGAGGTCTGGGCGATGAGCCGGGGCGTCGAGCCTGTACTGCGCGCGGCCCTGCTGGCCGGCCTCGTTGCGTCAGGCGCCCTGCTCTATGGCATCGCCTGCCAGATCACCGGCGCGGCCCGCTGGGGCGAGCTGAAGGGCATGCTGCGCCGAAAGTCCTGAAAGCATGCCGCACTTGACCCTGGCCGCGCGATGCGGGAATAGTCCCCGGCTCTTATCCACAGCTTTCCCCATCAGGGTTCTCGCGCATGTCCAATAATCTGATCTTTTCCGGCATCCAGCCGACCGGAAACCTGCATCTCGGCAATTATCTGGGCGCGATCCGCAACTGGGTGAAGCTGCAGCACGATTTCGACTGCATCTTCTGCGTTGTCGATCTGCACGCCATCACCATCCCGCAGGACCCGGCGGTGCTGCGCTCCAGCATCCGCGAGGTGGCGGCCGGCATGATTGCTGCCGGCGTCGATCCGAAGAAGAACATTCTGTTCAACCAGAGCCGCGTGCCGGCCCATGCCGAGCTTGCCTGGGTGCTGAACTGCATCGCCCGCATCGGCTGGCTGAACCGGATGACCCAGTTCAAGGACAAGGCCGGCAAGAATCGCGACAACGCCACGGTCGGGCTGTATGTCTATCCGAACCTGATGGCCGCCGACATCCTGGCCTACAAGGCGACGCATGTGCCGGTCGGCGATGACCAGAAGCAGCATCTGGAGCTGGCGCGTGATATCGCGCAGGCCTTCAACAGCCAGTTCGGCGTCGATTTCTTCCCGCTGCCGGAGCCGCAAATCTTCAAGACCGCCGCGCGCGTGATGAGCCTGCGCGACGGCACCAAGAAGATGAGCAAGTCGGATGCCTCCGACCAGAGCCGCATCAACCTGACCGACGGGCCGGACGAGATCGCGCAGAAGCTGAAGCGCGCCAAGACCGACCCGCTGCCGTTGCCGGAGACGGAGGCGGAGCTGGAAGACCGGCCGGAAGCCGCCAACCTGATCGGCATCTATGCCGCGCTGTCCGACCGCTCCGCCGCCGAGGTGGTTGCGGAGTTTGCCGGCAAGGGCTTCGCCGAGTTCAAGCCGCGCCTCGCCGAGCTTGCGGTGTCGGTGCTGGGGCCCATCGGGCTGGAGATGCAGCGCCTGACCAAGGACCCCGGCTATGTCGATCAGGTCCTGCGCGAGGGCGGGGAAAAGGCCAATGCCATCGCCGCGCCGATCGTCGATCAGGTGCACGATATTGTCGGTTTCCTGCGGTAAGATTCCCTGATTTTGCCGTTTTCGCGCCGCAATCCGCCGTTACCTGATTACCTGCCATGAGGTGCGTGCGCTTGATCGGCGGGAGAAATCAGACCATATAGGTCCTGAATTGATCCTGCCAGCAAAGCAAAACGCATCTCGCGTGGAGTGATAGCCATGTTCATCCAGACCGAATCGACGCCGAACCCGGCAACCCTGAAGTTCCTGCCCGGGCGCAGCGTGATGGAAGAAGGCACGGCGGATTTCGCCGATGCCGAAGCGGCCAAGCGCTCGCCCCTCGCCAAGCGGCTGTTCGCCGTCGATGGCGTGACCGGCGTGTTCTTCGGGGCCGACTTCGTGAGCGTCGCCAAGCGCGACGACAAGGAATGGTACGTGCTGAAGCCGGCCGTTCTGGGGGCGATCATGGAGCATTTCACGGCGGGCGATCCGCTGCTGCTGGCCGATGACTCGGCCGATGCGGCCCCGGCCGGCGAGGATAGCGAGATCGTGCAGACCATCAAGGAACTGCTCGATACCCGCGTCCGCCCGGCGGTTGCCCAGGATGGCGGCGACATCGTCTTCAAGGGTTTCGAAGATGGCGTCGTCTATCTCCACATGCAGGGTGCCTGCGCCGGCTGTCCCAGCTCGACCGCGACCCTGAAGATGGGCATCGAGAATCTGCTGAAGCACTATATCCCTGAGGTGGCGGAGGTGCGTGCCGCGATGTAGCGGCCGCCCCGCCCCGGTTTTCCCCACCGTTCCCGCGTTCGATGGCCGTGCCGAAAGGCGCGGGCGGAAGGGGTTTGTTTTAACAAGACGGAGCGACACGAGGATGCGGAAGCCCGATTTCGCGACTTCTTCCCTCGGCCTGCTGGCCACCGCCGTGGTCCTGTTGCAGGCGACGGCGATCCTCGCCGGACCCACCCTGCCCTATTATCCCGTATCGGGAGACCGGCAGGCCGGCCCGGCGGCGACCGCCACCGCCCTTCAGGCCCCGCGTGCGGATGCGATTACAGCCGCTGTCCGGGTCCGGCAGGCCGCCGCCCTGCCGCGGGTACGGCTGTTCACCGGCGCCAGCACCGCGCCGCTGCCGGGGACCGTGACCAGCGTCCGCCGCAGCCATGAAGCGCGCCAGCTGTTCGAGCTGGCCGGCTACGATCTGGCAGCCGTGCGCGCCGGCGAAAGCGCCGTGCCGCGGCTCTTCCTGGCGCAGGTGCCGGTTGATCTGCGCAAGCTGCGCGAGGTTGAGGAACGCAAGACGCTGTTCATCAAGACGGTCCTGCCGCTGATCCTGCGGGTGAATGAGGAAATCGCCGAGGATCGCAGCCGCCTGCTGGCGCTGGATGCGCGGCTGAAGGCGGGTGCCGTGCCAGGCCCGATGGAGCGGCGCTGGCTGGACAGCCTCGCCGCCGCCTATGGTGTCGAGGCGGAGGATGGCGCCCTGCCCAACCTGGCGGCACTGCTGCTGCGCGTGGACGAGATTCCGGTGGCGCTGGCGCTGGCGCAATCCATCGAGGAGAGCGGCTGGGGCACTTCCCGCTTCGCGCGAGAGGGCAATGCGCTGTATGGCCAGTATGCCTGGAGTGATTCAGCGGGGCTGAAGCCGGCCAATGCCGGGGCGGATGCCGCCCATGTGGTGCGCAGCTTCGACCGCGTCATCGACGCGGCGGCGGCTTACAGCCTGAACCTCAACACCCATCCGGCCTATCGCGATTTCCGCGCGGCGCGGGCCAGGATGCGGGCAGCCGGCACGCCGCTGGATGCCGAGGCGCTGGCCGGCCACCTGCTGCGCTATTCCGAGCGCGGTGCCGATTACGTGCGCACGCTGCGCATCATCATCCGGGCCAACCGTCTGGAGGAGCTGCAGCAGGCCAGCCTCGCCAGCGGCATGGTCGTGGCGATGGCGGAAGAGACCCCGGTGCGGCGCGGCGAAAGCTGATGCTCTGAGCCTCAGTTTTCCGGCACGTAGAACTGCAGGCCGAACCAGCGCCAGCGGGCCTCCGGGCCCAGCATGGTGCAGTTGATGCGCGACCGGCCCGCCGGCAGCGGTTCCGCCAGCCGGATCTCGATCCGGCCCGCCGGCAGCCTTTCCATATGGGTGCGGCCCTGACGGGAGGCGAAGCAGTCGAGCTGCGCCGTGTCGCCGATTCCCGGCAGGACGGTGAAACCGATAGCCGGCGGATTCCGGCCGGTCAGCACCGGGTCGTTCGGCGTCAGGTCACTCACCGGCAGCGGCAGCGCATTGGCGACCAGGCGGAAGCGGTCCAGCCCGCCATAATTCTCGTTCAGCGGGAAGCGCGGCAGCTGATAACGGTCCATCTGGCTGTGCGCCACGCCGGAATGCTGACCAAAGGCCGCCTGGAAACCTTCCGCCGCCACGATATCGCGGATCGCGGTCGAATATTCCCCGTAAGGATAGGCCAGGAAGGCCGGCTTCTTGCCGGTCTCCTCCTCAATGCGCGCATTGGCCGCGCGGATATCGTCCCGCGCCTTGTCGAGCGGCAGGGTCGGCAGGTGCGGATGGCTGGCGGTCTGGTTGCCGATCTCGACGCCGCCGCGCGCCAGTTCGCGGATTTCATCCCAGCTCATATAGTCGCCGCCGCGCTGGATCACGTCGGTCGAGACGAACAGGGTGAAGGGAAGGCCGGCGGCGCGCAGCCGCGGCCAGGCCTCCAGATAGACCGAGCGGTAGGCGTCGTCGATGGTGATGGCGACGGCGCGGTCGGGCAGTGGTTTGCGGTCGCGCAGGGCAGCGACGATGCGCGACAGGGGCAGCACCTGGTAGCCGCCGCTCTTAAGCTCCGCCAGATGCGCCTCGAACTGGTCGATGCGGATGCTGGTCGAGGGCAGATCCTCCTCGCCGAACCGGTGGTACATCAGCACGACCGCCGAGGCGCCCTCGATGCCGGCCTGACGGTCCTGGGCCGTTGCGAAGGGTGTCGTTGCGGCGAACAGCGCCAGGACGGCACCGCACAGAGAAGTCCTGGCAAGAAAAGCTGGGATCATCCGCGCCATGTCAAGCTGCAGTCCTCATCGGATACTGGGTCGAAGTCCGGGTCATAAAGACCAAGTTTTTCATCTGCTTCCAAGATTAATCATACCATGAAGAACGTTCTGGCGCTTGCGAATCAGCGCACTGGTCAGGGCTGCTTCATCAGGCCGGGCCGCAGGACGCTGTCGCTCAGGATCGGCAGGCGGCGCGGCTGGAACAGCTGATAATGCCACCACTCCTTCTCGTAGAAATCCCAGCCGGCGGCCGACATGATGCCCAGCAGCAGATGGCGGTTGCGCTGCGCCTCAACGGAAACGCCGAGGCTGCCATGCCAGGATAGTGGCGTTGCCGCATCGAAGCCCGTCCCCATATCGAGTTCGGCACCGCTGCCATCGATCAGCGTCAGGTCGATGGCAGCGCCCCGGCAGTGCGGCCTTGCGCCGGAGCGCGGGTCGGAGACGAAATCCGGGTCGGGCAGGGCGTGCCACAGCGCCCATTGCGCCTCCAGCGGCCGGAAGGCGTCGAGAATCTTGAGGCGGTAGCCGAGGGGCGCTGCCAGCGCCACAGCGCGGCGCAGCTTCGCCTCCGCCTCGGTATGCAGATAACAGCCGGCACGGCCATAGATCGGCCGGCCCGTGATATTGTCGGCTGTGGCATAGGCCAGCGCCAGCACCACGCCATGCCCAGCCTCGGTGATTTCGACCAGCATCCTGCCTTCCTGTCGCGGTTTGCCTCTTGTGCCGAGGCCGTGTATCTCCATCTGAAAAGGCGTTCTAGCATGCTCCGGCGTGGCGCGGGAGAGTGGCCGGGCGGACGGATCGAAGGGATACCGGTGAATATTCTGGCTCTTGATAGCGCGCTTTCCGCCTGTTCGGTCGCGGTGCTGGCCGATGGCGCGGTCCGCGCGGTGCAGCGTCAGGCGATGGCGCGCGGCCAGGCGGAGGCGCTGCTGCCGATGGCGCGCGCAGCGCTGCAGGGGGCCGGCCTTGCGTTTGCCGATCTCGACCGGCTGGCCGTGACCGTCGGTCCCGGCTCCTTCACCGGCCTGCGCATCGGGCTGGCAGCGGCGCGCGGCCTCGCGCTGGCAACCGGTCTTCCCCTTACTGGAATCACCACGCTTGAGGCGCTGGCTGCCGGCACCGATCCGGCAGCGCGCCGGGGGCGGACCGTCGTGGCGCTGATCGATTCGCGGCGCGGCGATGTTTTCATGCAGGCCTTCGATGCGGATGCGAAGCCGCTGTCGGAACCGGCTTCGGCCGATCCGGCGGTGCTGGATGCCGTGCTGCCGGCCGGACCGCTGCTGCTGGCGGGCGATGCTGCGCCGGCCGCGCTGGACCTCCTTCTGAAGGCGGGCCGCGATGCCGAGCTGGCGGCAGACAGCGAATCGCCCGATCCGGTGATTGTCGCGCGGCTGGCGGCGGCACGTCCCCGGCCCGATGGTCCGGTCACCGCCCTCTATCTGCGGGCGCCGGATGTCAGCCTGCCGCGCGCGCCCGTTCTGCGCGTCTCCTGATTTACGCAGCGAAGGACGGATCGACGGATGGGCGGGCCGATGGCTGAAGAGGCGAGGGATATCCGGGCCAGCGCGGTTCTCGCCGGGCCGTTCGATATCGACCTGCTGGCCCGGCTGCAGGCGCTGTGCTTCGACCAGCCCTGGGGCCGGGATTTTGTCGCCCGAATGTTCGCCGTGCCGGGCGGCTTTTCGGTTCTGCTGAAGGTGAATGCGCGCACTGGCCGCATCCCGGTCGGCTTCGCCATGTGCCAGCTGGTGGCCGGGGAGGCCGAACTGCTGACTCTGGGCGTCGTACCGGATTATTGCCGGCGCGGCCTCGGCCGCTATCTGTTGCGCTCCTGCATGGACAAGGCGGCGGCGCGCGGCGCCACCATTATGTACCTGGAGGTTTCGGAAAAGAATCACGCCGCACAAAGATTATATGAGACCGCCGGCTTTTCCGTCATTGGCCGCCGCCCGAAATATTACAAGGAAATAGATGGAAGCCAAACCGACGCGCTGAACATGCACTGCTCGCTTGTCGGTTAGCGTCTCGTTATGGGCGACTCCATATTTTTGCCATGAATATTGTAGAAAATTTCATCGTGTCGAAGACGTAAGTATTGAATTCCAACAGGACACACTCTAGTTTTAGGGCGGTCTTTAATTCGGAGTTGTTTTTATGTCGATTCAAATGACGGACGTTGTCGAAAGGGACGAAATGCTTCGCCTTACGGTCGAAATCGTCTCTGCCTACGTCTCGAATAACACTATTGCGATGCATGACGTGCCGCAGCTGATCGAGCAGGTGCACGGCAAGCTCGGCAATCTGGGCGAAGCTGCTCCGGCGCCGCAGGAAAAGCTGCAGCCGGCCGTTCCGGTGAAGAAGTCGGTGACTCCGGACTTCATCATCTGCCTGGAGGACGGCAAGAAGCTGAAGATGCTGAAGCGGCACCTGAAGACGGCCTACGACATGACGCCCGAGGAATATCGCGAGAAGTGGGGCCTGCCGGCCAGCTACCCGATGGTGGCGCCGAACTATGCCAAGCAGCGCAGCAAGTTGGCCCGGGCCATTGGCCTTGGCACGCGTGCCCGCCGGGACGCGGCGGAATAAGGCCACTCCGGCCCGCTTTCCGGCCGCCCGCCACAAGGCTGGCGACCCTGTCTGGAGAGGAGCGGCCTCAATCTGTCAGGCGACGTCGCGAACCGCTTTGGTTTGCGGCGTCGTTTTGGTTATAGTCGGGACAGATAAAATTGGAGGCAATCGCACCGATGGAACCGTCTCGCCTTGAGCGCCTGTGCCTGGAAAAGGGCCTGAAGATGACCGAGCAGCGCCGGGTCATCGCCCAGGTGCTGTCCAATTCGACCGATCACCCCGATGTCGAGCTGGTGTATCAGCGCGCCACGGCGATTGATCCGCGTATCTCCATCGCCACCGTCTATCGGACCGTCCGGTTGCTTGAAGAAGCGAATATCCTGGAACGGCACGATTTCGGCGATGGCCGCGCGCGCTATGAAGAAGCACCGGAAGAACATCACGATCATCTGATCGATATCGAGACCCGGAAAGTGATCGAATTCCAGAATGAGGAAATCGAGAAGCTGCAGGAGCTGATTGCCGAGAAGCTTGGCTATCGGCTGGTGGGCCATCGGCTGGAACTCTATGGCGTGCCGTTGAATTCCACGCGCCGGCGCCCGATGAAGTAAGACGTCTTAGGCAAGCAGTTAAGACGGCTGGCATAATTACAGGAACGGCTTTTCATGTCGCACCCAGCGCACCCGCCCCAATCCGTTGCGGCGGCCGCGGACTCTCCCGACGCGGACCAACCGGCCGGGGGTGCCGCCTTTTCGCGCGGCCGGCCAACCCGCATCGCCAGCGCCGGTGGCGATGGACCGGCCGATCTTGGTGATCTGCGCTCGGGCACGCTGGAGGTCCGGCTTGCCCGTAGCGTGGCGGATGTCGAGGCGGCGCAGGCGCTGCGCTACCGGGTGTTCTATGACGAGATGAACGCGAAGCCGTCGCCGGAGATGGCGGCGGCACGGCGCGACTTCGACAGTTTCGACGATGTCGCCGATCATCTGATGGTCATCGACCATGCGCTGGGCGAGGGGCCGGAATCGGTGGTCGGCACCTACCGGCTGATCCGGCGCGAGGCGGCGGCAAAGCATGGCGGCTTCTACACGGCGGACGAATACGATATCGCCAGGATTGTCGCCTTCGACGGGCCGATCCTGGAGCTGGGCCGCTCCTGCACAGACGCCCGCTACCGCAACCGCCCGACCATGCAGCTGCTGTGGAAGGGTATCGCCGCCTATGTCTTCCATCACGGCATCGAGCTGATGTTCGGCTGCGCCAGCCTGCCCGGCAATGATGTGGATCAGCTGGCCCCGGCGCTGTCCTACCTCTATCACAATCATCTGGCCCCGGAGGAGCTGCGGCCGCGCGCCCTGCCGGAGCGGTTCACCGACATGAACCGCCTGCCGCCCGATGGCTATGATGCCAAGCGCGTGCTGGCCGGGCTGCCGCCGCTCATCAAGGGCTATCTCCGGCTCGGCGGTTTCGTCGGTGACGGGGCGGTGATCGACCCGCAATTCAACACCACCGATGTGTGCGTCATCGTAAAGACCGGTCAGGTGACGGAAAGCTATTACCGCCATTATGCCCGCTCGACGCAGGATGCGTGGGGTGAATAGGCGACGGAAGGTGCGGTGATGGGCAATCCCCTGCTTTCCTTCGTGCGGCTGCTGGCCTATCTGGCATTCACCCTGCCGCTGATGCCGGTGCAGGCGCTGGCGGTGGCGTTGCGCCTCGATCTCGCGCGCACCCTGCCGGTCTTCTATCACCGCAAATGCCTGGCGATCATGGGCTTCCGGCTGGAGGTGGAGGGCGAGCGGCTGACGCGTCCGCCGGTGCTCTATGTCTGCAACCACGCCTCCTATCTCGACATCACCGTGCTGGGGTCGCTGATTCCCGGCAGTTTCGTCGCCAAGTCGGAGGTGAAGACCTGGCCGTTCTTCGGCTGGCTGGCGCAGCTGCAGCGCACCGTCTTCGTGGTGCGGCGGGGCAATCATGCCGGCCGTCAGCGAGACAGCATCACCGAACGGCTGAACAAGGGCGGCAATCTGGTGCTGTTCCCGGAAGGCACCAGCAATGACGGCAACCGCGTGCTGCCCTTCAAGAGCGCGCTGTTCGCCGCCGCCGAGACCCGCATCGGGGGCGAGAGGGTGCAGGTGCAGCCGGTTTCCATCGCCTATACGCGGCTGAACGGCATTCCCATTGGCCGGGCGTTCCGGCCGTTCTTCGCCTGGTATGGCGACATGGCGCTGGCCGGGCATCTCTGGCGGGTGCTGGGCCTGGGCATCGTCACGGTCAGCGTGCGGTTTCACCCGCCGGTGACGCTGGACGATTTCCCTGACCGCAAGGCGATGGCCACCTATTGCGGGCAGCAGGTGCTGCTGGGCGTGGCGGCGGCCAATGCCGGGCGCGAGATGCCGGCCCTGCCGCTTCCGGGAGCAGCGCCGGCAGAAGCGACGGAAGCGGCTTGAGGATTCGCACTGGTTTTGTACTGGTTTTCCGGGGCGTGGACGCCTAGATAAGGGCCTTCGAAGATAAAGCCCTGTCGGTAGGCCGGCAGGGAGCGCAGGAGTTGGGACAGAGCGTTGGCGAAGAAGCTTTTCATCCGCACCTATGGCTGCCAGATGAACGTCTATGATTCCGCCCGCATGGCGGATGTCCTGGCGCCGCTGGGCTATGCCCCGGCGGAGGCGCCGGACGGCGCCGACATGGTCATCATCAACACCTGCCATATCCGCGAGAAGGCCTCGGAAAAGACCTTCCATGAGCTGGGTCGCCTGCGCCAGCTGAAGGAACAGAAGGCCGCCGAGGGCGGGCGCATGGTGCTGGCCGTCGCCGGCTGCGTCGCCCAGGCGGAAGGGGCGGAGATCATGTCGCGCGCGCCCTATGTCGATATGGTGTTCGGGCCGCAGGCCTATCATCGGCTGCCGGAGATGGTGGCGCGCGCCACCCGCGAGGCGGGAAGCGGCGTGCTGGACACGGATTTCCCGGTCGAGAGCAAGTTCGACCATTTGCCCGAGGAACAGGCCCTGCAGGGCCATTCCGCCTTCCTGACGGTGCAGGAGGGCTGCGACAAGTTCTGTACCTTCTGCGTCGTGCCCTATACGCGCGGCGCCGAATTCTCCCGCCCGGCCGGACAGATCCTGGAGGAGGCGCGCCGTCTGGTCCGTGCCGGCGCGCTGGAAATCACCCTGCTCGGCCAGAATGTGAACGCCTATCACGGCGAGGGGCCGGATGGGCGCGACTGGGGCCTCGGCCGGCTGATCCGGGCGCTGGCGGAGATCGACGGGCTGGAACGCATCCGCTACACCACCTCGCACCCGCGCGACATGGATGACGATCTGATCGCCGCGCATGGCGAGGTGCCGCAGCTCATGCCCTATCTGCACCTGCCGGTGCAGTCGGGCTCCGACCGCATCCTTGAGGCGATGAACCGCAAGCACAAGGCGGAGGCCTATCTGCGCATCGTCGAGAAGCTGCGCGCGGCGCGGCCCGACCTGGCGCTGTCCTCCGACTTCATCGTCGGTTTCCCCGGCGAGCGCGATGCCGATTTCGAGGCGACGATGCAGCTGGTGCGGGAGGTCGGCTACGCCCAGGCCTTCTCCTTCAAGTACAGCGCCCGCCCCGGCACGCCGGCGGCCCTGCTGGAGTTGCAGATTGACGAGGCGGCGAAGACCGAGCGGCTGGCCGCGCTGCAGGCGCTGCTGGCCGAACAGCAGCTTGCCTTCAACCGCTCCATGGCGGGGCGCACCCTGCCGGTGCTGGTGGAGAAGACCGGCAAGCTGCCGGGCCAGCTGATCGGCAAGAGCCCCTATCTGCAGTCGGTGGTGATCGAGGGCACACCCCGGCTGATTGGCAGCATCGTGCCGGTGGCGATCAGCGCCGGCTATCAGAACTCGCTGGCGGGGACGGTCGAGACGGCCTCGCCCGCCGCGCTGGCATCCTGACGAGGAGAGCTTTTGAGCACACCTGACCTGATCCAGCCGCCGATCCATCTTAAATTCGACGATGCGAGCCTGCTCGCCACCCTGTTCGGCGACCATGACCGCAATCTGGTGCGCCTCGAACAGAAGCTGGATGTCGCCATCACCTGGCGCGGCGATCTGGTGTCCATCGACGGCGTGATTGGCAATGCGAATGCCGCCAAGCGCGCCATCGAGGGGCTGGCAACCCGCATCGGCCGCGCCGGCAAGCGCGCCACCGTGCCGGAATTCGCCGATATCGACGCCGCCGCCAATTTCGCGCTGCGCGATCAGGACGAGCCGGATGCCGATGGCGTGATGGATTTCGCCGATGCGGCGGAGGCGCTGCCGACCTGGAAGCGCGCCATCGCCCCGCGCTCGCCCACCCAGGCGACCTATCTGGAGGCGTTGCAGCGCAACGAGATGGTTTTCGGCCTCGGGCCTGCCGGTACCGGCAAGACCTATCTGGCGGTGGCGATGGGCGTGTGGATGCTGAAGCAGCGCCGCGTCGATCGCATCATCCTGTCGCGCCCGGCGGTCGAGGCCGGCGAGCGGCTGGGCTTCCTGCCCGGCGATATGAAGGAGAAGGTCGATCCCTATCTCCGCCCGCTGTATGACGCGCTCTACGACATGATGCCGGGCGATCAGGTGGAGCGCCGTGTCGGCAGCGGCGAGATCGAGGTGGCGCCGCTGGCCTTCATGCGCGGGCGTACCTTGTCGAACGCCTTCGTCATTCTGGACGAGGCGCAGAACACCACGCCGACGCAGATGAAGATGTTCCTGACCCGGCTGGGTGAGAATTCGCGCATGGCGGTGACCGGCGACCTGACGCAGACCGACCTGCCGATGGGCGCCAAGTCCGGCCTGCGCGACGCGCTGGAAACGCTGGAGGGTGTGCCGGGCATTGGCTTCGTGCAGTTCACCCATAAGGATGTGGTGCGCCATCCGCTGGTCACCCGTATCGTTCAGGCCTATGACAAGCGCGAGCGCCCGCTGCTCTCAAACAACGGGGCAAATGGCGGTAAGCCGGAGACTTCGGCATGAGCGCAACCACGGCAGTCGAGATCGCGGTGGATATCGCCGATCCGGCCTGGCAGGCCGCTGTTCCCGGGCTGGAGGAGTTGGTGGTGCGGGCCGCCCAGGCGGCGCTGGCTTCGGCCGAAGTGCCCAACGGGCCGGCCGAGCTGGCGGTGCGGTTGACCGGCGATGCCGAGTTGCAGGCGCTGAACCTGCAGTATCGCGGCAAGGACAAGCCGACCAATGTGCTGTCCTTCACCGGTGATCCGGAAGACGCCTTCCCGGGCGAACCGGTATCGCTGGGCGACCTGGCGCTGGCCTATGAAACGGTCGCGCGCGAGGCATCGGAGCAGGGCAAGAGCCTGGCCGATCACCTGTCGCATCTGATCGTGCATGGGACACTGCATGTTTTAGGGTATGATCACGAGACCGAGGAGGAGGCTGCCGAGATGGAAGCCCTTGAGGTCCGTATCCTGAGCGGGTTCGGCATCGCCGACCCCTATTTGCCTGGTCCCGCCCTGGAGGCGGGAGCCGGGTTCTTGAAGGAGGCATAGCGCCGCGCTGCGATGAGTGAGGCATCCAGTACCCAGCCCCGTGTGGACGGGGCATCCGAAGACCCTTCGATATGGAGCCGCCTTGGCGGCCTGTTGCGGCTGAAACGCCGGCGCCCTGCCGATAGCGGCATGCGCGACACCATCGAGGGGCTGATTGAGGGCAATGGCGGCGAACAGCACGCCATCGGGCCCGACGAACAGCAGCTGATCGCCAATATCCTGGGACTCCGGGAGATCACGGCCGTCGATGTGATGGTGCCGCGCGCCGACATCGTCGCCGTGCCGGAGGATATCAGCCTCGCCGATCTGGTGAAGGAGATGACCAAGGCCGCGCATTCGCGCATGCCGGTCTATCGCGAGACGCTCGACGATGTTGTCGGCATGGTCCACATCAAGGACGTGCTGCAGTACTGGGGCGCGCAGAAGCCGGTCACGCTGAAGAACCTGCTCCGCAAGGTACTGTTCGTCTCGCCCTCCATGCGTGCCCTTGACCTGCTACTGCAGATGCGCGCGGCGCGCATCCATCTGGCGCTGGTGGTGGACGAGTTCGGCGGCATCGACGGGCTCATCACCATCGAGGATCTGGTGGAACAGATCGTCGGCGAGATCGATGACGAGCATGATGTCATCGAGGCGCCGAAGCTGATCGAACACCGCGACGCCGATGGCACGCGCTGGCTGCTGGCCGATGCGCGCGCCACGGTGGAGGAGTTCGAGGAGATCGTCGGCGAGGTGCTGGACGAGGAGGAGCGTGAGGAGACCGACACGCTGGGCGGCCTTGTCTTTATGCTGGCCGGCCGGGTGCCGGCGCGCGGCGAGGTGCTGCGCCATGACAGCGGCATCGAGTTCGAGGTAACCGACGTCGATCCGCGCCGCATCAAGCGGCTACGCATCCGCAATCTGCCGCAGACGCCGCAGGCCATGCCGGCCGACGCCAGCGGCAAATGAACCTGTCCGGCCTGCCGGCCTTTCTGGACCGGCTCGCAGCCCGCAGTGCCGCGCTCACCGGCTGGCGGCGCTACGGGCTGGCGGTGCTGCTGGGGGCTGGTGCCGCGCTGGCCCTGCCGCCCTTCCATATCTTGCCGCTGCTCTGGGTCGCCTTTCCCGTGCTGCTCTGGCAGATCGAGGGCTGCGCGACAAGGCGGCAGGCCTTCGCGCTAGGCTGGTGCTTTGGGCTTGGCTTCTTCGTCGCCGGGCTGTACTGGATCGCCAATGCACTCACCGTCGATACGGCGCGCTTCTGGTGGCTGATGCCGCTGGCCGCCGTCGGGTTGCCGGCGCTGCTGGCCTTCTTCACCGCCCTTGTGGTGCTGGCGGTGCATCTGCTGCGGTTGCGCGGCCTGGCGCTGGTACTGGGCTTCGCGCTTTTCTGGCTGATCGCGGAATATCTGCGCGGCCATATCCTGACCGGCTTCCCGTGGAACCTGCTCGGCTATGCCTGGGCGCCCTCTGGCGCCATGCTGCAACTGGCGGCGCTGACGGGAATCTACGGCCTCAGCTTCGTCACTGTGCTAGCAGCCTGCCTGCCGGCGGCGCGGTCGCGCGGTGCAATGGCGGCAGCGGTGGCGCTGCTGGTGCTGGTCTGGGGCGGCGGCGCTGTCCGGCTGGCCGGTGCGCCGGCGGCGGACGATCCGGCGATGCGGGTCGAGGGGGTGGTGCTGCGTCTGGTGCAGGCCACCATCCCGCAATATGAGAAATGGGCCGGGCTCAATCCGCGCGAGCATCTGATCCGCCATCTGGAGCTGTCGGCGCGGCCGGCGCCCGGGCCTCGCCCGACGCATGTGCTGTGGCCGGAGACGGCGGTACCCTATCTGCTGAGCGAGGATATCCAGGCGCGTGCGGTGGTCGGCCGGGTGGCGCCGGATGGCGGCGCCGTGCTGACCGGCGCGGTCCGCGTCGAGCGTCCTGCAGGAGAGCTACCGCGCTACTGGAACAGCCTGCACGCCGTCGGTCCCGGCGGCCTGATCCAGGCGACCTATGACAAGGCGCATCTGGTGCCGTTCGGCGAATATGTACCGATGCGCGATATCTTCGGCTTCCTGCCGGCGGTTGCCACCAGCCTGGATTTCCAGCGTGGTCCGGGGCCGCGCAGCATCCAGGTGCCGGGCCTGCCGCCGGTCAGCCCGCTGATCTGCTATGAGGCGATCTTCCCCGGCGCCGTCGCCGATCCGGACGATCGGCCAGGCTGGCTGCTGAATGTGACAAACGATGGCTGGTACGGCTTCAGCACCGGGCCGTTCCAGCATTTCCAGATTGCCCGGCTGCGCGCCATCGAGGAGGGGCTGCCGCTGGTGCGCGTCGCCAATACCGGCATCTCCGGCGTGGTCGATTCCTATGGGCGGGTCACCGCCCGGCTGGGGCTGGAGGAGACGGGCTTCCTCGATGTCGCCCTGCCGACCGCCCTGCCGCCCACGCCCTATGCGCGCTGGGGCGATGCGCCGCTCGCCGGCCTTGTCCTGCTGCTGGCCGGCCTGTTGGCGGTGCGGTTGCGGGTGGGCCGCAACATTAGGCTTCGGAAGACGTTCGACTAGATGATATGGTTCATGAAACAGCCATCTCCTGGTTGACGGCATACTTACGTATGGTTAATTAGTCATACATATCCTTTGCGGCAGCAAAAAAAGATCAAACAAAATGGCACTGACAGGACGGGGGCGTAAGGCCGGGGGCGCGGGCAGGACCGGGAAACCGAATCCGGTGGATGTTCATGTTGGCGGCAGGGTGCGCCTGCGGCGGACTCTGCTGGGCCTGAGCCAGGAAAAGCTCGGCGAGGCGCTCGGCCTCACCTTTCAGCAGGTGCAGAAATACGAACGTGGCGCCAACCGCATTGGCGCCAGCAGGCTCTACGATCTGAGCCGCGTGCTGGATGTGCCGGTTTCCTTCTTCTTTGATGACATGGCGACCGACTCCGGTCAGGGCGCGCGGGCGGCGGCACTGGCCGAAAGCGCCGGCCCGAGCTACGAGGCCGACCCGATGGCCAAGCGTGAAACGCTGGAACTGGTGCGCGCATACTACAAGGTCGGCAATCCGGCGGTGCGCAAGCGGCTGTTCGAGCTGGCCAAGGCGCTGGCCAGCAGCGATGGCGAAAAGAGCTGAAGTGCCGCGCGTTTCATCCGCACTGCCGCGATTTTCCACACGCTAATTTTCCTTGACCCTGCCAGGAAAGATTGCAACTAGTTGCCGCTTTCCAGCTTCCGCACGGCCTTGCTTGGCAGGATGCGCGCCGGTGTGACCACGGTGGGCGCAAGCGGAAGACGGTGGCCTCGGCAGGTACCGGGGCGACCAGGATTCAGGCGTTAAAGGTTCACAAGCGGGGGCAACGGTGGCGCGTAAGAACTATCTTTTCACCAGCGAATCGGTTTCCGAAGGGCATCCGGACAAGGTCTGCGACCGCGTGTCCGACAGCATCGTCGATCTGTTCATGGCCGGCGACCCGCAGTCCCGCGTCGCGGTGGAAACGCTTGCCACCACCAACCGCTTGGTCCTCGCCGGCGAAGTGCGCGGCCCCGTCACCCATGACGCCATGGTCGAAGCCGCCCGCGAGGCGGTGCGCGCCATTGGCTACGAGCAGGACGGCTTCAGCTGGAAGACCGTGAATATCGACTGCTATGTGCACGAGCAGTCGGCCGACATCGCCATGGGCGTGGACGCCGCGGGTAACAAGGACGAAGGTGCCGGCGACCAGGGCATCATGTTCGGCTATGCCTGCCGCGAGACCGACGTGCTGATGCCGGCGCCGATCCATTTCTCCCACGCCATCCTGAAGTCGATGGCCGATGCGCGCCATGCCGAGGCCAACAGCCCGTTCGGCCCGGACGCCAAGAGCCAGGTGACGCTACAGTATGAGAATGGCCGTCCGGTGCGCGCCACCTCGGTCGTTGTCTCGACGCAGCATGCCGGGCATCTCGACCAGAAGGAAGTGCGCGAGCTGGTGCGCCCGCATGTGCTGAAGGTGCTGCCCGAGGGCTGGATGTGCCCGGAGGACGAGTTCTACGTAAACCCGACCGGCCGTTTCGTCATCGGCGGCCCGGACGGCGATGCCGGCCTCACCGGTCGCAAGATCATCGTCGATACCTATGGCGGTGCAGCACCGCATGGTGGCGGCGCCTTCTCCGGCAAGGATCCGACGAAGGTTGACCGCTCGGCCGCCTATGCCTGCCGCTATCTGGCGAAGAATGTCGTGGCCGCCGGCCTGGCCGAGAAGTGCACCATCCAGGTGTCCTACGCCATCGGCATCTCCAAGCCGCTGTCGGTCTATGTCGAGACCCACGGCACCGGCCAGGTGGATGAGGACAAGCTGTCCGCCGTGCTGCAGGAGATGGTGAATCTCAGCCCGCGCGGCATCCGCGAGCATCTGAAGCTGAACCGCCCGATCTATGCCCGTTCTGCCGCTTATGGCCATTTCGGCCGGGCGCCGGAGGCGGATGGTGGCTTCTCGTGGGAGCGGACCGATCTGGCGGATGCGCTGAAGCGCGCTTTCTGACAGGTTTCCCCGACATGAGTTCCGAAGAGGACGGTCGCGCCCGTAAATTCTACGGGCGGCGGCGAGGCCGGCGTTTGCGCCCCTGGCGCGAGCAGCTCTTCGATGAGGCGCTGCCGAACTATGCGCTTTCCCTGCCGGCGGACGATACAGACGTACTTGATCCCGCAGCGCTGTTCGGCGCGCCGGTGGAGGCGCTGTGGATCGAGGTCGGCTTCGGCGGCGGCGAGCATCTGGCGGCCCAGGCCAAGGCCCATCCCGGAACAGTCTTCATCGGGTTCGAGCCCTTCGTGAACGGCGTGGCCAGCCTGCTGCGCTATCTGGAGGAAGGCCGGCTCGGCAATGTCCGCGTGCATGCCGACGATGCAAGGCCGGTGCTGGAACGGCTGCCGGAGGCGTCGGTTGACCGGTTCTTCCTGCTGTTCCCCGATCCCTGGCCGAAGAAGCGCCACCATTTCCGCCGCTTCATCCAGCCGGAAACGGTGGCCCTGCTGTCGCGCTTGCTGAAGGACGGGGCGGAGCTGCGCATCGCCAGCGACGATATGGGCGTGGCGCGCTGGATGCTGGCGCATGTCACCGAACATCCCGATTTCGAATGGCTGGCCCGCGGCCCGGCTGACTGGCGCGACCCGCCGGCCGACTGGGTGCAGACCCGTTATGAGGGCAAGGCGCTGGCCCAGGGCCGCCGGCCGGTCTATCTGCGCTTCCGGCGCCGCCCGCGCGGGCCGGCTGTCGGATAAATCTTGAGTGTTGAAGCGAATCGGTATATATCACCGCTCACGTTAATCAGGTTGCATGGCTGAGTTGGTTGGAAGTGGGCGCTGGCCCACTTTTTTATTTCCTGAACCCCAGTTGGCCGTGCCGCCGTTATATCGACGGATACAGGGTTTATGGAGCTGACCGACCGCATTGCCGAGATGCTGGAGCCTTCGCTGCAGGCGATGGGCTACGATCTGGTGCGGGTCCAGCTCATGGGGGGCAGCCGGGCCGTGCTGCAGATCATGGCGGACCGGCTGGACGAGGCGCCGATGACGGTCGAGGATTGCGCCGACATCAGCCGCTCGGTTTCGGCGCTTCTCGATGTCGAGGACCCGATCAAGGCCGCCTATACGCTGGAGGTCAGCTCGCCGGGCATCGACCGGCCGCTGGTCCGGGCGCGCGACTTCGAGCGCTATGCCGGCTTCGAGGCGAAGCTGGATGCGAAGGTGCCGGTCGAGGGCCGCAAGCGATTCCGCGGCAAGCTTCTGGGACTGGATTCCGATGGTGCCGTGGTGATGGATACCGATGCTGGCGAACTGCATATCGCCGTTGCCGATATCGCCAGGGCGAAACTGATTTTGACCGACGAGCTGATCGCCGCCACCCAGGCGGCGCAGGACGGCTCGAAGGTCGCATGACTGACCGCGTGACAGCCAGGTGAGACGCTGAAAAGATGGAAACCGCTGCAATTCTGCCCCGTACCGAACTTCTCCAGGTGGCCGACATCGTCGCCCGGGAGAAGAATATCGACCGCGAGGAAGTGATTCTCGCGATGGAAATGGCGATCCAGAAGGCGGGTCGCTCGAAATACGGGCATGAGCACGATATCCGCGCCCATATCGACCGGAAGAGCGGCGAGATCGCCCTCACCCGCCACCGCGAGGTGGTCGAGGAGGTGGAGAACGAGGCGACGCAGCTGACGCTCGACGCAGCGCGCGCGATCCAGCCGGCTGTCGAGGTCGGCCAGTTCATCGTCGATGAGCTGCCGCCGATCGATTTCGGCCGCATCGCCGCGCAGACCGCCAAGCAGGTCATCGTGCAGAAGGTGCGCGAGGCTGAGCGCAAGCGCCAGTACGAGGAATATAAGGACCGCGTCGGCGAGGTCGTGAACGGCCTGGTGAAGCGCGTCGAGTTCGGCAATGTGACCATCGATTTGGGCCGCGCCGAGGCGGTGCTGCGCCGCGACGAACTGCTGCCGCGCGAAAGCTTCCGGCAGGGCGACCGCGTGCGCGCCTATATCTACGATGTCCGCGAGGAGCCGCGCGGCCCGCAGATCTTCATGTCGCGCAGCCATCCGCAGTTCATGGCCAAGCTGTTCAGCCAGGAAGTGCCGGAAATCTATGACGGCATCATCGAGATCAAGGCGGTCGCCCGCGATCCGGGCAGCCGCGCCAAGATCGGCGTGATCAGCAAGGACAGTTCCATCGACCCGGTCGGCGCCTGCGTCGGCATGCGCGGCAGCCGCGTCCAGGCGGTGGTGCAGGAACTGCAGGGCGAGAAGATCGACATCATCCCCTGGTCGCCGGACCCCGCCACCTTCGTGGTGAATGCGCTGGCCCCGGCCGAAGTCGCCAAGGTGGTGCTGGACGAGGATCTGCATCGCATCGAGGTGATCGTGCCGGACGACCAGCTCAGCCTCGCCATCGGTCGCCGCGGCCAGAATGTGCGCCTGGCCTCGATGCTGACCGGCTGGGATATCGACATCCTGACCGAGAGCGAGGAATCCGAGCGCCGTCAGGATGAGGTGAAGACCCGCTCCGCGCTGTTCATGGAGGCGCTGGATGTCGATGACGTGATCGCCCATCTGCTGGTTGGCGAAGGCTTCTCCTCCATTGAAGAAGTTGCGCTGGTGCCGATCGAGGAGATCGCCGAGATCGAGGGCTTCGACGAGGATGTCGCAGCCGAGCTGCAGGCCCGCGCCCAGACCTATCTGGAGCAGCAGAACGAGCAGTTCGAGGCGCGCCGCAAGGAACTGGGCGTCACCGACGAGCTGGCGGCGCTGGAAAGCCTGACCCCGGCGATGCTGGTGAAGCTTGGCGAGGCCGGCGTGAAGACGCTGGACGATCTGGGCGATCTGGCCGGCGACGAGCTGCGCGAGCATCTGGGCTCCCTCGCCATGGGCGAGGAAGAGGCCAACGCCATCATCATGGCGGCGCGCGCGCACTGGTTCGAGGATGAAGACGCGGGGGCCAAGGACTGACCGCGCCCGCCGAACAGCTGCCCGCCGGACTGCCGGAGGACTCCGAGTCGGAACGCGAGGAGCGCAAGGCAACCAGCCGGCGCTGCATCGCCACCGGTGAGGTCCTTCCGAAGCCGCGGCTGATCCGCTTCGTCGTCGGGCCGGACAACATGCTGGTCCCCGATCTGGAGGAACGGCTTCCGGGCCGGGGCCTGTGGATCAGCGCCGACAGGGCCGCGCTTGACAGGGCGGTGGCGAAGGGGTTGTTCTCTCGTGCCGCCCGCGCGACAGTGCGCGTCCCCGAAGGTCTGGCAGACCGGGTGGAGGCGCTGCTGGCGCAGCGGCTGGTCCGGCAGGTCGGGCTGGCGCGGCGCGCCGGCAAGGCGGTCGGCGGCTACGAGAAGGTACGCAGCTGGCTGCAGAACGGCACGGCTTGCGTGTTGCTGGCCGCCATGGACGGCGCGGATGAGGGGCGCGGCAAGCTGCGCGCCCTGGCTGGCAGGCTTCCGGTTTTGGAGGTTCTGCGGGCCGATGAAATGGGCGAGGCTTTCGGGCGCGACCGGGCGGTGCATATCGCCATCGCGCGCGGCGGCCTCGCGGAGCGTATTTTGACGGAATCGGCGCGGCTGGTGGGGCTGCGGCGGTTCGAACTGGCTAAGCCTTCGCCGGGCACGACCATGGGGACGGCCCCTGGTACGGCTCAATCGGCGGGCAGGAATGGAACATGAGCGATAAAGAACGGACCGATACGGATATGACCAAGGAGACCGAGCAGGAAGGCAAGAAGGTGCTGAGCCTTTCCGGCCGCGGCCGCATGTCGCTGACCAAGACCGTCGAGGCGGGCCAGGTCCGGCAGAGCTTCTCCCATGGCCGCAGCAAGACGGTCACCGTCGAGGTGAAGCGCAAGCGCGCCATCGGCCGTTCCGACGAGGCCGAAGAGACGGCAACGCCCGAGGCGGCTCCCGCCGAGGCGCCCGCTGCCGCACCGACGCCGGCACCGAGCGAGCCTGAGGCCCCGGCTGCCGCCAAGCCGGCGGCTGCCGCGCCGCGCCAGCTGACCGAGAAGGAGCGCGCTGCCCGCATCCGCGCGCTCGCCGGTGCCAAGCGCAGCGAGGACGAACGGCCTGACGTCGAGGCCGAGCAGGCAGCGCATGCCGCGGAGCCTGAGCCTGAGGCCGAGCCCGAACCCGTCATCGTCGACCGCCGCACGGCCGAGATGGAGGAGCTGCGCCAGATCGCCGAAGCCGAGGCGAAGAAGCGTGCCGAGGAAGATGCGCGTCTGAAGGCCGAGGAAGAGGCGCGTAAGGCCGCAGAGGAAGCCGCCCGCCCCGCCGTGGCGGACGAGGACCGCACGGCTGAACGGGCCGGTGCGCGTGCCGCTGCCAAGATCGTCGAGGCGGTGCCCGCCGAGGATGATGAGGAAGGCCGCCGCCGCCGCGCAGGCGGTGGGGCCGGCAAGGCGGATGCCCGCCGTCCGGCGCCTGCCCCGCGCCGCGGCGAACAGCGTCGCCGCAGCGGCAAGCTGTCGATCAACGATGCGCTGAACGACAGCGAGCGGCAGCGGTCGCTGGCCTCGGTCCGGCGTCAGCGCGAACGCGAGAAGCAGCGCCAGATGGGCGCCAACCAGGAGCGCCACAAGGTCGTGCGAGACGTCGTCATCCCCGAGACCATCACCGTGCAGGAACTCGCCAACCGTATGGCCGAGCGTGGCACCGACGTCATCAAGGCGCTGATGCGCATGGGCGTCATGGCCACGATCAACCAGCCGATCGACGCCGATACGGCGGAGCTGGTGGTCAGCGAGTTCGGCCATAATATGCGCCGTGTCGCCGAGTCCGACGTCGAGTTCAGCATTCGCCGCGAGGCTGATGCGCCGGAAGCGACGCAGCCGCGTCCGCCGGTCGTCACCATCATGGGCCATGTCGATCACGGCAAGACCTCGCTGCTGGACGCGCTGCGCAAGACTGACGTCGCGGCCCGCGAGGCTGGCGGCATCACCCAGCATATCGGCGCCTATCAGGTGAACCTGCCTTCGGGCCAGAAAATCACCTTCCTGGATACGCCGGGCCATGAGGCCTTCACCTCGATGCGTGCCCGTGGCGCCAACGTGACCGACCTGGTCGTGCTGGTGGTCGCAGCCGATGACGGCATCATGGCGCAGACGGTCGAGGCCATCACCCATGCGAAGGCGGCGAAGGTGCCGATCATCGTGGCGGTGAACAAGATCGACAAGCCGGGCGCCAACCCGCAGCGCGTGCACCAGGAACTGCTGCAGCACGAGCTGGTGGTCGAGGATCTGGGCGGCGACGTGCTGTGCGTGAATGTGTCTGCCAAGGAAGGCACCAACCTGGACAAGCTGGAGGAGGCTATCCTCCTGCAGGCGGAAATCCTGGACCTGAAGGCCAATGCGGACCGTCAGGCCGAGGGCGCTATCGTCGAAGCCAAGGTCGAGCGTGGCCGGGGTTCCGTGGCAACCGTGCTGATCCAGCGCGGCACGCTGAAGGTTGGCGACGTGTTCGTGGCCGGCGCCGAGTGGGGCCGCGTGCGCGCCCTGCTCGACGACAAGGGCAACCAGATCGAAGAGGCCGGCCCGTCCGCGCCGGTCGAGGTTCTGGGCCTGAACGGCACGCCGCAGGCCGGCGACGAGTTCATCGTCGTGGATAACGAGAATCAGGCTCGCGACATTGCCGAATACCGTCAGGCGAAGCTGCGCCAGCAGACCGCCGCCACCTCCGGCCGCGGCACGCTGGAACAGATGTTCACCCAGCTGGCCGAGGGTGCGAAGAAGGAGCTGTCGGTCATCATCAAGTCCGACGTGCAGGGCTCGACCGAGGCCATCCGCGCCAGCCTGGAAAAGCTGGAGAATGACGAGGTCGCGGTGCGTGTGCTGCAGGCTGGTGTCGGTGCCTTCAACGAAAGCGACGTGACGCTGGCCAAGGCGTCGAACGCCCTGATGATCGGCTTCAACGTCCGTGCCAACCCGCAGGCCCGTGACCTGGCCCGCCGGGACGGTGTCGAGATGCGCTATTACTCGATCATCTACAATGTCGTGGATGACGTGAAGGCGCTGCTCAGCGGCATGCTCTCGCCGGTCGTGCGCGAGACCCATATCGGCAATGCCGAGATCCGCGAGGTCTTCAACATCACCAAGGTCGGCAAGGTCGCCGGCTGTATGGTCACCGAGGGCATGGTGAAGCGTGGCGCCAAGGTCCGCCTGCTGCGCGACAATGTGGTGATCCACGAGGGCACGCTGAAGACGCTGCGCCGCTTCAAGGACGAGGTCCGCGAAGTCAACAACGGCTACGAATGCGGCATGGCCTTCGAGAATTACGACGACATCCGCAACGGCGACGTCATCGAGTGTTTCGAGGTTGAGGAGGTGGCCCGCGCCCTTTAGGCCGGGCCGGCCTCTGGCCGGTCCCGCATGCGCGCGCGGTCCGAAATCGTCATGGTGAAGCGAAAGCCTCATAGCGGCGGGAGCCTTGCCGGTCCCAGCCAGCGCCAGTTGCGCGTTGGCGAGGAACTGCGTCATGTGCTGTCCAGCGTCCTGCTGCGCGGACATCTGCGCGATCCGGCCCTGGAGGGCGTCTCGATCACCGTGACCGAGGTGCGCATCAGCCCGGATCTGCGCAATGCCACCGCCTATGTGATGCCGCTGGGCGAACTGACCAGCGACGCGCCGCACGCGCCGGAGGTGCTGGCCGCGCTGAACCGCTCGGCCGCCTATCTGCGCGGCCAGATCGCCCGCGAGATCACGCTGCGCCATGTGCCGGCGATCCGCTTCGTCTATGATTCGGCCTTCGAATCCTCGGCGCGCATCGACACGGTACTGCTGCGCCCCGATGTGCGGCGCGACCTCGACAATCAAAGACGCGATAGCGACGAGGACGAGGATAGCGGCGATGGCGCGTAAGCGCCGTGGCGAAAAGGTCGATGGCTGGGTCGTTCTCGACAAGCCGATAGGGCTGAATTCGACCCGTGCCGTTTCCATCGTTCGCCGCCTGTTCGACGCCGCCAAGGCCGGCCATGCCGGCACACTCGATCCGCTGGCGACCGGCGTCCTGCCGATTGCGCTGGGCGAAGCCACCAAGACCGTTCCCTTCGTGATGGATGGCCGCAAGGCCTACCGCTTCACCGTGCGCTGGGGCGAGGCGCGCACCACCGACGATGGCGAGGGGGACGTGTGCGATACCAGCCCTATGCGCCCTGCTGAGGCCGATATCATCGCGGCGCTGCCGGGCTTCCTGGGCGAGGTCGAGCAGGTGCCGCCGCGCTACTCCGCGATCAAGATCGAGGGTGAGCGCGCCTATGATCTGGCGCGCGCCAATGTGGCGGTCGAGATGAAATCCCGCATCGTCACGATCACGCGGCTGGCTCTCTCGCGCATCATCGATACCGATCATGCGGAATTCGAGGTGGATTGCGGCAAGGGTACCTATGTGCGCAGCCTCGCCCGCGATCTGGCGCTGGCGCTGGGCACGGTCGGCCATGTCACGGCGCTGCGCCGCACGCGCAGCGGCCCCTTCACGCTGGACCACGCGATTTCGCTTGATTCGCTGGAGGAATCCGCGCATGGTCCCGGCCTTCAATCGCACCTGTTGCCGATCGAGACCGCGCTGGACGACATCCCGGCCCTGGCCCTGAACGGCAGTGAAGCGAGCCAGCTAAGGTCCGGTCAGGCCATCCCGATGTTCCGGGCGGCCGATATCGGCAGGCTCGGCGATCTGGACAAGGCGGACATCGTCTGCGCCATGGCTGAAGGAAAGCCGGTCGCGCTGACACGGTTCGCCGAGGGCAGGCTTCACCCGGTGCGCGTATTCAACCTCTGACTATGAGGAGTTGACGATGTCGATTACCGCCGAGCGCAAGCAGGAGCTCATCAAGGAATACGCCCAGGGCGAGGGCGACACCGGTTCGCCGGAAGTGCAGGTCGCGATCATGAGCGAGCGCATCCGCAACCTGACCGACCATCTGAACGACCACAAGAAGGACCACCATTCGCGTCGTGGCCTTCTGGTTCTGGTCGGTCAGCGCCGTCGTCTGCTGGACTATCTGAAGCGCAAGGACCAGTCGCGCTACGAGGGGCTGATCGGTCGCCTCGGCCTGCGCCGCTGATCGCCGCATCTTCGGATGTACGGAAACGCCGCCGGGAAACCGGCGGCGTTTTTCGTTGGGGGGTCGCAGCCGGGGGCTGAACGCCGCTTTCGATTGACCTTGCATGCGTTCCGTGACATAGAACGGGCGCGCAAAGAAGAGAAAGCAAGAACTGGAACCCGACCATATGGGTCGTCGATAAGCTGGGCATCGCCGCCGACAAGGGTCGGCGAGGACGAGCCGGCCCCACCGCCTCCCATAGATCATCAGCTCTTCTGACCGGACGCGCGGGTTCCGCACGACGAGGATATATCCGTATGTTTACCGTTTACCGTAAAGAAATCGAGTGGGGCGGCCGTACGCTGGTCCTGGAGACCGGCAAGATCGCGCGTCAGGCGCATGGCGCCGTGATGGCCACCTATGGCGAGACCACGGTGCTGTGCACCGCTGTTGGCGCCAAGGCCCCCAAGGAAGGGCAGGACTTCTTCCCGCTCACCGTGAATTACCAGGAGAAGACCTTCGCCGCGGGCAAGATCCCCGGCGGCTTCTTCAAGCGCGAAGGCCGGCCGACCGAGAAGGAGGTGCTGACCTCCCGCCTGATCGACCGCCCGATCCGCCCGCTGTTCCACCCCTCCTACCGCAACGAGACGCAGGTCGTCTGCACCGTCCTCAGCCACGATCTGGAAAATGATCCGGACATCGTCGCGATGGTTGGCGCGTCTGCTGCGCTGACCCTGTCGGGCATGCCCTTCATGGGCCCGATCGGTGCCGCGCGCGTCGGCTACAAGGATGGCGAATACATCCTGAACCCGCTGCAGGAAGAGGTTTCGACCTCGCAGCTGGATCTGGTGCTGGCCGGCACGCAGGAAGGCGTGCTGATGGTCGAATCGGAAGCCCATGAGCTGTCCGAGGAGATCATGCTGGGCGCTGTCACCTTCGGCCATGACGCCATGCAGGCGGTGATCGATGCGATCATCGAGCTGGCCGAGCAGGCCGCGAAGGAGCCGTGGGACCTTACCCCGCCGGCCGAGGGGCTGGACAAGCTGCAGGCCCGCGTGGCCGAGCTGGGCCGCGCCAAGCTGGTCGAGGCTTACAAGGAGACCCAGAAGGCCGAGCGCTACGCCAAGGTCGGCGCGGTGAAGGACGAGGTGAAGGCCGTGCTGGCGGGCGAGGAAGGCCTGCCGCTGGACAAGCTCGGCTCGGTGCTGAAGGAGCTGGAGGCCGACGTTGTGCGCGGCGCCATCCTCGACACCGGCCTGCGCATCGATGGCCGCGACACCAAGACCGTCCGTCCGATCGTGTCGGAAGTGGGCGTGCTGCCGCGCACCCACGGCTCGGCGCTGTTTACCCGTGGCGAGACCCAGGCCATCGTCGTGACGACGCTGGGCACCGGCCAGGACGAGCAGATCATCGACGCGCTGGAAGGCGAATACCGCGAAAACTTCATGCTGCACTACAACTTCCCGCCCTATTCGGTCGGTGAGGCTGGCCGCATGGGGTCGCCGGGCCGCCGTGAGATCGGTCATGGCAAGCTGGCCTGGCGCGCCCTGCGCCCGCTGCTGCCGGCGAAGGAAGACTTCCCCTACACCATCCGCATCGTCTCGGAGATCACCGAATCCAACGGTTCCTCCTCGATGGCGACGGTGTGTGGCAGCTCGCTGTCGATGATGGATGCGGGCGTGCCGCTGAAGCGCCCGGTGGCTGGTATCGCCATGGGCCTGATCAAGGAAGGCGACCGTTTCGCCGTCCTGTCGGACATCCTGGGCGACGAGGATCACCTCGGTGACATGGACTTCAAGGTGGCCGGCACCGAGCAGGGTGTGACCTCGCTGCAGATGGACATCAAGATCACCTCGATCACCAAGGAGATCATGAAGATCGCCCTGGATCAGGCGAAGGGTGGCCGGCTGCACATCCTGGGCGAGATGGCGAAGGCACTGACCGGTGCGCGCGAAGGCGTGTCCGAGAATGCGCCGCGCATCACCACCATCAACATCCCGAAGGACAAGATCCGCGACATCATCGGCCCGGGCGGCAAGGTGATCCGCGAGATCTGCGAAGTGACCGGCGCCAAGATCGACATCGACGATGATGGTGTGGTGAAGGTTGCCGCCGTCAGCGACGAGTCGAGCCAGAAGGCGATCAACTGGATCCGCGAGATCGTGGCGGAGCCGGAGGTCGGCGTGATCTACACCGGCAAGGTCGTGAAGGTCATGGATTTCGGCGCCTTCGTGAACTTCCTGGGCCCGAAGGATGGCCTCGTCCACATCTCCGAGCTGGCCGAGGGCCGGGTCGGCAAGGTGACGGATGTGGTCGATGTCGGCGCCACCGTGAAGGTGAAGGTGCTGGGCTTCGATGACCGCGGCAAGGTCAAGCTGTCGATGAAGAAGATCGATCAGGAGACCGGCGAGGACCTGTCGAAGAAGGACGATGCGGCCGAGTAAAACCGGCGCTTGTCTGAACGGCATTGGGGCGGCACCTTCGGGTGCCGCCTCTTTCGTGTGGAGAGTTTAGATATGGAATTTCCGAGGATTGTCGGCCATCGCGGGGCCGCCGCGCTGGCGCCGGAGAACACGCTGGCCGGCTTCCGCAAGGCCGCCGAGGCCGGTGCCAAAATGGTGGAGCTGGATGCCAAGCTGAGCGCCGACGGCATTGTCATCTGCCACCACGACAATGTGCTGGGGCGAACCAACAATGGCGAGGGGCCAGTGGCGGAGCAGAGCTTCGCCGCGCTGCGCGCGCTGGATGCCGGCGGCTGGTTCGGCCCGGATTTCGCGGGCGAGCGCATCCCGACCCTGGCCGAAGCGCTGGAACTGATCGCCGAGCTCGGCATGGGCGTGAATGTCGAGATCAAGCCCTGCCCCGGCCGCGAACGCGAGACCGCCGCCGCCACGGTAAAGATCGTACAGGAGAACTGGAAGAGTGATGCCCCCTTCCAGTTCTCCAGCTTCAAGCCGGCGGCGCTGGAAGTGGCACTGGCCGAGGCGTCGGACCTGTCGCGCGGCTATCTGACGGACGATTTCAAGGAAGGCTGGCTGGAGGATGCGGCGCGGCTGAAGTCGGTCAGTGTGAACGGCAATTTCCGCCGCTACACGAAGGAACGGATCGACGCGGTCCATGCCGTCGGCATGAAGGCGCTGGCCTATACGGTCAACGAGCCGGCGGATGCCGCCCGCCTGCTGGCGGACGGCATGGATATCCTGGTCACCGACTGCCCGGACAAGCTGCTGGCGCTGTAGCCCTTACAGCCCGTCGAACAGGGCGGTCGAGAGGTAGCGCTCGGCGAAAGACGGGATGATGGCGACGATGCGCTTGCCCGCCATCTCCGGCCGCTTGCCGACCTCAATGGCGGCGGCCAGAGCGGCACCCGAGGAGATGCCGACCGGCAGCCCTTCCAGCCGGGCCGCCTCGCGCGCCGTCTTCATCGCCGTCTCGTTGCCGATGCGGACGATCTCGTCGATCAGGCCGGTCTGCAGGATGTCCGGCACGAAGCCCGCACCAATGCCCTGAATCTTGTGCGGGCCCGGCTGGCCGCCGGACAGCACCGGGCTGTCCTCCGGCTCCACCGCAACGGTCAGGAAGCCGGGCTTACGCTGCTTCAGCACCTCGGACACGCCGGTCAGCGTGCCGCCGGTGCCCACACCGCTGATCAGCACATCCGCCGTGCCGGCGGTATCGGTCCAGATTTCCTCCGCTGTGGTGACACGATGGATCGCCGGGTTGGCGGCATTCTTGAACTGTTGCGGCATGAAGGCACCCGGCGTGGCGGCGACAATCTCCTCCGCCTTGGCGATGGCGCCCTTCATGCCCTTGTCGGCGGGGGTCAGCTCAAGCTCGGCGCCCAGCAACTTCAGCATCTTGCGGCGCTCGACCGACATGCTCTCCGGCATGGTCAGGATCAGCCGGTAGCCCTTGGCGGCCGCCACGAAGGCCAGCGCGATGCCGGTATTGCCGGAGGTCGGCTCGACAATGACCGCGCCCGGCTTCAGCGCGCCCGCCTTCTCGGCGGCATCGATCATGGCGAAGCCGATGCGGTCCTTCACCGAGGCCAGCGGGTTGAAGAATTCCAGCTTGCCGATGATCTCGGCCTGCACGCCATGCGCCTCGGCCAGCCGGTTCACCCGGACCAGCGGCGTCGCGCCGATGGTGTCCAGGATGCTGTCATAGATCTTGCCGCGAAAGTCTGCCTGCTGCCCTGACATAACACACCTCAAATCAGTGAAATTATAGAATATACGAATTCGTCACGTATTTGAGCATGCGGTGGGCGAATGGCAAGGACAAACAGAAACCCCCGCGGCTGTGCAGCGCGCGGGGGCCTGTATTATTTCCAGTAATGCGGAAGGCTCAGTCGAAATCCTTCGCCAGCGCCTCGCGCACCGCTTCGGGCATCACCGTCATGTGCGGGTAATTCTCGTGGCTGAAGCCCAGCACCACCTCGGCGCCCGGCTTGCGGAAGGCCGCGATCTGCGCCTCGGTGAAGGGGAAATGCACGAACTGCACGGAGGATGCCTTGCCGTCCGCCGTGGTGCGGTCGAGATCGTCCTCGGCGACACCCTTCACGGTCTCGCCACCGACCTTGATGAACATCTGGTGTTCGATGCCACCGAGGGTGGCCAGCACACGGCGACGGCGCACCTCGTCATCGATCTCGAACATCACCGTGGCGACCAGCTCGCGCCCCTGCGGGATCAGCGGGTTGTAGGCGCTCAGCTCGTCCTCGACCTGCTCATCGCCGCCCTTCTCGATGTAGAGCATCTCCTGAACCTGGCTCAGCATAGTCTCGAAATTCTCGAAATAGAAGGTAGCGTGCGGGCCGACCGCCAGGCGCCGGTTCTTCTTCAGCGCCACGACGGCGCTGCGGCGCTCCTTGCGGATCTTCATGTAGTCAGGCAGCGGCAGGATATCCGCGTGCGTGATCTGCTTTGCCGTAGCAGGCATCATGGGACCTCCGTTTGCGTCGTTATGAGCGGTCGCCGCTCACAGCCCGTAGGCCTTGGCGACCAGCTCGATGGGGTGTTCGGACTGGCTGGGAATGGCGGCGTCCTTCTCGATCTCCTCCATCCCCTGCAGAATGTGCAGGCCGGCCAGCGGGCATTCGGAGACGACATATTTGTTCGCCTCCTTCAGCGCCTGCCGGGCAACCGGCTTTCCGACCTTCAGGGCGATGTCGAAATTCTCCTTGAAGATACCCCAGGAGCCGCCATGGCCGGAGCAGCGCTCGATCACCGAGACCTTGGTGTCCGGGATCAGGCGCAGCATCTCGGCTGCCTTCTGGCCGATATTCTGGGCGCGGGCATGGCAGGCGATATGGACGGTGACACCGCCATCCAGCGCCTGGATGCCCTCAGCCAGCCCTTCCTTCTTGGCGATATCGACGACGTACTCGCTGATATCCTTCGTCGCCGCTGACAGCCGCTTCACATCCTCATCATCCGGCACGATCAGCGGCCATTCGAATTTCAGCATCAGTGCGCAGGACGGCGTCAGCGCCACGATGTCGTAGCCCTTGTCGATCCAGGGCTTCATTTCCTGGGCGACGGATCGCGCCTTCTTCGCCACCGATTCGATGTCGCCCTGTTCCAGCTGCGGCATGCCGCAGCAGGACGGGTAGACCACCTCGGTCTCGACACCGTTCTTCGCCAGCACCCGGCGCGCGGCCATGCCGGTGTCGGGATTGTTGTAGTTCACGAAGCAGGTGGCGTAGAGCGCCGCCTTGCGGCCGTAGGCCGGGGCGGCCGTATTGACCTCCGGCACGTCGCTCTTGGCGGCGCGGGTGAAGGTCTTGGAATGGAACTTCGGCAGCGCGGCGCGCTTGTCGATGCCGCCGGCCTTCTCCATCAGGCCTCGGGTCGTGCCGTTCTTCAGATCGGTCGCCCAGTTGGCGATGCCGGCGACGGGAGCGGCCAGCTTGCCATTGCGGTCGGTCTCGGTGACCTGCTTCTCGACGAAGGGCGTGCCCTGCTTCTTCCGCTCGACGGCGCGGTAGCGCAGCATCAGGTGCGGGAAGTCCAGGTTGAACTCGTGCGGCGGCACATAGGGACACTTGGTCAGGAAGCACATGTCACACAGCGTGCAGGCGTCCACGACCGGCTTGAAGTCCGCCGAGCTGACGGAATCCAGCTCGCCCGATTCCGATTCGTCGATCAGGTCGAACAGGCGGGGGAAGCTGTCGCACAGATTGAAGCAGCGGCGGCAGCCATGGCAGATGTCGAATACCCGGCGCAGCTCCTCGTCGAGCTTCGCCTCATCATAGAAATCCGGGTCGGTCCAGGCCAGCGGGTGGCGGGTCGGCGCCTCGAGACTGCCTTCCTTCATGCTGCTTCTCCCCTAAGGCGCGCCTGGATCGTTCCGGCGCGGCAATGATTTAAGGAATGCCTTGAAAGAATAATTTGGAAAAGGCGAAGCTCCCCGCCGGTTGCCTGGCGGGGAGCCTCATCCGGACAGCTTAGCTGTTCAGGCTGTCGAGGGCCTTCTGGAAGCGGCCGGCGTGGCTCTTCTCGGCCTTCGCCAGGGTCTCGAACCAGTCGGCGATCTCGTCGAAGCCTTCCTCGCGGGCGGTGCGCGCCATGCCCGGGTACATGTCGGTGTACTCGTGCGTCTCGCCGGCGATGGCGGCCTTCAGGTTCAGGTCGGTGGCGCCGATCGGCTCGCCGGTGGCCGGGTCGCCGACGCTTTCCATGAACTCCAGATGGCCGTGCGCGTGGCCGGTCTCGCCCTCGGCGGTCGAGCGGAACACGGCGGCAACGTCGTTATAGCCCTCGACGTCGGCCTTCTGGGCGAAATAGAGGTAGCGGCGGTTCGCCTGGCTCTCGCCGGCGAACGCTTCCTTCAGATTGTCGAAGGTCTTGGAACCCTTCAGATTGGCCATGACTCTCTCCTTCCTGCTCTCGCATGTATGAAGCCGGAGCCGATGCCGTGATGTCCGATTGCGGATCGATGGCTGGGGTTCGGCGCCGGGCTGTCGATCACTTCAACGTGAGTGGATATGGAGCGAAGCCGGAGGCAAGTCAATAGATTTGAATTGTTCCAAACGGAATTTTAACCGCTTGTTACAAAATAATATTTTGAATGAAACTCATTCTCACACGGCCCCGTCACCACCACCGCGCGGGGTAATTAAATACCGCTAATTGCAACCCTCAGCGGGCCGTCCCCTTCAGCCGGCCGCCCGCGGTTCGCGCCGTACGCGGATGATAACCTCGACGCTGTCGATCTCCGTACCCTCGGGCGGCAGCGGCAGCTCGCCCAGCGCGATATCGCCGGCCGGGATGTCCATCAGGTCGCCGCTGTCGGTGACGAAGAAATGATGGTGCCTGCCGGTGTTGGTGTCGAAATAGGATCGGCTGGCCTCCACCACCACTTCGCGCAGCAGCCCGGATTCGGTGAACTGGTGCAGCGTGTTGTAAACCGTGGCCAGCGAGACCGGCACCCTGGCTTCCAGCGCCTCGCCATGCAGCTGTTCGGCGGTCACATGGCGGTCGCCAGTGCCGAACAGCAGCTGTGCCAGCGCCAGGCGCTGACGGGTCGGGCGCAGCCCGGCCGCCTTCAGCCGCTCGATGTTGTGGGTGTGGGTACGGAGTCTGTCCATGCTTCTTTGCCTGCCTGCGGCGCCGTGCCTGCGGGTAATCTGATATATTTATATATAGTCGTTCTAAAAGATGTCCATGCCGCTGCGCAAGGCCCGGCTTTCGGTTCTGTTACACTTCGACGCCGTTTCAATAAACCGGCGGGGGTTGCGTCGTGCCGCCGGGCCTGCCATTTGTGGTTTCGCTGGAACGCGCTGTTCGGCTAGAATCGCTGGCCATGGAGGGCTGGCGGGCGCGTTACGGCGTGCATTGCCAGATATGGCCGCAAGCAAACAGGAAAGAAGCCTCAGCCAACATGGCCGACCGTAAGCAAACATACGATTATCAGGATCTGCTGGCCTGTGCGCATGGCGATCTGTTCGGACCCGGTAACGCGCAGCTGCCGCTGCCGCCCATGCTGATGTTCGACCGAATCACGGAAATCCGCGAGGAAGGCGGCGAGCACGGCAAGGGCATCGTGACCGCTGAATTCGACATCAATCCGGACCTCTGGTTCTTCAAATGCCATTTCGAGAATGACCCGGTGATGCCGGGCTGCCTCGGCATGGATGCGCTGTGGCAGCTGCTGGGCTTCTTCCTGGGCTGGGGCGGCTCGCCAGGCGCCGGGCGCGCGCTGGCCGTGGGCGAGGTGAAGTTCATGGGCCAGGTGCTGCCGACTGCGAAGAAGGTGGTCTATGCGCTGGACATCAAGCGCGTCATTCGCCGCAAGCTGGTGCTGGGCATCGCCGATGGCCGGGTGATCTGCGACGGCGAGACGATCTACGAGGCGAAGGACATCCGTGTCGGGCTGTTCCAGCCGGAAACCGCCCCGGCGGCGGCAATGGCGGCAGGGAGCTGAGCCATGCGTCGTGTTGTCGTTACCGGTCTCGGCGTCATCTCCTCCATCGGCAACAGCGCCGATGAGGTCTCCAGCGCGCTGCGCGCCGGCACATCGGGGATCGTCCCGGCCGAGGACTACAAGGAAATGGGGTTCCGCTGCCAGGTGCACGGTTCCCTGAAGATCGACCTGGAAGAGACGATTGACCGCAAGCTGCTCCGCTTCATGGGGCCGGGTGCGGCGTACAACTACCTCGCCATGGAACAGGCCATCGCCGATTCCGGGCTGGAGGAGAAGGACGTCGTCAATCCGCGCACCGGCCTGATCATGGGCTCGGGCGGGCCGTCCACCAGCAACATGATGCTGGCCTTCGACACGGCGCGCGAGAAGGGGCCGAAGCGGGTCGGCCCGTACCAGGTGCCGCGCTGCATGTCGAGCACCAACTCCGCCTGCCTGTCCACCTTCTACCAGATCAAGGGCGTGAACTATTCGATCAGCTCCGCCTGCTCGACCTCGGCGCATTGCATCGGCAATGCGGCGGAACTGATCCAGCTCGGCAAGCAGGACATCGTCTTCGCCGGCGGCGGCGAGGAGCTGCACTGGACCATGTCGGTGCTGTTCGACGCCATGGGCGCCATGTCCTCCAAGTACAATGATACGCCGGAAAAGGCGTCCCGGCCCTACGATGCCGGGCGCGACGGCTTCGTGATCTCCGGCGGCGGCGGCGTGCTGGTGTTGGAAGAGTTGGAGCATGCGAAGGCGCGCGGCGCCAAGATCTATGCCGAGGTGGTCGGCTATGGCGCCACCTCCGACGGCCATGACATGGTGCAGCCCTCGGGCGAGGGTGCGGTGCGCTGCATGCAGATGGCGCTGCACGGAGTCGAGGGGAAAGTCGATTACGTGAACACCCACGGCACCGCGACGCCGGTGGGCGACCAGCGCGAGACCGATGCGCTGCGCCAGGTGTTCGCCGAGGATATGCCCGTCATCGCCTCCACAAAGTCGCTGACCGGCCATTCCCTGGGGGCGGCCGGCGTGCATGAGGCGATCTACACGCTGCTGATGATGCGTGACGGGTTCATCGCCGCGTCCGCCAATATCGAGACCATCGACGAGGCGTTCGCCGACCTGCCCATCGCCCGCACGGCCATGGACAAGCAGATCGACCTCGCCCTTTCCAACAGTTTCGGCTTCGGCGGCACCAATGCTGTCCTGGCCCTTCGGCGCTATAACGGCTGACATACATGGCAAGCATCGACAAACCGCTGACCGATTCCGCCGCTCCGGCAGCGGACGGTGCCGCGCCGCAGCTGCTGATGGCCGGCAAGCGCGGGCTGATCATGGGCGTCGCCAACGATCATTCGATCGCCTGGGGCATTGCCAGGGCGCTGGCCGCGCATGGCGCGGAACTAGCCTTCACCTACCAGTCGGACTCCTTCGCCCGGCGGGTCGGTCCGCTGGCGGAATCCGTCGGCTCCGACATCACCCTGTCCTGTGACGTGGTGTCGGAAGCCAGCATCGATTCCGCCTTCGACGGGCTGTCGAAACGCTGGGACCGGCTGGATTTCGTGGTCCACGCCATCGCCTATTCCGACAAGACGGAGCTGAAGGGGCGCTATCTCGATACCACGCGCAACAATTTCCGCCGCACGCTGGATATCTCCTGCTTCTCCTTCACCAACATCGCCAAGCGCGCAGCCCCGCTGATGAGCGAGGGCGGCAGTCTGGTGACGCTGTCCTATCTGGGCGCGGAGCGGGTGACGCCGAACTACAATGTCATGGGCGTGGCCAAGGCGGCGCTGGAGGCGAGCGTGCGCTATCTCGCCGTCGATCTGGGCGAGAACAACATCCGGGTGAACGCGATCTCCGCCGGGCCGATGCGCACGCTGGCGGGCTCGGCGATCAGCGATGCCCGCTATGTGTACCGCTTCACCCAGACCCATTCGCCGCTGCGCCGCAACGTCACGCTGGACGAGATCGGCGGCGCCGGCCTCTATCTGCTGAGCGACCTGTCGGCGGGTGTGACCGGCGAGGTGCTGTATGTGGATTCCGGCTTCAACGTGACGGCGATACCGCAGCCCGGCCGGGAGCAGGCGCCGGAAGAGGCCTGACCGTCCCGCTGACCCCATTACCCTGGGGGAGTGGCCCATGGAACTGAACGACGAGCAATTCCATCGCTATGCCCGCCATCTCATCCTCGACGAGGTCGGGGAGGAGGGGCAGGAGAAGCTGCTGGGGGCGCGGGTGCTGGTCATCGGCGCCGGCGGCCTCGGCGCGCCGCTGCTGATGTATCTGGCCGCCGCCGGTGTCGGCACGCTGGGCGTTGTCGATTATGACGAGGTCGAGCTGTCGAACCTGCAGCGCCAGATCATCCACGGCACCGCCGATCTGGGCCGGCTGAAGGTGGATAGCGCCATCGACACGGTGCGGGCGCTCAATCCAGGCATCGACATCATCGCCCACCGCGAGAAGCTGACGCAGGACAATGTGGCGGCGCTGGTCGCCGGCTACGACATCGTCGCCGACGGGTCAGACAATTTCGACTGCCGCTATTTGCTGAACGATGCCTGTTATTTCGCGCGCAAGACGCTCGTGTCCGGGGCGCTGCTGCGCTTTGAGGGGCAGATTTCCGTGTTCAAGGCGCATGAGGCGGGCTGCCCCTGCTATCGCTGCCTGTTCCCGGAAAAGCCGCCGGCCGACCTGATCCCGCGCTGTTCCCAGGCGGGTATCCTGGGGGCGGTGGCCGGTGTCATCGGCACGCTGCAGGCAACCGAAATCCTGAAGGAAATCCTTGGCCTCGGCGACAGTCTCGCCGGCCGGCTGATGCTCTATGACGCGCTGTCCAGCCGGTTCCAGACGGTGAAGATTCCCAAGGACCCGGACTGCCCGCTCTGCGGGACAGCCCCCAGCATCACGGAGATCCGGCAGGTCGCCTGAGGGTTATCCGGCGCCACAGCCGCCCGTCGATGGCGGCCAGCCCGCACAGGATGCCGGCAAGGCCCAGCATCTGCATCGGCGCCAGCCGTTCGCCCAGTACCAGCGCGCCCAGCAGGATGGCGCTCGCCGGCACCAGGAAGGTAACCAGCGCGACATTGGTTGCGCCTGCCTTCGCCAGGATGCGGAAGAAGATCACATAGGCGAGCGCCGTGCTTGCAACCGCCAGTGCTACGATGGCGGCGATGGCCTCGGCCGGCGGCACCGGCAGGCTCCAGGGCGCCTGGAATGTCAGGATAATTGGCGTGAGGATCAGCGCCGACATGGAAAGCTGCCCGCAGGCCAGCGCCATCGGCGGGCGATCGCGGAAGCGCCGGCCGAAGATATTGGCGCAGCCATAGGAGAAGGCGGCCCCGACAATGGCAAGCTGCGCCAGCGTCGTGCCTAGCCCCGCCCCGCCGAGGCTGGCCAGCGCGTCCGGCCCGATCATCGCCACCACACCGGCAAGCCCTATCAGCAGCCCGGCCAGCTTCGCCCCGGTGATGCGCTCGTCCCGCGTCAGCAGATGCGCCAGCAGTACGGTGAAGAAGGGCGTCGTCGCGTTCAGGATGCCGGCCAGGCTGGCGCCGATCTCCTGCTGGCCCCAGAAGATCAGCGCGAAGGGGGCGACATTGTTCAGCATCCCCATCACCGCGACCTCGCGCCAGAATCGCCCGTCGCGCGGCAGCCGGACGCCGAAGGCCGGCAGCAGCGCCAGCAGGATGGCGGCGGCAATGCAGACGCGCAGCCAGACCACGACCAGCGGCGGCACATGGGTGACGGCGATCTTGGCGAACAGGAAGGAGCCGCCCCACAGCACCGACAGGACGATCAGCAGCAGCCATTCCGTTGGCCCCATCAGCGGGGCGGGCACGGTCGGACGCATCGCGGTGTTCCTTGGTCGTTGCCGGAAGGGGCAATGAACGGGATTGGAAGGGCTGCCGCCACCCGCTTCTTGCGCGGATGTTTAGAACATCTGCTCCAGCACGCGGTCGGGCGGGGTGTGGCCGTCGATGAAGGTCTTGATGTTGATGATGACCTTCTCGCCCATATCGATGCGGCCCTCGATGGTGGCCGAGCCCATATGCGGCATCAGCACCACATTGTCGAGTTCCAACAGCTTCGGGTTGATTGCCGGCTCGTGCTCGAAGACATCTAGGCCGGCGCCGGCGATCTCGCGCCCGGCCAGTGCGCGTGCCAGTGCATTCTCGTCGATCACCTCGCCGCGCGAGGTGTTCACCACGATGCTGGTCGGGCGCAGCAGTTTCAGCCGCCGGGCGGAGAGCAGGTGATAGGTCGCCGGCGTGTGCGGGCAGTTGATCGAGATCACATCCATGCGAGCCAGCATCTGGTCCAGGCTCTCCCAGTATGTGGCCTCCAGCTCTGCCTCGATGTCGGGATGGACGCGCCGCCGGTTGTGGTAGTGGATCGACAGGCCGAAGCCCCGCGCGCGCTTCGCCACCGCCTGGCCGATCCGTCCCATGCCGATGATGCCCAGCCGCTTGCCGCCGATGCGGTGGCCCAGCATCAGCGTCGGACCCCAGCCTTCCCAGGTGCCGGAGCGCACAAGCCGCTCGCCCTCGGTCAGCCGGCGCGACACGGCAAGCACCAGCGCCATCGTCATATCGGCGGTGTCTTCGGTCAGCACGCCCGGCGTGTTGGTGACGGTGATGCCCTTCTGCCGCGCGGTCGCCAGGTCGATGTGATCGACGCCGGTACCGAAGGAGGCGATGAGCCGCAGCTGCGGGCCGGCCTGCGCCAGGATGCGGGCATCCACGCGGTCGGTAACGGTCGGCACCAGCACATCGGCCACCTTCACCGCCTCAATCAGCTCCGCCGGGGTCATCGGCCGGTCGTCGAGGTTCAGGCGCGCGTCGAACAGCTCCATCATGCGGGTCTCGACCGCGTCCGGCAGCTTGCGGGTGACCACGATGGTCGGTTTCTTGGCGCTGTTCGGCATTGTCCCGTCCCTGCCTTCCTCTTGGGCCTTCCTCTTGACCCTGTTTCCAGCCCTGCCCTTGCGACAGACCCTAGCATGATGTAGCGCAGGCGCGCATCCCGCCCGCTTGACCTGTACCGGGTGAAAGCTGCACCGTTATAATACGCCGTCTGCTAGGGTCCAGCTTTCCGATACGCATCCGCCACCGAATCGATGACATCAGCCACATTGCCCCGCCGAATCCTCCTGCCTGCGCTGGCCTGCCTTGCGATGCTGGTGGCGCTGCTGCCGGCGCTGGTCCAGGCACAGCAGAGCCCTTCCGGCCTGCCGATCCCGCGCTTCGTCTCGCTGCGCTCCGGCGAGGTGAACATCCGCACCGGCCCCGGCGTGCGCTACCCCATCGACTGGGTGTTCCTGCGCAAGGACATGCCGGTGGAGATCGTCGCCGAATTCGATACCTGGCGGCGCATCCGCGATGTCGAGGGCACCGAGGGCTGGGTGCATCAGAGCCTTTTGTCGGGCAAGCGCACCATCGTCTTCACCGCGCCGCTCGCCAGTTTGCGGCGCGAGCCGACGGAAAGCGCGCCGCTGGTGGCAAAGGTGGAACCCGGCGTGATCGGCGAGCTGCAGGAATGTCGCCCCGCCTGGTGCCGGGTCAAGGCGGCGGGCCTCACCGGCTGGGTGCAGCCGATCGAGACCTGGGGCGTCTATCCCGACGAATGGATGCGCTAGAGATTCTTTCTTTGTTAACCGCTGTCGGTTAAATCCTTGGCGGACCGATCATCCAGACCCACATGGCAGGGCATGTCCGACGGACCGCTTCATCTCTACCGGCAGCAGAAGGCCGAGGGCGCGCTGAAGCCCGACCAGCATCAGGAGCTGGCGGTCGAGAAGCTGCAGAGCCTGCATAATGCCTTGAAGAACCACCGCCCGAATGGCGGTGGCGAGGAAGGCTGGTTCGCGCGCTTCGGCTTCGGGCGTCGGCACAAGGATGTCACGCCGCCGCCGCAGGGCATTTATTTCTACGGCCCGGTCGGGCGCGGCAAATCCATGGTGATGGATTTGTTCTTCGCCGGCGCGCCGGTCGAGAAGAAGCGCCGCGTGCATTTCCACGAATTCATGGCCGAGGTACATGGCCGCCTGCACCGGCTGCGCCAGCAGGCGAAGAAGGAAGGCGGCGACCCGATCCCGCCGACCGCGAAGGAGATCGCCGCCGAGGCCTGGCTGCTCTGCTTCGACGAGTTCGACGTGAACGACATCGCCGATGCGATGATCCTGGGCCGGCTGTTCGAGGCGCTGTTCGCGCTGGGCGTCGTCGTGGTCGCCACCTCCAACAAGGCGCCGGACGATCTTTATAAGGGCGGGCTGCAGCGCGAGCGCTTCCTGCCCTTCATCGACCTCGTAAAGCAGAAGCTGGACGTGCTGTCGGTCAGCGGCGACACCGATTACCGGCTCGACCGGCTGCGCGGCATGCCGGTCTATCACGCGCCGCTGGACGAGAAGGCGGCCGCAGCGCTGGAGAATATCTTCCGCGAGCTGACTGATGGCGCGTCCGGCGCGCCGGACAATGTCAGCGTGCTGGGCCGCCTCGTGCCGGTGCCGAAGGCGGCGCGCGGCGTTGCCTGGTTCACCTTCGACGATCTGTGCCGCAAGGCGCTGGGCGCTTCCGATTATCTCGCCATTGCCGACCGCTACCATACGGTGATCGTCGAGGGCATACCGCGCCTCGGCAAGGAGAACCGCAACGAGGCGCGGCGCTTCATCCACCTGGTTGATGCGCTGTACGAGCGCAAGGCGAACTTCGTCTGCTCCGCCGAATCGGCGCCGGAGACGCTGTACCGGGAGGGCGATGGCGCCTTCGAGTTTCAGCGCACGGTCAGCCGCCTGATGGAGATGCAGTCGGCCGATTACATCGCTGCCCCGCATCTGGGCCGGGCGGCGGAATCGTCCGAGCCCGAAGCCGTGGCGGCAGCACAATGAGCGATTCTGGAGAAGGGATTGTTTCAGCGACCGCTTTCCCTTGCCCCCTCCTCGAAATCGCGCTAGTAACCCGACACTTTTTCGCGGCGCGGCAGGCCATGGCGGCACGCGCGATGACCGGCCTTTGGCGGCCGGCCACCGGGCAGCCGGTAACAGAGTCTGACGCGGCGCAGGCCGTAAGGTTTTGTCAATAGACGGCCCTTACCATCGCAAGCGGAGCGGATTCATGGCACGGAACAAGATCGCACTCGTCGGCGCCGGCAATATCGGCGGCACCCTCGCCCTTCTGGCAGGCCTGAAGGAGCTGGGCGACATCGTCCTGTTCGACATTGCCGAGGGCATGCCGCAGGGCAAGGCGCTGGACATCGCGCAGGCCTCCCCGGTCGAGGATTTCGACGCGGCGGTTTCCGGCACCAACGACTATGCCGATCTGAAGGGTGCCGATGTCGTCATCGTCACCGCCGGCGTGCCGCGCAAGCCGGGCATGAGCCGCGACGACCTGGTCGGTATCAACACCAAGGTCATGCGCTCGGTCGGCGCCGGCATCAAGGCGCACTGCCCCGATGCCTTCGTGATCTGCATCACCAACCCGCTGGACGTGATGGTCGGCGTGCTGCGCGAGGCCTGCGGCCTGCCGCACGAGAAGGTCGTCGGCATGGCCGGCGTGCTGGACTCGGCGCGCTTCCGCTATTTCCTGGCCGAGGAATTCAAGGTCTCGGTCGAGGATGTGAACGCCTTCGTGCTGGGCGGCCATGGCGACACGATGGTGCCGCTGGTGCGCTACTCCGCCGTCGCCGGCATCCCGGTGCCGGACCTGATCAAGATGGGCTGGTCCACGCAGGAGAAGATCGACCAGATCGTGCAGCGCACCCGTGATGGCGGCGCCGAGATCGTCGGTCTGCTGAAGACCGGTTCGGCCTTCTACGCGCCGGCCTCCTCGGCGATCCAGATGGCCGAGAGCTACCTGCGCGACAAGAAGCGCGTGCTGCCCTGCGCCGCCTATGTGAAGGGCGCCTACGGCCTCGACGGTCTTTATGTCGGCGTGCCGGTGGTGATCGGCGCGAAGGGTGTCGAGCGCATTGTCGAGATCGAACTGAATGCCGACGAGAAGAAGATGTTCGACCATTCGGTCGGCGCCGTGAAGGCGCTGGTCGAGGTGGTGAAGAACATGGACGCCTCGGCGGGCTGACCATGAAGGAGCGCCCTTGGCCCGGTTGAACCCGGGCCATTGGGTGTTAGAGTACCGGAGGGCCGGCGGAGAGGCGCAGGAGTGGGGCCTGCGTTGCACCGCCGGTCGATGGCGCATCCGCTTCCCCCCACATCGATGCAATTGCCGGGAAGGCTGACCGCATGAATATCCACGAATACCAGGCCAAGCAGCTCATGGCGAAATACGGCGTCGCCGTGCCCAAGGGCGGCGTTGCCTATACCGCCCAGCAGGCGGCCGAGGTGGCCAAGGGCCTTGGCGGCCCCGTCTATGTCGTGAAATCGCAGATCCATGCGGGCGGCCGCGGCGCCGGGCGCTTCAAGGACGATCCGAACGGCAAGGGCGGCGTGCGCGTCGTGAAGTCGGTCGATGACGTCAAGTCGAATGCCCAGGCGATGATCGGCAAGGTGCTGGTCACCAAGCAGACCGGCGCCGAAGGCAAGGAAGTGACGCGGGTCTATGTCGAGGAAGGCTGCGACATCAAGCGTGAGCTGTATCTCGGCATGCTGATCGACCGCGCCACCAGCCGCATCACAGTGATGGCCTCGACCGAGGGCGGCATGGAGATCGAGGAGGTTGCGGCCGAGCATCCGGAGAAGATCCTGAAGGTCGCCATCGACCCGGCCACCGGCATGCAGGCCTTCCACGCCCGCCAGATCGCCTTCGGCCTCGGGCTTGAGGGCAAGCAGGTGAACGCGGCGGTGAAGTTCATGCTGGCCATGTACAAGGCCTTTACCGAGCTGGATTGCTCGATCGTCGAGATTAACCCGCTGGTCGTCACCGGCGACGGCGCGGTGATCGCGCTCGACGCCAAGGTTAACTTCGACGACAACGCGCTGTTCCGCCATGCGGACATCGAGGAGCTGCGCGACGAGGACGAAGAGAATCCGATGGAGCTGGAGGCCACCAAGCATGGCCTCAACTATGTGAAGCTGGACGGCAATATCGGCTGCATGGTGAACGGCGCCGGCCTTGCCATGGCGACCATGGACATTATCAAGCTCTATGGCGGCGAGCCGGCCAACTTCCTGGATGTCGGCGGCGGCGCCACCAAGGAGCGTGTGACCACCGCCTTCAAGATCATCCTGTCCGACCCGAATGTCGAAGGCATCCTGGTGAACATCTTCGGCGGCATCATGCGCTGCGACGTGATCGCGGAAGGCGTGGTGGCGGCGGCCCGCGAGGTCAGCCTGCATGTGCCTCTTGTGGTGCGCCTGGAAGGCACCAATGTCGAGCTTGGCAAGAAGATCCTGTCCGAATCCGGGCTGCCGATCATTTCCGCCGATAACCTGGCCGACGCGGCCGAAAAGGTCGTCAAGGCCGTGAAGGAGGCCCAGTAATGGCTGTTCTGGTCGATCGCAACACCAAGGTCATCTGCCAGGGCTTCACCGGCGCGCAGGGCACCTTCCATTCCGAGCAGGCGATTGCCTACGGCACCAAGATGGTCGGCGGCGTGACCCCCGGTAAGGGCGGCACCACCCATCTCGACCTGCCGGTGTTCGACACCGTCGCCGACGCGGTCGCCAAGACCGGCGCCGATGCCTCGGTGATCTACGTCCCGCCGCCCTTCGCGGCGGACGCCATCCTGGAAGCGGTGGACGCGGAAATCCCGCTGGTCGTGTGCATCACCGAAGGTATCCCGGTAATCGACATGGTGGCGGTGAAGCGCGCGCTGGCCGGCTCGAAGACCCGCCTGGTCGGACCGAACTGCCCGGGTGTCATCACGCCGGACCAGTGCAAGATCGGCATCATGCCGGGCCATATCCACCGGCCGGGCAAGATCGGCATCGTCAGCCGGTCGGGCACGCTGACCTATGAGGCCGTCGCGCAGACCACGGCGGCCGGCCTCGGCCAGTCCACCTGCATCGGCATCGGCGGCGATCCGGTGAACGGCACCAATTTCATCGACTGCCTCGACATGTTCCTGGGCGATCCCGATACCCAGGGCATCATCATGATCGGCGAAATCGGCGGTTCCGCCGAGGAAGAGGCAGCCGAATTCCTGAAGCAGAGCAAGGTGAAGAAGCCGGTGGTCGGCTTCATCGCCGGCGTCACGGCCCCGCCGGGCCGGCGCATGGGGCATGCCGGCGCGATCATCGCCGGCGGCAAGGGCGGTGCCGGGGACAAGATGGAGGCCATGCGTTCGGCCGGCATCACGGTCGCGGATTCCCCGGCCAGCCTCGGCAGCAGCATGCTGTCCCTGATGAAGGGCTAGCGTCGTCAATTGACAAGGGAGCGCGGCGGACGCGCCGCGCCACAAGGCGCCATGGCAAATAGCATCGATATCGATTCCGTTTTCTCCGGCGCGAACGCGCCATTCATCGCCGAGCTGTACGCCCGGTACCTGGACAATCCCGGCTCGGTGGATGCCAGCTGGCAGGCCGTGTTCGGCGAACTGACCGAGGCCAATGGCGTCGCGGTCGAACAGCCGAGCTGGTCAAAGGACCGCACCCGCATTATCGGCGTGCCAGACCCCGAAGCGGCAAAGCCGGTCAAGGGGAAGGCGAATGGCGCCGCCCCGGCAATGTCCGAGGCGGAGGTCAAGGCCGCGGCCATGGATTCGATCCGGGCGCTGATGATCATCCGCGCCTACCGGGCGCGCGGCCATCTGGTGTCCAATCTCGACCCGCTGGGCCTTGCCGGCACGCGCTTCCCGCATCCGGAGCTCGACCCCGCGCATTTCGGCTTCACCGAGGCCGACATGGACCGGCCGATCTTCCTGGCCAATGTGCTGGGCCGGGAAAAGGCGTCGCTGCGCGAGATCATGTCGATCCTGCGCGACACCTATTGCGGCAATATCGGCGTCGAATACACCCATATTTCCGACCCGGCGAAGAAGGCCTGGCTGCAGGAGCGCATCGAGGGCATCCGCAACCACACCGAATTCACCGAGAACGGCAAGAAGGCGATCCTGGAGCGGCTGACCGCGGCCGAATCCTTCGAGCGCTTCCTGCATGTGAAGTACACCGGCACCAAGCGCTTCGGCCTGGATGGCGGCGAGGCGGCGATTCCGGCGCTGGAGCAGATCGTCAAGCGCGGCGGTCAGCTCGGCGTGCAGGAGATCGTCGTCGGAATGGCCCATCGCGGCCGCCTGAACGTGCTGACCAATTTCATGGGCAAGCCGTTCCGCGCGGTCTTCTCGGAGTTCCAGGGCAACCCGGCGAACCCGTCGGATGTGCAGGGCTCGGGCGACGTGAAGTACCATCTCGGCACCTCGACCGACCGCGAGTTCGACGGCAAGTCGGTGCATCTGTCGCTGACCGCCAACCCCTCGCATCTGGAAGTCGTCGATGCGGTGGTGCTGGGCAAGGTGCGCGCCAAGCAGACGCAGCTGAAGGACACCGAGCGCCGCAAGGTGCTGGGCCTGCTGATCCACGGCGATGCCGCCTTCGCCGGCCAGGGCATCGTGGCCGAATGTTTCGGCATGTCGGAGCTGAAGGGCTACCGCACCGGCGGCACCCTTCACCTGATCATCAACAACCAGATCGGCTTCACCACCAGCCCGGCCTATTCGCGCTCCTCGCCCTATCCGAGCGATGTGGCGAAGATGGTCGAGGCGCCGATCTTCCATGTGAATGGCGACGACCCGGAATCGGTCGTCCATGTCGCCCGCATCGCCACCGAGTTCCGCCAGGAATTCGGCAGCGACGTGGTCATCGACATGTTCTGCTACCGCCGCTTCGGCCATAACGAAGGCGACGAGCCGGCCTACACCCAGCCGCTGATGTACGACGCCATCGGCCAGCACACCTCGGTGCGCAAGCTCTATGCCCAGCGCCTGGTCGAGGAAAAGCTGCTGACGCAGGACGAGGCCGATCAGGTCGAGAAGGACTTCATGGCCCATCTGGAGGAGGAATTCCAGGCGGCCAACAGCTACAAGCCGAACAAGGCGGACTGGCTGGAAGGCGCGTGGGCCGGCATGGAGACGGCATCGGGCGATGACCGGCGTGGCGAGACGGCGGTGCCGCTGGAAAAGCTGCGCGAGATCGGCCTGAAGCTGTGCGAGATTCCTGAGGGCGTCGAGGCGAACCGCAAGCTGGTCCGCCAGATGGAAGACCGCAAGAAGCGCCTGGAAGCTGGCGAGAATCTCGACTGGGCGACCGGCGAGGCTCTGGCCTTCGGCACGCTGCTGACTGAGGGCTATCCGGTGCGCCTGTCCGGCCAGGACAGCGGCCGTGGCACCTTCTCGCAGCGCCATGCCGTGGTCATCGACCAGAAGACCGAGGAGCGCTACATCCCGCTGGCGAACCTGTCGGAAAACCAGGCGCAGTTCGAGGTGATCGACAGCCCGCTGGCCGAAATGTCGGTGCTGGGCTTCGAGTACGGCTACACCCTGTCGGAGCCGCGGGCCCTGGTGCTGTGGGAAGCGCAGTTCGGCGATTTCGCCAACGGCGCGCAGGTCGTCATCGACCAGTTCATCAGCTCCGGCGAGAACAAGTGGCTGCGCATGTCGGGTCTGGTCATGCTGTTGCCGCACGGCTATGAGGGCCAGGGGCCGGAACATTCCTCGGCCCGGCTGGAGCGCTATCTCCAGCAGTGCGCGGAAGACAACATGCAGGTGGTGAACATCACCACCCCGGCGAACTACTTCCACGCCCTGCGCCGTCAGCTGCACCGGAAGTTCCGCAAGCCGCTGATCATCATGACGCCGAAGTCGCTGCTGCGGCACAAGCTGGCGGTCTCCACCCTGGCCGACATGGCTGAGGGCACAACCTTCCACCGGGTGCTCTACGACAACGAGGTATTGTGCGACGACAAGGATGTGAAGCGCGTCGTGCTGTGCTCCGGCAAGGTCTATTACGACCTGTATGAGGAGCGGGCGAAGCGCGGCATCAAGGACGTGTTCTTCCTGCGCCTTGAGCAGCTCTATCCGTTCCCGCACAAGGCGCTGGCGGCGGAGCTGAAGCGCTTCCCGAAGGCCGAGGTGGTCTGGTGCCAGGAAGAGCCGGAGAACATGGGTTCCTGGACCTTCGTGGACCGCAAGATCGAGGCGGTGCTGACCGAGATCGGTGCCAAGCACAAGCGCCCGGTCTATGTCGGCCGGCCGGCGGCGGCGGCGACCGCGACCGGTCTGCTGAAGCGGCACAATATGGAGCAGGCGAAGCTGGTGGAAGAGGCCCTGACGGGCAAGCTCTGACCGGCGCAACGGGTATCGGCGTCAGATAGGCGCCGCAGGACAGGCAAACCGGCCCTCTCCCACATGGAGGGGCCGGCCAACGAAGCGGAGAAGGCATGGCCACCGAAATCAAGGTTCCGACGCTGGGCGAATCGGTCACCGAGGCGACTGTCGCCAAATGGATGAAGAAGGTGGGCGACGCCGTCGCCATGGACGAGCCGCTGGTCGAGCTTGAGACCGACAAGGTGACGCTGGAGGTGAACGCCTCCGCCGCCGGCGTGCTGGCCGAAATCGCCGTGAAAGAAGGCGCCAATGTCGAGGTCGGCGCCCTGCTCGGCACCATCGACGAGAAGGCGACCGCCGCTCCTGCCGCCGGCAAGCCGGCTGCCAAGGAAGAGCCGAAGAAGGAAGAGGCCAAGGCAGCTCCCGCGCCTGCGGCGGCTCCCGCCGCGCCGAAGCCGGCACCTGCCCCGGCCCCGGCTGCTGCCGCTCCGGCGTCTGCCACCTACGACAAGGTGCTGTCGCCTGCGGTGAAGAAGCTGATCGACGAGCACAATCTCGATCCGCGCAAGATTCAAGCCTCCGGCAAAGATGGCCGCCTGGTGAAGGAAGATGTGCAGAAGGCCATCGAGGCCGGCACCGCCAAGGTGACCTATGGCGCCCCGGCTGCCAGCGGCGCTGCCCCGGCGGCCCCGAAGGCCCCGCGCACCGACCGTGAGGATGAGGAGCGGGTGCGCATGACGCGCCTGCGCCAGCGTATCGCCCAGCGCCTGAAGGAGGCGCAGAACACGGCGGCGATGCTGACCACCTTCAACGAGATCGACATGACGAACGTCATGGCGCTGCGCAACCAGTTCAAGGACGAGTTCGAGAAGAAGCACGGCGTGAAGCTGGGCTTCATGTCCTTCTTCGTGAAGGCCGCCATCGCCGCGCTGAAGGAGCTGCCGGCGGTGAATGCCGAGATCGACGGCGACGACATCATCTACAAGAACTACTACGACATCGGCGTTGCCGTCGGCACGCCGCAGGGTCTGGTGGTGCCGGTGCTGCGCGGGGCGGATCACCTGTCCTTCGCCGGTGTCGAGAAGGCGATCAACGAGCTGGGCGTGAAGGCCCGCGACGGCAAGCTGTCGCTGGAGGACATGTCGGGCGGCACCTTCACCATCTCCAATGGCGGCGTCTATGGCTCGCTGATGTCCACGCCGATCCTGAACCCGCCGCAGTCTGGCATCCTGGGCATGCACAAGATCCAGAAGCGCCCGATGGCGATCGGCGACAAGGTCGAGATCCGGCCGATGATGTATGTGGCGCTCAGCTATGACCACCGCATCATCGACGGCCGCGAGGCGGTCACCTTCCTGGTGCGCCTGAAGGATGCCGTGGAAGACCCGCAGCGCCTGCTGCTGGACATGTAATCGGCTTACGGAACTCTTAAGGAACCATCATGGCTGACAGCTTCGACCTTGTGGTGATCGGCAGCGGCCCCGGCGGCTATGTGGCGGCAATCCGCGCCGCACAGCTCGGCATGAAGGTCGCCTGCGTGGAGAAGCGCGCCACGCTGGGCGGCACCTGCCTGAATATCGGCTGTATCCCGTCCAAGGCCCTGCTGGCCGCCTCGGAGAAGTATCACGAGGCGGTAGACGGGCTTGCTGCCTTCGGCGTCGATGTCGGCAAGCCGAAGCTGAACATGACGCAGATGATGGCGCACAAGGACGGTGTCGTTGCCTCCAACGTCAATGGCGTCGCCTTCCTGTTCAAGAAGAACAAGATCGAGCAGGTCGTCGGTACCGGTTCCATCCCGAAGGCCGGCGAGGTGCTGGTGACGGCGGACGACGGCAAGACCCGCACGCTGAAGGCCGGCAAGATCCTGATCGCCACCGGTTCGGAATCGACCCCGCTGCCGGGTGTGGAGATCGACGAAAAGCAGATCGTCACCTCCACCGGGGCGCTGGACCTCACCAGCGTGCCGAAGCACCTGGTGGTCATCGGCGGCGGCGTGATCGGGCTGGAGATGGGCTCGGTCTGGCGCCGTCTCGGTGCCGAGGTGACCGTTGTCGAATTCCTCGACCGCATCGTCCCCACCATGGATGGCGATATCGGCAAGCAGTTCCAGCGCGTGCTGACCAAGCAGGGCTTCAAGTTCATGCTGGGCAGCAAGGTTACCGGCGCCAAGAAGGCGAAGACCGGCGTCACCCTGACGGTCGAGCCCGCTGCCGGCGGCAAGGCCGAGGAACTGAAGGCCGATGTGGTCCTGGTCGCCATCGGCCGCCGCCCCTACACCCAGGGCCTCGGCCTCGACAAGCTCGGCGTGGCGATGGACAAGCGCGGCTTCATCCAGGTCGATGAGGATTACCAGACCAGCGTGAACGGCATCTACGCCATCGGCGATGCGATTCCGGGGCCGATGCTGGCGCACAAGGCGGAGGAGGACGGCATCGCCGCCGTCGAGATCATGGCCGGCGAGGCCGCCCATGTGGATTACGACCTCGTACCGGGCATCGTCTATACCTGGCCGGAAGTCGCCTCCATCGGCAAGACCGAGGAGGAGCTGAAGGCGGCCAAAATCGACTACAAGGTCGGCAAGTTCCCCTTCACGGCCAATGGCCGCGCGCGCGCCATGAACATGACCGACGGTCTGGTGAAGATCCTGGCCGACGCGAAGACCGACCGGGTGCTGGGCTGCCACATACTGGGCGCCGAGGCCGGCACGCTGATCCATGAGGTCGCCACCGCCATGGCCTTCGGCGCTTCCGCCGAGGACATCGCCATGACCTGCCACGGCCACCCGACGCTAAACGAGGCGGTGAAGGAAGCGGCGCTGGCGGTCCACGGCCGACCCATCCACATCTGAGCATAGAACCCTCTCCCCTTGCGGGAGAGGGATGCATCCGCCTTATCGAGCCAGCGGCGAGATTAGGCGATGCTGGGTGAGGGGTGATTGCATGGGCGGAGCCGCCCCCTCACCCGCTCGCTGACGCTCGCACCCTCTCCCGCAAGGGGAGAGGGTTTTTCTTTGTCCTTTGCTGACGCCTGCTGAAGCGGGTTTCTCAGGGCGAAAGAGAACTTCCCCCTCACAGCGGCCAGAAGAACAGCAGCGCCGGAATCGACACGATAAGGATCAGCACTTCCAGCGGCAGGCCCATGCGCCAGTAATCGCTGAACTTGTATCCGCCGGGGCCCAGGATCAGCGCGTTGTTCTGATGGCCGATGGGAGTCAGGAAGGCGCAGGAAGCGGCAATCGCCACCGCCATCAGGAACGGGTCGGGATTGACGTCCAGCGCCTGCGCGACGCTGACGCTGATCGGCGCCATCACCAGCGCGGTCGCGGCATTGTTCATGATGTCGCTGAGGCACATGGTCAGCACCATCAACAGCGTCAGGGTCACCACCGCGGGCGCGCCGAAAGTGGCATGGATCAGCCATTCCGCCAGCAATTCCGCCGCGCCGCTTGTTTCCATCGCGGTGCCGATGGGGATCATCGCGCCCAGCAGCACGATGATCGGCCAGTCCACGCTCTCATAGATCTCCCGCGGCCGGACCGCGCCGAAGGCCACCATAGCCAGCGCTGCAATGCCGAAGGCGACGGGCAAGCCGATCAGCCCGACAGCGGCGGCAGCAACGGCACCGGCGAACAGGCCGACCGTCAGCAGCGCCAGCCGCCGGCTGCCGCCTTGCAGCTTGCGTGGCGCCAGCGGCAGACCGCCCAGCTGCTGCACAATGTCGGGCAGCCGGTCGCTTTCGCCCTGCAGCAGCAGCACGTCGCCGACCTGGAACCGGAAGGAGCGCAGCCGCCCGCGATAGGGTCGGCCCTGCCGGGAGACCGCCAGCAGATTGACGCTGAACCGGCGGCGCATGCGCATGGAGGCGGGGGTCTGGCCGATCAGCGGTGAATCCTGCGCCACAACCGCCTCCACCAGCGTCATGTCCTGGCGGCGCAGCCGATCTTCGCGTGGTGCCTTCTCGCCCTCAACCTCTTCCTTTTCCTCTTCATCTTCCGGCGTGCCCGGCAGGGTCAGCTTCAGGGCGTCAGCGACCTTGCCGATGGCGTCGGGCGCGGCCTCGACCAGCAGCACGTCGCCGGCATGCAGCACCTCGTCGCGCCGGGCGGCCAGCACGAACCGGTTGCCGCGCGCCAGCCCGATCAGGATGGCGTCGATCTCCTCGATATCCTTTTCCAGCTCCTGGAAGCTGCGGCCAACCACTTTCGACTTCTCGCCGACATTCATTTCGGCAACGTAATTTTCAATGTCAAACAGGTCCATCGAACTGGCTGCGGACCGCCTTTCCTTCGGGATCAGCCGCCAGCCGATTGTGGCGACAAAGGCAATGCCGGCCAATGCCACCAGCCCGCCCACCGGCGTGAAGTCGAACATGGTGAAGGGACCGTCGCCGCTGTCAGCTCTGTAGGTGGCGATGATGATGTTGGGCGGCGTGCCGATCAGCGTCACCAGCCCGCCCAGGATCGAGGCGAAGGAGAGTGGCATCAGGATCGTCGCCGGGGATCGCTTGGCGTTTAGGGCCGACTGGATGGCCGCCGGCATCATCAGGGCCAGCGCGCCGACATTGTTCATCATTGCCGACAGCAGCGCCGCCAGCCCGGAGAAGGCGGAGATATGGGTGACGTTGGTGCGCGTCGCCGGCTGGATCGCATTGGTCAGCATGTCCACCACGCCGGAATTGGACAGAGCACGGCTAATGATCAGCACGGCAGCCACGGTCACGGTGGCCGGATGGCCGAAGCCCATGAAGGCCTCGTCCGCCGGTACCAGCCCCAGCACCGTCGCCACCATCAGCGCCGCGAAGGCGACGATATCGAAGCGCCAGCGGCCCCAGATGAACAGCGCCATCACCACGGTCAGCAGGATGAAGATGCTCGTGACGTCGAAGGTCATGAGGCGTGCGTCCTTCCGGGTTGTACAGCAATCATGGTGCGGCCTCGCGGTCGCGGGCGCAATGGGCGCGGGAATGAGTGAAACGAAGAAGGCGGGCGGTCGGTTGCCGTCAGGCGACCCAGAAACGCCGGCTGAACAGCACCAGCACGGTGAAGAACTCCAGCCGCCCCAGCAGCATGCCGAAGGACAGCAGCCATTTCGCGCCATCCGGGATGGTGGCGAAATTGCCCGCCGGGCCGACCACCGGGCCGAGGCCGGGGCCGACATTGCCGATGGCCTGGATGGCGGCGGTGGAGGCGGTCAGCGCATCCAGCCCGAACAAGGTCAGCGCCACCGACAGGGCCACGCAGCTGGCCGCGAACATGAAGATGTACAGCAGCACGGCGCGCGCCAGATCGTCGGTGATCGGCGTGCCGCGATAGAACGGCACATTCACGCTGTGCGGCAGGATCAGGCTGCGCACATAGCTGCCGAACAGCTTCACCGCAATGTCGAGGCGGAACATCTTGATGCCGCCGGTGGTGGAGCCGGTGCAGCCGCCCACGGTCATCAGCAGGAACATGAACACCACGACATAGCCGCCCCACAGCGAATAATCGTCGGACGCGAAGCCGGTGGTGGTGACGACCGAGGTGACGTTGAAGCTGGCCAGGGTCAGCGCCTCGTCGAAGGGTATGTCCTGGGTCGCTGTCAGCCACAGCGCGATGGACAGGCAGACCAACACCAGGAACAGCAGAAAGGCACGGACCTGCCGGTCGCGCAGCAGCAGCGTCGGCTTGCCCATGATGGCGCCGATATAGAGCGCGAAGGGCAGCGCGCCGGCGGCCATGAAGATCACGGCGATCCAGTGGATCGACACTTCCTCGAAATAACCGAAGGAGCTGTCATGGGTGGAATAGCCGCCGGTGGACAGCGTCGTCATGGCGTGGTTCACCGCATCGAAGCCGCTCATCCCGGCGGCCCAGTAGGCCAGCAGGCACAGGACCGTCAGGCCCAGATAGACCAGGCCGATGGCGATGCCAAGACGTCCGACCGAGGGCAGGATCTTCTCCGAGGAGGTATCGGAGGATTCGGTTTTGAACAGCTGCATGCCGCCGATGCGCAGGAACGGGAAGATCACCATGCTCATGCCGATGATCCCGATGCCGCCCATCCATTGCAGCAGGGAGCGCCAAAGCAACAGGCCCGGCGGTGCCTCGTCCAGCCCGGTCATCACCGTGGAGCCGGTGGTGGTCAGGCCGGATACCGTCTCGAACAGCGCGTCGGCCAGGTCCAGGCGGTAGTCCGACAGCATGAAGGGCAGCGCCGAGAAGAAGGCGCTGGTCACCCAGGCCAGTGTGGTCAGCAGGAAGGCCTGCTGCCGACGTAGCACCAGCGGCATGCCGCGCGTGGTCAGCACGAGGCTGACCCCGACGAAGCCGGTGATGACGGCGGAGGCGAGGAAGCTGGTCCAGTCCCTGTTGCCGTCCGCCAGATCGACGATAACGGGAATCAGCATGGCGGCGCCCAGAACCGTCAGCAGCCAGCCCAGCACGAACAGGATGGGACGCAGATTGAGAGCAGGGGACAAGAGTCCAGACCCGGCAGTGATCCCGAAGCGGCGGGAGCATCCGCCTGTCCGCTGGAGATTGCAAGCCTGTAGCGCAGTCGTACCGGGGCGATGCTGATGTCGGCGCTAGGCGGACCGGTCTCCCCCGGCGTAGGATCACGGCCCTTTCCGATGCCAGCCAGCGACCCAGCCAGCATGCGCCAGCCAGACCCAGAACCCGCGGGTGCCCCGACCGACATGAACCGCCGCGTCTGGGCGCTGGCCGGGCCGATCATCCTGTCCAACATCACCGTGCCGCTGATCGGCGTGGTCGATACGGCGGTGGTCGGGCATCTGTCCTCGCCGCACTATATCGGTGCGGTCGCGGTCGGCGCGCTGGTGTTCAACTATCTGTTCTGGAGCTTCGGCTTCCTGCGCATGGGCACGACCGGCCTGGCGGCGCAGGCAGCCGGGGCCGGCGATACCGACGAGGTGCGTTCCACCCTGGCGCGCGCGCTTCTGCTGGCAGGATCGCTGGGGCTGGCGGCCATCGCCCTGCAGGTGCCGATCCTGTCGCTGGCCCTGTGGGCGATCGACGCCAGCGCCGATGTCAGCGCCGAGGCCGCCGCCTATTTCGAGATCCGCATCTGGTCGGCGCCGGCGGCGCTGGCCAAATTCGCGCTGATCGGCTGGTTCCTGGCGCTGCAGAAGGCGCGGGTGACGCTGCTCATGCAGGTCGCGATGAACCTCGTGAACCTGGTGCTCGACCTGCTGTTCGTGCTGGGCTTCGGCTGGGGCGTGGAGGGCGTCGCGGCGGCCAGCGTGATTGCCGAATATGCCGGGCTGGCGCTCGGCCTTCTCGTCATGCGCCGGCTGCTGGCGGAAATGGGCGGCAGTTTCCGCCGCGCCCTCATCCTCGATGCCGTGCGGCTCAGGCAGATGGTGAAGGTGAACCGTGATATTTTCATCCGCACGCTGTGCCTGCTGACCGCCTTCGGCTATTTCACCGCCAAGGGCGCGTCGATGGGCGACATCACGCTCGCCGCCAACGCCATCATGCTGCAGTTCCAGTCGATCATGGCCTATGCGCTGGATGCCTTCGCCCATGCCGCCGAAGTGCTGGTCGGTCGCGCCGTCGGCAGCCGCGACCGGGCGGAGGTGCGCCGCGCGGTGCGCACCTGTTTCCTGTGGGCGCTGATCTTCGCCGTGCTGTTCGCGCTGGCCTGGCTGGCCGTGGGGCCGGCGCTGGTGCGTGTGCTGACCGGTATCGAGGCGGTCCGGCTGGCCGCCTATGCCCTGCTGCCCTGGGCCATTGCGGCGCCGCTGCTGTCGGTCTGGGGCTATACCTTCGACGGTATCTTCCTGGGCGCCACGCGCACCGTGGAAGTGCGCAATGCGATGATCGCCTGTCTGGCGCTGTGTGTGGCGCTGGGGGAGGCGCTGATCCCGCTCTGGGGCAATACCGGCCTGTGGGTCGCCTTCATGGGCTTCCAGGTGGCGCGGGGGGTGACGATGGCGCTCTATTACCCGCGCGTCGAACGAGCGATTACACAGGCTTAGAGAAGATGCGGCGTTTTGTCGCGGATAGCGGGCTGGCTTTTGTCAGCATTCCTGACAATTGGTCTCTCTGTTAAGCCTTTTTTATCGAAGCCCGCCATATCCTCGTCAAGGAGTGGAAGTGTAATGGCATAGCCCGTGCTGTGCCAGTTGAGGCATTTCACCGGGGCGAGGATACGGAGAACCCCCGTTATGGACCGCATGCCAGAGACCGACCGGACGATTGCCAGCCCCCGCAGCGCGCGCGGGTGGGTCTCGACGCGTGTGTTCCGGCTGACCGGGTTCGGACTGCTCGGCCTGCTCGCCGTCGGTCTGGTGACACTGGCGGTCAGCGCCTTCCTGTTCGGTGCCGGCGATTCCGTGCGGGCGCAGGAGGCCAAGTTCTTCCGCATCGCCACTGGCTCGACCGGCGGCTCCTATTTCCCGATCGGGACCTCGATCGCCAATGTGATCAGCAGCCCACCCGGCGCGCGGCCCTGCGACCGGGGCGGCAGCTGTGGCGTGCCCGGCCTGATCGCGCTGGCCAAGACGACCGGCGGCTCGGTGGAGAATGTCCGGCAGATCGCCAGGGGCGAGGTCGAATCCGGCCTCAGCCAGGCCGATATCGCCTATGCCGCGCTGAACGGCACCGGCATCTTCAAGGGCGAGAAGGGCGGCGACAAGCTGCGCGCCATCGCCAGCCTGTATCACGAGACGGTGCATCTGGTGGTGCGCGCCGATTCCGGTATCGAAACGATCAAGGATCTGCGCGGCAAGCGCGTCTCGCTGGGCGAGAAAGGCTCGGGCACGCTGGTGGACAGCCTGATCCTGCTGAAGGCGCATGGGCTGACCGAAAAGAGCGTGAAACCGGTCTATCTGCAGCCGGGTGCCTCGGTTGACCGGCTGGTCGAGGGCGAGATCGATGCGCTGTTCCTGATTGCCGGGGCCCCTGCCGCGGCGATTGCCGAGCTGGCGGGCCGGATTCCGGTGCGCCTCGTGCCGCTGGCCGGCCCGGCGGTGGAGAAGGTGCTGAAGGACTACCCGTTCTTCAAGGCCGGCACGATCCCGGCGGAGGCCTATGAGGGGCTGCCGGCCACGGAGACGCTGACCGTTGCCGCGCTGTGGCTGGTCTCGGCGGAGGTCGAGGCGGACCTCGTCTATCAGATCACCCGCGCGCTGTGGCACGAGAATTCGCGGGCCACGCTGGATCGCGGCCATGCGGCCGGGAAACTCATCCGGCTTGAAAGCGCGCTGGAGGGCGTGCCGGTGCCTTTGCATCCGGGTGCGGAGCGCTTCTACCGCGAGGCGGGCCGCCTGCCGGCGGATGCGGAAGCCGCCCCCCGCACCCAGTAAGCGGCCGAAGATATCTCCTGTTCAGCGCACTCTGATCGTGAAATTCGGCACTATTTCGGTTTGAGTGCAGCCTTTCGGATTTCCCCGTCCGTCATTCCCGCACTTGTTGCGGGAATCCAGGCTTCGGCTTGCAATGGCCCGGCCTGAGAAGGCTGAACCATGGACCCCCGGTACAAGACCGGGGGTGACGGATGGATGTGATGCACCGTCAGCAAATCGTTCCATCAAACCGAGCGGCCTCAGTCCCCGTCAGGCGACTTCCTGCTCGATCATCCAGGGTTCTTTCTTCGCGGCTGCGATCCAGGCCTGCATCTCCGGCATGTCCAGAATGGTCTGGCAATAGGCCTGGGCATCCTCGCCGATTTCCGGCCGGTAGGTATTGAAACGCAGCACGACCGGCGCGTACATCGCATCGGCAATCGTGAAATGGCTGAAAAGAAAGCCGGTATCGCTTCCGAAACGACGGCGGCAATCGCGCCAGATTGCGCTGATGCGGTTGATATCCTCCCGCACGCCCGGCGCCATGCCGCGGTCCGGCATGGTTTCGCGCGCATCCATCGGCATGTTCCGGCGCAGCGCCGCAAAGCCGGAATGCATTTCCGTCGAGACAGCGCGCGCCACCGCGCGGGCCGCCGGATCGGTCGGCCACAGCTTCGCGTCAGGATAGGTTTCCGCCAGATATTCGCAGATCGCCAGGCTGTCCCAGATGGCGAGATCGCCGCGCTTCAGCACCGGCACCTGGCCGGAGGGCGAATGGCGCAGGATCTGTTCCTTGCTGTTCGCCTGGTCGAGGGGAATCAGCTCCTCGGTGAAATCCTCACCGGTCATTTTCAGCGCCAGCCAGGCGCGCAGCGACCAGGAGGAATAATTCTTGTTGCCGATGACGAGCGTGATATCGCCGCCAAGCTCCGTGCTGTTGCTCATTCCTCTGCTCCCCTCTCGCTCCCCGGCCTTGCGGCCAGGCTTTTCCACTAACCGTGCCGTCATATGGCGGCCAAGGCAATCTTCATCCCGCACGGCCCTGCGCCGGGCATGGCGCCGCCGCATCCTTAACGCTTTGCAGGCGGCGCGGTTCGCGCCATCCTTGCGGCCGATTTTTCTCAAGCCGGGAGAACCGACGTGCCGAGCTGTTTTGCCAACCGTGCCAATGCCGATACCCGCATCCTGCTGCCGGTCTTCACCAAGGACTACAAGGCGTGGCTCAAGAAGCAGCCCGCCGGGTGGCAGGACTGGCTGGCGGCAACCGGCTTCAAGGGCGAAGCCGGCGAGGTCGGTTTCCTCCCCCCCATTGATGGGCACGCCATAAATGGGCAAGAAGGCCGCGCGGCGCAAGTCGTGATCGCCGTCGAGGCGCCCTGGACGGTCTGGTCACTGGCGGGGCTGCCCTCCAGCCTACCCGCCGGGCGCTACCGGCTGGAGGCCGACTTGGCGCCGGACGAGGCGACCCGCCTGGCGCTCGGCTGGGCGCTCGGCTGCTATCGTTTTGCGCGCTACCGCAAGAATGACCGCGCGGTGCCGGAGCTGGTCTGGCCGGCGGGGGCCGACCGCAAGCGGGTCGAGAGCGCGGCCGCCGCCATATCGGAAGTGCGCGATCTGGTGAACACGCCGGCCGGCGATCTGGGGCCGGAGCAGCTGGCCGAGGCGGCGCTTGCTCTCGCCGGCAGCTTCAAGGCCAAGGCGAAGGTGACGGTTGGCGAGGCCCTGCTGAAGCATAATTACCCGGCCATCCACACCGTGGGGCGGGCCGCCGCGCAGGAGCCAAGGCTGATCGATTTCAGCTGGGGCGCCAAGGGCGACCCGAAGATCACGCTGGTCGGCAAGGGCGTCTGCTTCGATACCGGCGGGCTCGACCTGAAGCCGTCCAGCGGCATGCTGATGATGAAGAAGGATATGGGCGGTGCGGCGCAGGCGCTGGGGCTGGCACGCATGATCATGGCGGCCGGACTGAAGGTGCGGCTACGCGTGCTGATCCCGGCGGTGGAGAACGCGGTCTCCGGTAACGCCTTTCATCCGATGGATATAATCCGGATGCGCAACGGTCTCAGCGTCGAGGTTGGCAACACCGATGCGGAAGGCCGTCTGATCCTGGCCGACGCGCTGGCCGAGGCGGATTCGGAGAAGCCCGAACTGCTGATCGACTTCGCCACCCTGACCGGCGCCGCCCGGGTGGCGCTGGGACCGGACCTGCCGGCCTTCTATTGCAATGACGAGGCGACGGCGAAGGGATTGCTGGAAGCGTCGGAGGAGGAGGCCGATCCGTTCTGGCGCCTGCCGCTGTACCAGCCCTACAAGCGCATGCTGAAGAACAAGATCGCCGACCTGTCCTCGACCGGCAGCGGCGGTTTCGCCGGCTCGATCACGGCGGCGCTGTTCCTTCAGCATTTCGTATCCGACACGACCCCCTGGGTGCATTTCGACGTCTATGCCTGGAACCCGTCCGACAGGCCGGGCCGGCCTGAAGGCGGCGAAGCGCAGACGATCCGGGCAGTTTTCGCCTATCTGGCCGGCAGGTACGGCGCGGCATAGGGTATATCGCCAAGATTTCATTTTGCGGTTCGGCCAAGAGAGGCTATCCTTCGGTACGTTATCGTAACGATAGGACGGTCTCCGCGCCGACATGACGATCACGCAGACACAGGCTCTCGACCTCTGGCGCCGCGCTCTCCTGGAGAGCGTGCGGGCGGACGCGCCTGACCTGTCGTCGCGCCAGATGGCCATCCTGCTGACCGTCTATCTGACGCCGCCGCCGCACACGGTGCGCGGCCTTGCCCAGACCCTGAACATCTCCAAGCCGGCGGTGACGCGCGCGCTGGACCGGCTGGGCGAGCTTGGCCTGCTGAAGCGGCGGCCCGACGAGACCGACCGGCGCAGCGTGCTGGTGCAGCGCACGGTGAAGGGCTCGGTCTTCCTGTCGGACTTCGCCGGGCAGGTGATGGAGGCGGCCCAGCAGGCCGCCAGCGGCGGCATGGAGCCGCCCGTCACCGCGGCCGGCCTGGGCCAGGCAGCGGCGAGCCTGCCGCATTAGCGCGTGAAAGAGCAGTCCGCCCAGCCCAAAACCTGGCGCGACCGTCCCCTGTTCCGGCGCCTTCAGTCTATCTCCGCCCTGCCGATCGATACCGCGCGCCGCTTCCTGCAGCATGATGGCATGGTCCGCGCGAGCGCCATCTCCTTCAGCAGCCTGTTCGCCCTGTTTCCCTTCCTGATCTTCCTGACCGCCGTAGCCGGTGCGCTGGGCAACAATGCCGAGGCGCTAAATTTCGTCTCGCTGAGCCTCGCCAATTTGCCATCCGAGGTGGCCGATACGCTGCGCCCGGTGATCACCGAGGTGGTGGGGGGCAACAAGGGCGGCATCCTGACGCTGTCCATGCTGGCAACGCTGTGGACGGCAGGGTCGGGCGTCGAGGCGCTGCGTGACGCGCTGAACAGCGCCTATGACGTGGAGGCGCCGCGCTCCTTCCTGCTGCGGCGGTTGCAGGGGGCGATTATCGTGATCGCGGCGGCGCTGGTCATCCTGTTCACCATGAGCGGCGTGGTCTTCCTGCCGCTGCTGTGGGAGCCGCTGACCAGCTGGCTCGACCTGCGTGATGTCAGCCTGTTCGCCGTCGGCACGGTGCAGGGTGTTGTCGCCATCCTGCTGGTGCTGACCGGCGTGACGCTGCTGTACCGCTTCCTGCCCAACGTGCCGCAGCGTCTGGCCGATGTGGTGCCGGGCATGCTGCTGGCGGGGCTCTTGTGGTTCGCCCTGCTGTTCGGCTTTTCCTGGTACCTGTCCAGCTTCGGGCGTTTCGCCGTGGTCTATGGCAGCCTGGGCGGAATCGTCATCACCCTGCTGTTCTTCTATCTGTCGGCGGCGACGCTGATCCTTGGCGCGGAACTGAATGCCGCGATCCGCATCCGCCGCCTGGCGCGGCAGAGCGCACTGGCGGCGGCGGCGCGGGAGGAAGAAGAGGATCAGTAGCCGGCGCTGCGGTCCACCACATAGGCCGGCGGCTGGCCGGCGCGGGTGCGCAGGATATTGTCGGCAACCTGCTTGGCGCCGGTGCGCGGATTGGTCAGCGCCGCCGCGTGCGGCGTGACCAGCACCTTCGGATGCGTCCAGTAGGGGTGGCTGGAAGGCAGCGGCTCCTCGCGGAACACATCCAGCGCCGCCCCGGCGATATGGCCGGAATCGAGGGCGGCGATCAGGTCCTCATCCACCACATGCTTGCCGCGCGCGGAATTCACGATGAAGGCGCCTTCCGGCAGGGTCGCCAGCAGTTTCGCATCGATGATGTTCTCGGTCTGCGGCGTCAGCGGCAGCAGGCAGCACAGAATGTCGGTGCGCTTCAGGAACGGCTCCAGCCCGTCCTGGCCGCTATGGCATTCCACACCCGCAATCTGCTTCGGCGTGCGGCTCCAGCCGGCGGTCGGGAAGCCCAGCGCGGCGATCTTCTTCGCCGCATCCTCGCCCAGCGAGCCGAGACCCAGAATGCCGACGCGGCGCTTGGCGGTATCCGGGAAGGGCAGCGTGTCCCACTTCTTCTCTGCCTGCTGACGGGCATAGATGTCGCCCTGGCGGTGGAAGCGCAGCACCTGCAGCAGCACATACTCGCTCATCGCCTGCGCCATCCAGGGATCGACCAGGCGGGTGATCGCCACTCCCTCCGGCAGGTCGGGATCGCGGAAGATGTGATCGACACCGGCGCCCAGCGAGGCGATGCAGCGCAGATTCGGGAATTTGTGGAACTCGCCGGCGGGCATGCCCCAGACCAGCGCGAAGTCGATATCGGCGGGATCGCCGTAATCCGGCCAGACCCTGAAGTCGAGATCGGGGATATGGGCCCGCAGCTCCTTTTCCCAGCGTGCCGCGGAATCCGAATTCGACTTGAACAACAGCGCCATGATCTAAAGCCCCCGATCCGTAAGAAGTTGTTCAGGTCTTTAACACGTCCCCCTCTACCGCTTCCAGATCGAAGGCGGCTTTCAGCAGCGCTTTCGTATAGGCTTCGCGCGGTGTCTCGAAAATCGCCTCCGCCGGTCCGGTTTCCACCGCCTTGCCGTTGCGCAGCACGATGACCCGGTGCGCCATGGCGCGCACCACGCGCAGATCGTGGCTGATGAACAGATAGGCCAGCCGGTGGCGTTCCTGCAGCCCGCGCAGCAGATCGACGATCTGGCCCTGCACGCTCATGTCCAGCGCGCTGGTCGGCTCGTCCAGCACCACCAGGCGCGGCTTCAGCACCATGGCGCGGGCGATGGCGATGCGCTGGCGCTGCCCACCGGAAAATTCGTGCGGATAGCGGTGCCGCCAGGCCGGGTCGAGGCCAACCTCCTCCAGCGCCTGGCAGATCATCCGTTCGCGCTCGGCCGCGTTATCGGCCAGCCGGTGCACCGACAACCCCTCGCCGACGATCTCGGCGACCGACAGGCGCGGGCTGAGTGCGGAGAACGGGTCCTGGAAGACGATCTGCATCTCCCGCCGCAGCGGGCGCATCCCGGCATTGCCCTGTCCGGCGATATCCTGCCCCTTGAAGCGGATGGCGCCCTGGCTGCGCTCCAGCCGCAGCAGCGCCAGCCCCAGCGTGGTCTTGCCGGAGCCGGATTCGCCGACCAGCCCCAGCGTCTCGCCCTGCCGGATATCGAGATCGACGCCGTCCACCGCCTTCACATGGCCGACGGTCCGGCGCAGCAGCCCGCGCTTCACCGGGAACCAGACGCGGATATCCCGCCCTTCCAGCACCAGCGGCGCGCCGTCGGGCACCGGCGGCGGCGCGCCCTTCGGCACGGCACCCATCAGCTTCCTTGTGTAGGCGTGTTGTGGATCGTCGAACACGCTGGCGACCGGCCCTTCCTCGACCACCTCGCCTTGCGTCATCACATAGACCCGGTCGGCGATCTTGCGCACCACGCCAAGGTCATGGGTGATAAACAGCATCGACATGCCGGTCTCGCGCTGCAGCTTCTTCAGCAGCGCCAGAATCTGGGCCTGGATGGTGACATCCAGCGCAGTCGTCGGCTCGTCGGCGATCAGGAGCTTCGGCTCGTTCGCCAGCGCCATGGCGATCATCCCGCGCTGGCGCTGCCCGCCGGACAGCTGGGGCGTGTAGCTGGCCAGCCGCTCCTCCGCGCGGTCGAGGCCGACCTGGCGCAGCAGTTCCAGCGTGCGCAGCCGGGCGGCGTCGCGCGTCAGGCCGCGATGCACGAACAGGATTTCGCCGATCTGCTTTTCCACCGTGTGCAGCGGATTGAGCGAGGTCATCGGCTCCTGGAAGATGATCGAAATGTCGTTGCCGCGCACCCGGCGCAGCGCCGCCTGGTCCTGGCCCAGCAGCTCCACCCCGTCGAAGCGGATGCTGCCGCCGGGATGCTGCGCGGTGGGATAGGGCAGCAGCTGCAGGATCGACAGGGCGGAGACCGACTTGCCGGAACCGGATTCGCCGACCAGCGCCACCGTCTCGCCCTGGCCGATCTCGAAGGCGATGTGCTTTACCGCCTGTACCCGGCGGCCCTGCACGGCGAAATCGACCGACAGGTTATGTACCTGGAGCAGCGGCTTATCGGTCATCGGCCCGGTCATCGGAGAGTCTTCCGCGGGTCGAAGGCATCGCGCACCGCCTCGCCGACGAAGATCAGCAGGCTCAGCATCACCGCCAGCACCATGAAGCCGGTGATGCCGAGCCAGGGCGCCTGCAAATTCGCCTTGCCCTGCGCCAGCAGCTCGCCCAGCGAGGCCGATCCCGGCGGCAGGCCGAAGCCCAGGAAGTCCAGCGAGGTCAGCGTGGTGATCGAGCCATTCAAGATGAAGGGCATGAAGGTCAGCGTCGCCACCATTGCGTTGGGCAGCATGTGGCGGATCATGATGACGGCGTTGGACACGCCCAGCGCGCGGGCAGCGCGGATATAGTCGAAATTGCGCGCGCGCAGGAATTCGGCGCGCACTACACCAACCAGCGCCATCCAGGAAAAGGCCAGCATCAGGATCAGCAGCCACCAGAAGTTCGGCTCCACCACGCTGGCCAGGATGATCAGCAGATAGAGCACCGGCAGGCCCGACCAGATTTCGATGAAGCGCTGGAAGATCAGGTCCAGCCAGCCGCCGAAGAAGCCCTGCACCGCGCCGGCGGCAATACCGATCAGGGAGCTGAACAGGGTCAGCGTCAGGCCGAACAGCACGGAAAGGCGGAAGCCATAGATCAGCCGGGCAGCGACGTCGCGCGCCTGATCGTCGGTACCGAGCCAGTGCCTGGCGTCCGGCGGCGAGGGCGCGGGGCCGGGCAGGTCGGTCGCCACCGTGTCATAGCTGTAGGGGATCAGCGGCCAGATCGCCCAGCCCTTCTCCTCGATCAACGCCATCACCTCGGGGTCGGTGTAGTCCGCCTCGGTCGGGAAGAAGCCGCCAAAGGTGGTTTCCGGATAGGCCTTCACCACTGGCGCGTAAAGGCCGCCATCGTAATAGACCAGGATCGGCCGGTCGTTGGCGATGAACTCGGCGAACAGGCTGACGAAGAACAGGAAGAGGAATATCCACAAAGACCAGAAACCGCGCCGGTTGGCCCGGAAATTCTGCAGCCGCCGCCGCGTCAGCGGGGTGATGCGCAGCCCCAGGAAACGGTCCTGGGGGGTGGCGATGACGGGCGCGAAGCCGGTGCCGCCAGGGGCGCTGCCAGGAGTGCTGCCAGGAGTGCTGGGGGTATCGGTCATCGCCCTAGACCTCCCGGCTCTCGAAATCGATGCGCGGGTCGATGGCGACATACATCAGGTCGCCCACCAGGTTCAGCAGCAGCCCCAGCAGGGTGAAGAAATACAGCGTGCCGAACATGATCGGATAGTCACGGTTGATCGCCGCCTCGAAGCCCAGCAGCCCCAGCCCGTCCAGCGAGAAGATCACCTCGATCAGCAGCGCGCCGGTGAACAGGATGCCGATGAAGGCGCTGGGAAAGCCGGCGACCACGATCAGCATGGCGTTGCGGAACACATGGCCGTACAGCACGCGGTTCTCGGTCAGCCCCTTGGCTCGCGCGGTCATGACGTACTGCTTGTTGATCTCCTCCAGGAAGGAGTTCTTGGTCAGCATGGTCAGGCCGGCGAAGCCGCCGATGACCATGGCGGTGATCGGCAGCACCAGATGCCAGAAATAATCGACGATGCGGGCCGGCCAGGACAGCTGCTCCCAGTTGGCGCTGGTCAGGCCGCGCAAGGGGAACCAGTCGAGGAAGCTGCCGCCGGCGAACAGCACCACCAGCAGAATGGCGAACAGGAAGCCCGGTATGGCGTAGCCGACAATGACAACGGCGGAGGTCCAGACATCGAAGGCGCTGCCGTCGCGCACCGCCTTGCGCACGCCGAGCGGGATGGAGATCAGATAGACCAGCAGCGTGGTCCACAGCCCCAGCGAGATCGACACCGGCATCTTGTCCAGCACCAGATCGACGACGCGCTGGTTGCGGAAGAAGCTCTCGCCGAAATCGAAGGCGAGATAATTGCCGATCATCAGCGTGAAGCGTTCCAGCGGCGGTTTGTCGAAGCCGAACTGGCGCTCCAGATCCTTGATGAGCTCGGGCGGCAGGCCGCGCGCGCCGCGATACTGGCTGGCGGACTCGTCGCCGCTGCGGCTGGAGGACCGCGACTCGGTGCCGCCGCCAGGTGCCTGCTCGCCGCCACCGCCGGTGATGCGCGCCGTGGCATCCACCGCCGTGCCCCGGATCTCCGCGATCATGCGTTCGACCGGCCCGCCGGGGGCGGCCTGCACGATGACGAAGTTCAGCACCATGATCCCGAACAGGGTCGGGACGATCAGCAGCAGGCGGCGGACGATATAGGCCAGCACGGGGCGCTACCGGTTTCCGGTCAGTTGCTGGACCGACGGCGGAAGGCGTTCACCTTCTCCGCCTTGGCCGGGTCGATCCACCAGGTATCGCTGAAGCCCAGCGCGTATTTCGGCGTGATGTCGGGCTGCGCGAACTTGTCCCAATAGACCGTGCGGAAGGCGCGGATATGCCAGTGCGGCACCACGTAATGGCCCCACAGCAGCACCCGGTCCAGCGCGCGGGTGCGGGCGATCAGGCTGTCGCGGTCCGGCGCCTGGATCACCATGTCGATTAGCTGGTCGATCACCGGGTCGGCGATGCCGGCAGTGTTGCGGCTGCCTTGCTCGTCGCGGCGGCTGGAGCCCCAGAAATCGCGCTGCTCGTTACCGGGCGACAGCGACTGGCCCCAGACATCGACGGTCATGTCGAAATCGAAGCCATCGATGCGGTTCTGGTACTGCGCGGTGTCCACCGTGCGCACGCTGGCCTCGATGCCCAGCCGCTCCAGATTCTTCGCATAGGGCAGGGCAATCCGCTCGAAGGTCGGGCTGGAGAGCAGAATTTCGAAGGCGAAGGGCTCGCCCGCCGCATTCACCAGCTTGCCGCCCTTCACCTGCCAGCCGGCGGATTGCAGCAGCTCCAGCGCCTTGCGCAGATTGGCGCGGTTGTTGCCCGACCCGTCGGTGGTGGGGTTCTTGTATTCGGTGGTGAAGACCTCGTCTGGAATCTTGCCGCGGAACTGTTCCAGGATCTTCAGCTCCTCCCCTTCCGGCAGGCCGCGCGAGGCCAACTCCGAATTGGAGAAATAGCTCTCGGTCCGCGTATAGGCGCCGTAGAACAGCGCCTTGTTCGACCATTCGAAGTCGAAGGCATAGTTCATCGCCAGACGCACGCGCGGATCGCTGAAGATCGCGCGGCGGGTGTTCATTGCGAAGCCCTGCATGCCGGTCGGCAGCTCGTGGGGGATTTCGCGCTGCACCGCCAGCCCCTGGCGCTGGGCCGGGAAATCATAGGCGGTCGCCCATTCCTTGGCGCTGTTCTCCAGCCGGAAATCGTAGGCGCCAGCCTTGAAGGCCTCGATGGCGACGGTGGCGTCCCGGTAATAATCGTAGCGGATGCGGTCGTAATTATAGCGGCCGCGCATGATCGGCAGATCCTTGGCCCAGTAGTCCGCTACCCGCTCATAGGTGATGGTGCGCCCGGGCTCGAAGCTGGCCACCTTGTAGGGGCCGCTGCCGGTGATCGGCTCCAGCGAGGTGCGGTCGAATTCCTTATCGGCGAAGTAGTGCTTCGGCAGCACCGGCATCTGCCCGATGATCAGCGGCAGCTCCATATTCACCGTGTCGCCGAAGCTGAACCGCACCTTGCGCTCGCCCAGCGCTTCGGCCTTCAGCACATCGGCGTAATAGGCCCGGTAGAATGGGGCGCCCTTGGCCTTCAGCGTCTCGAAGCTCCACACCACATCCTCTGCCGTGACCGGCTTGCCGTCGTGGAAGCGGGCTTCCGGTCGCAGCGTGAAGGCGACCCATTTGCGGTCGGCCGGCAGCTCGATACTTTCCGCCAGCAGGCCGTATTCGGTGAAGGCCTCGTCCGAGCTGCTCTGAAGCAGCGTGTCGAAGGTCAGCCCGAGCGCCGCCGCCGAGACGCCGCGCAGGATGAAGGGGTTCAGGCTGTCGAAGGTGCCGATGGCGGCCTGAATGACCTCGCCGCCCTTCGGCGCGTCCGGGTTCACATACTCGAAATGTTTGAAGTCCGCCGGGTATTTCGGCGTGCCGTGCAGGATCAGCGCGTGGCTGGTCGTCACCTCCTGCGCCGTGGCCGGTACCGTCAGGGCGGGCAGCGCAAGAAAGGACAGCAGCAGGAGCAGGAAGCGGGCGAGCGTCTGTCGCATGGGCTTTTCGTGTCTCCTCTCCGAAGGCGGGCCGAAAATTCGGGGCCGGAACGGGTATCCGGGTAACCGTGCTTAACGGCGATATAATGGCAGATCGCGCGGGATAAAGGAGAGGCGCGTACTTACTTCGCGCAAAAAAAGCCGCCAGGCGCCGCTGGAGGCGCCGGCTCAGCCGTGCAAATTCAGGCGTTCAGCAGGTCGAGGACAGCAGGCAGCATCCGGCGGTCGCCGCAGGCCACCACGTCGAAGCTGCCATCGCGGATTTCCAGCTTCTTGCCCTGCCAGTCGGTCAGGCTGCCGCCGGCCTGTTCGATGATGGGGGCCAGCGCCGCCCAGTCATAGAGCTGCAGCGAGGATTCGATGGCGATATCGATGAAGCCGCTGGCCAGCAGGCCGAAGCCGTAGCAGTCGCCGCCCCAGTGGATGAATTTGCAGGCCTTGCCGACTCGCTCGAAGGCGGCGAACTTGCCGTCCTTGAACATGTCGGGGGAGGTGGTCTGCAGCACAGCACCGCCCAGGCCCTTCTCGGCGGGGCGGGTACGGGCCGGAATGCCGTTCAGCGTGGTAGGGTGGCCGGCGCCGCCGATCCAGCGGTCATTGATGATCGGCTGGTTGATGACGCCCAGCACCGGCTCGCCCTTGTGCAGCAGCCCGATCAGCGTGCCGAACAGCGGCTTGCCGGTAAGGAAGGCCTTGGTGCCGTCGATCGGGTCCAGGACCCAGACCCATTCGGCGTCGCGGCGCACGCTGCCATGTTCCTCGCCGATGATGCCGTGGTCGGGAAATTCCTTCTCGATCAGGGCGCGCATCGCCGCCTCGGCGGTGCGGTCGGCGATGGTGACCGGGCTTTCGTCGGCCTTGTCCTCCGCCTGCACGCCACTGCGGAAGTAGCGTTGCGCGACTTCGCCCGCCGCGTCGGCCAGATGGCCGGCGAAGCGGACGAGCGAGTCGGGGCAAGTCTCGGTCACGGAGAGCTGCTTACGGCAGCGGAGCCGGATTGTCGGACAGCGAGCGAAGATAGGCGATCAGGTTGGCGCGGTCCGTATCCTTCTTCAGCCCGGCAAAATTCATCTTCGTGCCCGGGATATATTCCTTCGGATTGAAGATGAAGCGGCTGAGATTCTCGTAGCCCCACTCGCCCTCGGCCGAGGCCATCGCGTCGGAATAGGCGAAATCGCCGAGATGCGCCTTGTCGGCATTCACGATGTTGTAGAGGTTCGGGCCAACGCGGTTCGGGCCGCCCTTCTCGAAGGTGTGGCAGGCGGTGCAGCGCTTCACCAGCGCCTCGCCAGCCGAGGCGTCGGCGGAGGCCAGCAGCGGCGCGATCGGCTCCGGCCACTGGAATTCCTGCGGAGCGGCGGCCGTGGCGGTGGCTTCCTCGGCGACCTCGACCTTGTAGGCATTTTCCTGCAGCGGCTTGGGCGCCACCAGCATGTGCCCCAGGAAACCGGTCACCATGAACAGCAGGGCGCCAATGAGGACACCGGCAGCAACCTTGTTCAGTTCAAATGTCGACATGGAGAGACCTCGTCACGTCCCGTATTGCTTTTCCAGAGCGCGGGAGATTAGTGATTCCCGGCGCGCGTGTCCAAAGGAAAGGCGCGGCGCCGGGTAATCCGAGGGAAATCCGGCGTCGTGCTGTCCCTGAAGGCACCGATATATCGTCTTTCGCCGCCGGCGCGACGCAAAAGCGTCCTCGCATCGGCGATTTCGGTGCGGCATTCTGTCGCGCACTGTCAGTCATTCGTTACAGAAAGCTGTTCGGAATCATGGCTCACGCCCCCGTTTCCCCCGCTGCAACCCGGCCCGTGATCATCATCCCGGCGCGCATGGCCTCGACCCGGCTGCCCGGCAAGCCGCTGGCCGATATCGGCGGCGCGCCGATGATCGTGCAAGTCTGGCGCCGCGCGATGGAGGCCCGCATCGGCCCGGTCTGGGTCGCGGCCGCCGAGCCGGAGATCGTGGCGGCGGTGGCGGCAGCGGGTGGTCAGGCGGTGCTGACCGACCCGGATTTACCCTCGGGTTCCGACCGCATCTGGCAGGCGCTGGAACGCATCGACCCGGAGGGCGCCTATGATGCGGTGGTGAATGTGCAGGGCGACCTGCCGACGCTGGACCCGGCCATTGTCGCCAAGGCCTTCGATCTGCTGGCCGACCCGGCGGTCGATATCGGCACGCTGGCCGCGTCGATCACGATTGCGGAGGAGCGCACTGCCAGCCAGGTGGTGAAGCCGGTGGTGGCCTGGCGTGAGACGGGCGATGTCGGCCATGCGCTCTACTTCACCCGCGCCACGGCGCCCTGGGGCGAGGGCGAGCTGTTCCACCATATCGGCCTCTACGCCTATCGCCGGGACGCGCTGCGCCGCTTCGTCTCATTGCCACCGAGCCCGCTGGAGCTGCGCGAGAAGCTGGAGCAGCTGCGCGCGCTGGAAGCCGGCATGCGCATCGAGGTGGCGCGCGTTGACACGGTTCCGCTCGGCGTCGATACTCCCGCCGACCTCGACCGGGCCCGGCAACTCCTTGCCTCTGGCCGCTAAATCGGGGGCATCTCCAGGGGCCTCTCATGACCGATCCGAAGAACATCATCGCCTTCCAGGGCCTGCCCGGCGCCTTCTCGCACATGGCCTGCCGCGCTGCCCGTCCGGATATGGAAGTGATGCCCTGTGCCAGCTTTGAGGACATGCTGGAAGCGGTCTCCAGCGGTGCCGCGGAGCTGGCCATGGTGCCGGTGGAGAATTCCGTCGCCGGCCGGGTCGCCGACATCCACCATCTGCTGCCGGAATCCGGCCTGCATATCATCGGCGAGCATTTCCAGCGCGTCGAACTGACGCTGCTGGCCGCGAAGGATGCCAGCATCGAGGGCCTGAGCCAGGTGCGCAGCCATGCCATGGCGCTGGCGCAGTGCCGCAAGCTGATCCGCGAGCTGAAGCTGAAGCCCGTCGTCCATCCCGACACGGCGGGTGCTGCCGCCGAGATCGCGGAGCTGAACGATCCGGAGATCGCCGCCCTGGCCTCGCCGCTGGCCGCCGAGATCTATGGGCTGAAGGTGCTGCGCGCCAATGTCGAGGATGCCGCGCACAATACCACGCGCTTCCTCATCATGGCGCGGCAGGGCATCGTCCCGCCGCTGGATGACCAGCCGGTGGTCACCACCATCGTGTTCGCCGTGCGCAGCGTGCCGGCGGCGCTGTACAAGGCGCTGGGCGGCTTCGCCACCAACGGCGTGAACCTGACCAAGCTGGAAAGCTACATGGTCGGCGGCTCGTTCGAGGCGGCCCAATTCTATGTCGATGCCGAGGGGCACCCGGAAAGCCAGTCGATGCAGCACGCGCTGGAGGAGCTGAAATTCTTCTGTCCCAAAGGGGCCGTGAAGATCCTCGGAACCTATCCAGCCAACCCCTACCGGCAGATCGCCAAGCAGAACGGGCGCTAGACTAATTACTCCTTGTCATTGCCGGGCTTGACCCGGCAATCCAGGGACGCAGGGCATGGCGTCCCAGGCAAGGCGCCGCCCCTGGGCCCTCGGGTCAAGCCCGAGGGTGACGATTTAGGGTAGGTCGGTATTGACAGAACATCTGAATCCGCCGCGTTGACGCCTACGCCTTTTCGGCCAGCCAGTCGTCGATCAGCCGGCGGGCGATGGAATCCGTGCGCGGCAGGCGTCGGCTCACCCCGTCGAACGCCTTCATCTCGGTGCGGGTGAACCAGCGCGCGTCGGCCAGTTCCTCCGTATCGATGGTGATCTCCGTACTCTCCGCCGTGGCATAGAAGCCCAACATGATCGAGGAGGGGAACGGCCATGGCTGGGAGGAGTGATAGCGCACGTCGGAGACCTTCACGCCGGTCTCCTCCTCGACCTCGCGGGCGACGGCCTCCTCCAGGCTTTCGCCGGGCTCCACGAAGCCGGCCAGCGTCGAATACATGCCCTCGGCAAAACGCGGGGAGCGGCCGAGCAGCGCACGGTCACCCTGCTCCACCAGCATGATGACGGCGGGGTCGGTGCGCGGGAAATGCTCGGTGGCGCAATCGGGATTGCTGCATTTCAGCACATGCCCGGCCTTCTTCGCGAGGGTCGGGTGGCCGCACAGCCCGCAGAAGCGGTGGCGCAGATGCCAGTACATCAGGCCGCGCGCATAGGCCAGCAGCGAGCCCTCCTCGCGCACCATCAGCGGCCCCACCGCGCGCAGATCGACGAAGTTGGCGCGCGGACCGGCACTGGCGATGCGGCGTTGCGCCTCCTCCTCATCCAGGTCGGAGACGTCGAGTGCGACATAGGTGACGCCATCGCGCACGCCCAGCAGGGCGGTGTGCCGCTTGCCATCCATCAGGTCGCGCGCGGCCTCCGGTTCCAGCAGCACCGGCTTCGGCTCGTCGCCCTCGGCCACCAGATTGCGGCTGCGCCAGACCGGCACCAGCCGCGTCTCCGGCTCCATCAGCGTGTGTTCCAGCCATTCCTCGCGCTGGCGCAGGGCGGCGGCGCGGTCCAGCCCGCCATAGGCGTAATAGTTCATTCGCGGCATGGGGGCAGTATGATTCCTTTGTGTATTTTACGTGTGAATATCGCAAGATTTTGTTAGGATGGCCACTTAAAGTGTTATCTAGAGGCATCTATGCTCTTGCAATTCAGCGTCTCAAATTTTCTTGCAATAAAAAACTCACAAAGCGTGTCGCTCGTCGCTTCAGATCTGAGTGATGCCAAAGCAGGGTTGTTAGATTACCCAGGCAGAGAGGATGTGAAAATCCTCCCTTCTATAATGATATATGGCGCCAACGCATCTGGCAAAACAGCAATAATTAATTCTATTAATTTTATGAAATACATGGTTATTTCGTCATATAACAAGAAAAAAGCTGACGAAGAAATTGGTAGGGAGGTCTTTGCTCTTTGCAATGATTGCTTGATTCTTCCATCAAAATTTTCCATCGATTTTATTTTAAATAAAAATAGATATCATTTTTCATTTGCCGTCTCTGACAAAGAGGTTATTTTCGAAGAGCTGTATGATTATCCAAAGAATAGGAAAAGAAAATTATACCATAGAAGCGAAGGTAAATTTTCTTTTGGAAGAAATTTAAAGGGAAAAAATAAAACTATCTCAGAAATCACTAGAAAAAACTCTTTGTATATTTCTGCTGCAGCTCAGGCGGGTCATGGCTTGTTGTCAGAAATCGCGAGATTTTTTGAAGGAATCAGAACAGTTTCTGCTGTATCTGTGCGCGCCTTTGATTCGGATGAGCTGGATCCTCGCATTATTGAGTTTTTGAAGGAAATTGGAACAGGCGTCGTGGGGTATATGCGAGTACCTGCCGAATTTCCTGAAGAAGTGAAGAGTTTGGAGAAGGTAATTTATGACGCTGTTACCAAACTCTCCACGAACGAAGTGGAAATAAAAGCTAACTTACTTCCATCTAACGAAATTAGGCTAGCTCACTTGCATGAATCAGGTGAAGAAGTGTTCTTTGATCTTGTTAAGGAGAGCTCTGGAACCAGAAGGCTATTGGTACTATTGGGACGCATATACTCCGTATTGGATAAAGGCGGCGTCTTAATTATAGATGAATTGGATGCGAGTCTTCATACGCAGATTGTTGAATCTATAGTTAATTTATTTTCTAATAATACGATTAATAAGAATAATTCTCAGCTAATTGCCACCACACACGACACTAATATTCTAAAATCAAAGTTCTTCAGGAGAGACCAACTATGGTTTGTTCAGAAGGCCTACGACGGCAGCGCACATATATATCCGTTGACAGATTTCAGGACTCGAAAAGGAGATAATCTTGAGCGAGGATATCTGCAGGGAAGATATGGAGCAGTGCCTTATATCTAGGAAACTGTCTGATTATGACTCGCAAATTCGATTTACGGCGCGATAAATTCAAAAGAGAGCCAAGGGCAAGGTTTATTATATTTTGTGAAGGGGCGCTTACAGAGCCAGAGTATTTTGAAGCAATAAAGAGATTATACACGGGTTCCTTAATTGAATTTCGTATAATTAAGGCGGCCGGGGTTCCAATGACTATGGCAGAGTCAGCAATTGAGAGTTCTGCGGACATTAGAAACCGACGAAAGAAAGATTCATATGAGGCAGCAGATCAAATTTGGGTTGTTTTTGATCGCGATGAACACCCAAATTTTGATGAGGCAATAAGATTATGTGAGCGTAAAAAAATTAAAATTGCCCGCTCTAATCCCTGTTTTGAAGTTTGGCTTTTACTGCATTTTTGTGATTTTGATAAACCTGGGAATCGACATGAAATTCAAAGACACTTGGAAAAAATTGACAAAGATTATAAAGTTAGTGGAAGAAAGACGTTGAATTGTGACAACATAGTAAAGAATGTAATTGTTGCAGAAAAAAGATCTGCAGAGTTAATAAGAAGAAGAGAGAATGAGCGCTGTCCTTATGGCGTTGTTTCAACAACTGTCCACCTTCTAACTTCTGAAATCAGGGCAGCTTCTGACTCTAGTTCTTGATATGTCCTCTTGCATTCTGTTTATTTTGGCGCGATATAGGGGCCGGGAGGCTGGCGCGGACGGAGTCCTCGCCAACCCGGTCAGGTCCGGAAGGAAGCAGCCGTAACGAGTTTCGCTTCGGGTCGTTGCCAGTCTCCTTTTCAGGAAAGAAAACCAGCGGCCCCAAACCGGCTGCCGAAAACCGGCGGCCTGTGCGGCTTATCCCCTGCGGATCAGCGTGCCGGCGCCGTGTTCGGTGAAGATTTCCAGCAGCACCGCATGCTCGCCGCGCCCGTCCAGGATGACGGCGGCGTCCACCCCGCCCTCGACTGCCTGCACGCAGGTCTCCACCTTCGGGATCATGCCGCCGGAAATGGTGCCCTCGCGGATCAGCCGGTCCACATCGGCCAGCGTCAGCTCGTCGATCAGCTTCTTGTCCTTGTCCAGCACGCCGGACACGTCGGTCAGCATCAGCAGGCGGCTGGCGTTCAGCGCGCCGGCGATGGCGCCGGCGGCGGTGTCGGCGTTGATGTTGTAGGTCTGGCCGTCCTCGCCGATGCCGACCGGGGCGATGACCGGGATGAACTTGGTGTCGTTGAAGACGCGCAGCACCTCGGTATTCACCTTCATCGGCTCGCCGACGAAGCCCAGATCCAGCACCTTCTCGATGTTGGAATCGGTCTTCTGCCGGTGTTCCAGCTTGCGCGCCTGAATGAGGTTGCCGTCCTTGCCGCACAGGCCCACGGCCTGACCGCCGGCAGCCTGGATGGCGCTGACGATCTGCTTGTTGATGGCGCCGGCCAGCACCATCTCCACCACCTCGACGGTGGCCTTGTCGGTGACGCGCAGCCCGTCGATGAATTCGCTCTGGATCTGCAGCTTCTTCAGCATCTCGCCGATCTGCGGACCGCCGCCATGCACCACCACCGGGTGGATGCCGACCTGCTTCAGCAGCACCATGTCGGCGGCGAACAGCGCGGCCAGCCTTTCGTCGCCCATGGCATGGCCGCCATACTTCACGACCACGGTGCGGCCGGCATAGCGGCGCATATAGGGCAGCGCCTCCGACAACACCTTGGCCGTGGACAGCCAGTCGCGCGGGCTGATGCTGGGGGTGGACGGAGTCTTGCTGGTCATGGCGCTGCGATCCCTCTGGTGGCGTTTTCGCTTCGATAAATGGCTACCAGCGCTCGGTTACGGCTGCAAGGCGAGCGTGGCCAGTTCCGCGCGCAGTTCGGGAATACCCTCTCCGTTGACCGCGCTGGTCGGGAACAGCACGGGATAGGCCGCAACCCGCTTCGACAGCTCGGCGGACAGCTTGTCCAGCGTGGCCTGCAGCTCGGCCGGCTTGGTCTTGTCGGTCTTGGTCAGCACCACCTGATAGACCACGGCGGCCTGGTCCATCAGGGCCATCACCTCGCGGTCATTATCCTTCAGCCCGTGCCGCGCATCGACCAGCAGGCAGACCCGGCGCAGCGAGACCCGGCCGCGCAGGTAATCCTTCACCAGCCTCGTCCAGTCCCGCACCTGGGTCTTGGAGACCTTGGCGAAGCCATGGCCTGGCAGATCGACCAGCAGCAGCCGGTGGCCGAGATCGAAGAAGTTCAGCTGCTGGGTGCGGCCCGGCGTGTTGGAGGTGCGGGCCAGCGTCTTGCGGCCGGTCAGCGCGTTGATCAGGCTGGACTTGCCGACGTTGGAGCGGCCGGCGAAGGCGATCTCCGGCAGGCTGTCGGGCGGCAACCGGTCCAGCGTCGTCGTTGCCGCCACGAAGCCGCATTCCTGCGCGAACAGCAGGCGGCCGGCCTCAAGCGCGGCTTTCCGTTCGGCCTCGTCCTGCAGGGTGCTGTCCATCCCGCCGTCAGGACTTCTTCTTGGCCGGCTTGGTCTTGCCAGCGGACTCGGCCGGCTTCTTGTCCTCGGCCTTGGGCTTGGCGGCCGGCGCGGTGACGCTCTTGTCCTTGCCGCCGCCGATCTTCACGCCCATGCGGCGCATGATGACGTACTGCTGCGCCATGGACAGCGTGTTGTTCCACGCCCAGTAGATCACCAGGCCGGCCGGGAAGCTGGCCAGCATGACTGTGAACACGATCGGCAGGAACATGAAGATCTTCGCCTGCAGCGGGTCGGCCGGCTGCGGGTTCAGCTTCTGCTGCAGGAACATGCTGACGCCCATGATGATGGGCCACACGCCGATCATCAGCATCTGCGGCGGGTCCCACGGGATCAGGCCGAACAGGTTGAAGATCGTCGTCGGGTCGGGCGCCGACAGGTCCTTGATCCAGCCATAGAACGGGGCATGGCGCATCTCGATGGTGACGAACAGCACCTTGTAGAGCGCGAAGAACACCGGAATCTGGACCAGGATCGGCAGGCAGCCGGCGGCCGGATTGACCTTCTCCTTCTTGTACAGCGTCATCATTTCCTGGTTCAGGCGCTGGCGGTCATCGCCGATCCGCTCGCGCAGCTCCATCATCTTGGGCTGCAGCTCCTTCAGCTTGCTCATCGCCTTGTAGGACTTGTTGGCGAGCGGGAAGAACAGCAGCTTGATGACGACGGTCAGCGCCAGGATGGCGAGGCCGAAATTGCCCAGGAAATGGTATAGCCAGTCGATGGCGTAGAAGATCGGCTTGGTCAGGAAGTAGAACCAGCCGAAATCGATGGCGAGGTCGAAATTGGCAATGCCGTACTGTTCCTCGTAGCGGTCGAGGGTGCGCACTTCCTTCGCGCCGACGAACAGCCGGTTCACGCTTTCCAGCGTGGCACCGGCGGCGATCTCGCGGCCCGCATCCAGATAATCCACCTGGTAGCGGTCGTCATTGTTGCGCGTGGTGTGCAGGAAGCGCGCCTTCACCTGCTCCTGCTGGTCGGGGACCAGGGCCACCAGCCAGTATTTGTCGGTAATGCCGATCCAGCCGCCGGTCGAGGGCATCTCGACCTGCTTGTCTTCCTGGATGTCGTCGTAATCGACTTCCTTCAGCGTGCCGTCGAACACGCCCAGCAGGCCTTCATGCAGGATGAAGAAGCCAGAGGTCTGCGGCGTGCCGCCGCGCGAGGCCAGCGCGTAGCTGTGCAGGTTCACCGGCTGGCCGCTTTCGTTCGTGACGCGCTGGGTGACCGTGAACATGTAGTCGCTGTCCAGCGCCACGCGCTTTTCGAAGCGCAGCCCCTGGCCATTGTCCCAGGTCAGCGTCACCGGCTGGCCGGGCGACAGCACGTCGCGGTCGGCCTGCCAGACCGTGTCCGGGCCGGGCACGGCGATGCCACTGCTGCCGGCGCCGGCGACCCAGCCCAGTTCGGCATAATAGGGCTGCGGCAGGCCGCGCGGGGTCAGCAGCGTGATGTTCGGGCTGCTCTTGTCCGGGTTGACGTGGTAGTCGCGCAGGGTGATGTCGTCGAGCCGCCCGCCGGTCAGCGACAGGCTGCCGCGCAGCCGGGGCGAATCGATGCGGATGCGCGGGCTGGCGGCGATCACCTGCTCGCGGGTCTGCGGCTGGTTGGCCGCGGTCACCGTACCCGCCGTCACATCGGCGCCGGGCGCCGCCGGGCTGGGGCGCGAGGCATCCAGCTCGCGCGCCTGCTGGGCGATCTGCTCGCTCGTCTGCGCCTGCTGCTGCTCCTGCATCTTCGGGAATTCGAAGAAGTACTGGAAGCCCAGCAGGATCGCCAGCGAGACGCCAATGGCGAGGATGAGGTTCTTCTGATCGGTCATCGCAAATCAGCCCGTAACCGTTTCATGCCCGCCATGGGCGCGCGTGTGGGAAGGATGTGTGCAGGAATTGGTGGCCGTCTTGCCGTCCTGTCCGGCTGCCCCGGCGGAGGGCACGGGATCATAGCCCGATCCGCCCCAGGGATGGCAGCGCAGAATGCGGCGTGCGGCAAGATAGCCGCCCTTCAGCGCGCCATGCGTCGCCAGCGCTTCCAGCGCATACTCCGAACAGCTTGGCGCAAAACGGCAATTCACGCCCAGCAGGGGCGAGATACCGTAGCGATAGAGATGGATCGGCAAGCGCAGAATATGGACGAGGGGACTCATGACGCCTCCCCTTCGGTGCGCGGGGCATCGGCCCTGAGGGCACCGGTCTTGCGCAGGGCCAGCTTCAGATCCTCGACCAGCAGCGCATAGGGGCGCGTCGCGGTGTCGCGGCGCGCGATCAGCACATAGTCGAGACCGGGCTTGGCGTAGAGCGGCATGACCTCGTCCACAACGGCTTTCAGGCGGCGTATGGCCCGGTTGCGCACCACGGCGTTGCCGACCTTGCGGCTGGCGGTGAAGCCGATCTGGATCGTGGTTCCATCAGGCCCAGCCTGCTGGGCGTCCGGTTGCGCGTTGGCGACCTGCAGCATCACGCCGGGCGTGACCCATTTGCGGCGCACCCCGGCGACGCGCAGGAAGTCGGCACGGCGCTTCAGGCGGGCGAGCGAAGACCCGTCTTTCCGCTGTGGTTCGGCCCGCTCGGGACTGGTCCGCTGGGGCTCGGCCATCGCCACCTCGGCCATCGCTGCCGCCGGCCGTTCGACTGGGGCGGCAGCGTGATAGGAAATGGTCTTAGGCCGACAGGCGCTTGCGGCCGCGCGACCGGCGGTTGGCGATCACCTTGCGGCCGCCGACAGTCGCCATGCGGGCGCGGAAACCGTGCCGGCGGGCACGAACGATCTTGCTGGGCTGAAAAGTACGCTTCACGGGTTTTCTCCGTTGGCCAACGTCGAGAATTTCTGAAAATCGAGCGCCGGTGTATAAGCGCAACGCCCGCCGGAGTCAATGTGAGCCGTGCGGCAAAGCACTAATCGGCACATGCTGGCATCTTGCCACGGAAACCATTGCGACGGTATGACGGCTGCATTAGCCGCGAACGAAGGACCGCGACAGCCCATGGCCGACAGCGCCCCGCAGACCGCCTCCGCCTCAGGTGCTCCGGCCCAGCCGGTGCGCGGCACCGGCATCCTGCCCTCCCAGATGCTGCGCTATCTGATCGAGCAGGGCGATATCCTGGCCGATGTGCCGATTGGGGAGGATCAGGTGCAGCCGGCCAGCCTCGACCTGCGGCTGGGGGCCATCGCCTACCGCGTGCGCGCCAGCTTCCTGCCGGGGCAGGGTGTGGCGGTGCGGCAGAAGATCGAGCAGTTCGGCATGCACGAGATCGATCTGTCGCGCGGCGCGGTGCTGGAGCGTGGCTGTGTCTATATCGTGCCGCTGATGGAACGGCTGCGGCTGCGCGCCGGCATCGCCGGGCTCGCCAATCCGAAAAGCTCGGCCGGGCGGCTCGACATCTTCACCCGCGTCATCACCGATGGCGGCGAGGCGTTCGAGGCGATCCCCGCCGGCTATGAAGGGCCGCTCTATGCCGAGATCGCGCCGCGCACCTTTTCGGTGCTGGTGCGTCAGGGCACGCGGCTGAACCAGCTGCGCCTGCGCAAGGGGCAGCCCGGCCTCAGCGCCTCCGAGTTGCATGCGCTGCACGCGGCCCAGCAGCTGACCGACCGGGCGCTGGAACGCGCCGATCTGCGCGGCGGCGTGCCGTTCAGCGTCGATCTGTCGGGCGAGACGGCGGCCCCCGGCTTTGCCGGCGGCGTCATCGGCTATCGCGCCCGGCGCAATGCCGGCCTCATCGATTTCGACAATATCGGTGCTTATGCCATTGAAGACTTCTGGGAGCCGCTGCGCGCCGCCAAGGACGGGCTGGTGCTCGACCCGGACGATTTCTACATCCTGGCGTCCAAGGAAAGCGTGGCGGTGCCGCCCGACCATGCCGCCGAGATGGTGGCCTACGATACCTCGGTCGGTGAGTTCCGCGTGCATTATGCCGGCTTCTTCGATCCCGGCTTCGGCCATGGTGCGGCCGGCGGGCGCGACGGCGACGGCATCGGCTCGCGCGGCGTTCTGGAAGTGCGCTCGCACGACGTGCCCTTCCTGATCGAGGATGGCCAGCGCGTCGGCCGGCTGATCTACGAGAAGCTGTCGGCCGCGCCTGACAAGCTGTACGGGCAGGGCATCGGCTCCTCCTACCAGCGCCAGGGGCTGACGCTGGGCAAGCAGTTCCGCCGATAGGGGGGCTTCGGGGGGCTCCCCCTCACCCAGCTCCACCTAACCTCGCTTTCGCTTCCTCCAGCCGTCATTCCCGGGCTTGTCCCGGGAATCCAGGGTTCAGTTTACTCGAGCGGGCATCCAGCAAGCGGAAGCCTGGACCCCCGGCACAAGGCCGGGGGTGACGGTCGTCGTAAAAGCGGGAACTGGAAGGCCGCCGGGGAAAAGAGCAGTGCCGGCGCCGGCCATCCTCAGAACGGCAGCTTCATGCCTTCGGGCAGTTTCATGCCCCCGGTCAGCTTCTGCATCTGCTCGGCCATGTGCGCCTCGACCTTGGCCTTGGCGTCGTTGGTGGCGGCAACGATCAGGTCTTCCAGCACCTCGACATCCTCGGGCGTGGCCAGCGTCGGGTCGATCTTGATCGCCCGCATCTCGCCCTTGCCGTTCAGCGTGACGGTCACCATGCCGCCGCCGGACTGGCCGGTCATCTCGTGGCGCTCCAGCTCGGCCTGCATCTCGGTCATGCGGGCCTGCATCTGCTGCGCCTGCTTCATCATGCTTGCCAGATTCTTCATCGCATCAATCCTCTTCGCTCTGGTCCTCGCCGGCGATGCCATCGTCCATCGTGCCGTCGAGCGTGTCTGATACCCCGGCAACCGGCGTCTCGGCCGGCTGTAGCGCTCGCACATCGGCGATGGCGGCGCCGGGGAAATGGTCCTGCACGGCCAGCACCAGCGGGTGGCGGCTGGCGCGGTCGCGCTGTTCGTTCTCCGCCGCGTGGCGCTGTTCGGCGATGGTCGGCTGGCCCGGCTCGCGCGAGACCGAGACGAGCCAGCGCCGCCCGGTCCATTCGCCCAGATAGCGCCCGATCTGGCTGGCGAGGTCCGGCCGTGTGCCGGGGCCGGGATGGAACTCGATGCGGCCAGGCTCGAAATGCACAAGGTGCACCTTCATTTCCAGCTCGCTCTGCAGCAGCACCTCGCGATTATCGCGGAACAGCGCTACCACCTCGGCGAAGCTGCGCGGGTCGGGCAGGGCCGGTTCCACCTGAACCGCTGGCTGCGGCGCGGGCTGGCGCATCGCCTGCGGCCCGCCACCACTTTCACCAGTTACCCAGGGCGGCATGTCGTCGGTGCCGCCCGCGCTGGTCCCAACCGCATCGGCGGGCGGGGCGGCTTGTGGCGCTGCCGAAGGCCGCGATGCTGATCCAGAGGGTGGCGAATGTGGCGCGGGCATCGGGGCACCCGCCGGGGCAACACTCCCGCCGCCCTCCTTTGCCTGCCGGATCAGCTCGGCCGGCGGCGGCAGCTCCGCCATGTGGGCGAGGCGGATCAGCACCATCTCGGCGGCCTGCAGCGGCTGCGGCGCGGTCTGTACTTCCTGCAGCCCCTTCAGCAGCCCCTGCCAGGCACGGGCCAGCGCGGCCACGCCCAGCCGCGAGGAGATATCCCTGCCGCGCGCCAGCTCGGCGTCGGACAGGCCACTGGCCGCGACCGCCGCGGGGGCGACCTTCAGCCGGGTCAGGAAATGCGTCAGCTCCAGCAAATCCTGGACGATCACCACCGGGTCGGCGCCGACGCCATGCAGGCCGGCCAGCCGTTCCAGCGCTGCCGTCGGGTCGCCGCGCATCACCGCGTCGAACAGGTCGAGCGCCTGGTCGCGGTCGGCGAGGCCCAGCATGCCCTTCACCGACTCTTCCGTGACCGTCGCACTTTCGGCGTCGTTGCCGGCGAGCGCGATGGCCTGGTCGAGGATCGACAGCCCGTCGCGCACCGATCCGTCGGCGGCGCGGGCCACCAGGCGCAGCGCGCCCTCCTCGATGCCGATGCCTTCCTTCTGCGCGATGGCGGCGAAATGGCCGGACAGCACGTCGAGATCGACCCGGCGCAGGTCGAAGCGCTGGCAGCGCGATAGCACGGTCACCGGCACCTTGCGGATTTCCGTGGTGGCGAAGATGAATTTCACGTCCGAGGGCGGCTCCTCCAGCGTCTTCAACAGCGCGTTGAAGGCGGCGGTGGAGAGCATGTGCACTTCGTCGATGATGTAGATCTTGTAGCGCGCCGAGACCGGGCGGTAACGCACGCCTTCGATCAGCTCGCGGATATCGTTCACGCCGGTGCGGCTGGCGGCGTCCATCTCCAGCACGTCGGGGTGGCGGTCCTCGGCGATGCCGCGGCAGGCCTCGCACACGCCGCAGGGGCTGACGGTGGGGCCGCCCTGCCCGTCCTGGCCGGTGCAGTTCAGCGCGCGGGCCAGGATGCGCGCCGTGGTCGTCTTGCCGACGCCGCGCACGCCGGTCAGCATGAAGGCATGCGCCAGCCGGCCCGACGCGATGGCGTTGCGCAGCGTGCGCACCAGCGCCTCCTGGCCGATCATCTCGGCGAAGGTCTGCGGCCGGTATTTGCGCGCCAGCACCCGGTAGGGCGCTTGCGGGGCCGGTGTTGCCTCGGCGGTTGGCGTCGTCTGCTCTGTCATCGTCCTGTTCGGCGACGGTGCGGGAGAAACGCCGTTAAGCTACGACAGCGGGACGGCGGGAACAATGCCTTGCGCCCGCCGCTCCGGCCTGCTCAGGCGAGCTTGCCGTCCAGCGCCTTGCGGATCAGCGCCACCATGTTGTCGCGGCCATAGAGCTGCACGAAGGAGCCCATGCGCGGCCCCTGCTCCTGCCCCAGCAGCACCTCATAGACGGTCTTGAACCAGCCGCGCAGATCCTCGGCCATGATGGTCTTGCCGACCTCGTAGAAGAGGTTCTGGATATCCTCCGCGCTGGCGTCCGCAGGGGCGGCTTCCAGCTGGGCAGCCAGCGCTTCGAAGGCGCCGCGCTCCGCCTCGGTCGGCGCACGGTAGGCCTTATTGGCGGCGACGAAGTCCCGGTAGTAGTTCAGCGCATAGCCGACCAGCCGGTCGAGCTGCGGGTCGCCCTCCGGCGTTGCCCCCGGCGCGTAGGACCGGATGAAGCCCCACAGCACCTCCTTGCTCTCGGCATGGCAGGCGCTGGCGAGGTTCAGCAGGATGCCGAAGGTCAGGCCGGTGCTGTCCGGCGCCGGCGGCTTGCCGCCATGGATGTGCCAGGCCGGGTTCTCCAGCTTCTTCGCCTCCTCCTCCTCGGCGAACTTGCCGACGAAGGTGCGGTAATCGTCCACGGCGCGCGGGATGACGTCGAAATACAGCCTTTTCGCCTTGCGCGGCGACTGGAACATGTACAGTGCCAGGCTCTCCGGCGGGGCATAGGTCAGCCATTCCTCGACCGACAGGCCATTGCCCTTGGACTTGGAAATCTTCTGCCCCTTCTCGTCCAGGAACAGCTCGTAGGCGAAGCCTTCCGGCGCCTTGCCGGCCAGGATGCGGACGATCTTCGCCGACAGCTCCGCCGACGGAATCAGATCCTTGCCGTACATCTCGTAATCGACGCCCAGCGCGAACCAGCGGCCGGCCCAGTCGGCCTTCCATTGCAGCTTCACATTGCCGCCGGTCACCGGCGTCTCGACCAGCGCGCCATCCTCGCCGCGATAGACGATGGTGCCGTCGTCCGGCTTGGTCTCGACCACCGGCACCTGCAGTACGCGGCCGGTCTTCTGGCAGATCGGCAGGAAGATGGAATAGGTCTGCTGCCGCTCCTCGCCCAGCGTCGGCAGCATGACCGCCTGGATTTCCTCGTAATGCCGCAGCATCGCCAGCAGCATCGGGTCGAACCGGCCGGACTTGTACCAGTCGGTCGCCGACTGGAACTCGTACTCGAAGCCGAAGGAATCGAGGAAGGCGCGCAGCCGCGCATTGTTGGCCGCGCCAAAGCTCGGATATTCGTTCGAGAACGGGTCCGGCACGGAGGTCAGCGGCTTGCCCAGATGGGCGGCCAGCATGTCCTTGTTCGGCACATTGTCCGGCACCTTGCGGAAGCCGTCCATATCGTCGGAGAAGCAGAACAGCTTGGTCGGGATGTCGGACAGGCGCTGGAAGGCCTGGCGCACCATCGTGGTGCGCGCCACCTCGCCGAAGGTGCCGATATGCGGCAGGCCGGACGGGCCATAGCCGGTCTCCAGCAGCACATACCCCTTCTCCGGGACTTTTCCCCCGATGCGGTCCAGCAGTTTGCGCGCCTCCTCGAAGGGCCAGGCGCGGGCGGCGGGGGCGAGTTCTCGCTCGAAGGGCTGGATGGAGGTCATGGCGCGTAACTTTCCGCTAATTTGAGCGCCGGAAGCTAGGCCGGAGTCTGGTTCGGGTCAACCATGCAGCGTATCCGCCCCGCGCGGTAGCTCACGGCGCCCTTCATGGCCCGGTTCACGGCCCGGTTCACGGCATGGTGAGTGGCCGTGTCCCGGCCATGTGTTTATATACGGCTCGAACGATATGGCATGGAGCGATCAGGTGGCGCAGACGCACGGACAGGACGGCAGGGAGGCTGGCGCGGGGCTTTTGCTGCGCCGATTCTGGCCGCTGCTCGTCCTGGCTGTCGCGCTGACCCTGTTCTTCGCGCTCGACCTCAACCGGTACTGCACCATCGATGCGGTGCGCGACAACCGCGATGCGCTGATGGCGCTGGTCGCGGAATATGGTCTGCTCGCGGCGCTGGCCTATGCCGTCCTTTATGCGCTGTTCGTCGCCTTTTCGCTGCCGGCGGCGACGGTGCTGACCCTGCTGGCCGGTTTCCTGTTCGGCACGGCGTCGGGTACGCTGATCGTGGTGGCCGGGGCGACGACAGGCGCGGTCGCGGTGTTCCTCGCCGCCCGGCACATGTGCCAGGATGCGCTGCGCCGCCGCGCCGGACCTTGGCTGGGCAGGATGCAGGGCGGCTTCAACGAGAATGCCGTCTCCTACATGCTGGTGCTGCGTCTGGTGCCGCTCTTCCCCTTCTTCGTGGTGAACATCGTCCCGGCCCTGCTGGGTGTTTCCTTGCGTGTCTTTGCCCTGACCACGCTGGTCGGCATCATTCCCGGCAGCCTGGTCTATGTCAGTGTCGGCAACGGGCTGGGCGCGCTGTTCGAGCGCGGCGGCACGCCGGATCTCGGCCTCATTTTCGATATGGAAATCCTGCTGCCGCTGCTGGGCCTCGCGGCGCTGTCGCTGCTGCCGGTGGGCTACAAGGCCTGGAAGCGGGCGCACCGATGAGCCAGCGTATCGAGACCGATATCTGCGTCATCGGCGGCGGTTCGGCCGGGCTGTCGGTGGCCGCCGGGGCGTCGCAGATGGGCGCCCGCACCGTGCTGGTGGAGCGCGCGAAGATGGGCGGCGACTGCCTGAACTATGGCTGCGTGCCGTCGAAGGCGCTGCTGGCCGCCGGCCGCCGCGCCCGCATCGCCAATCACAGCGCCGAATTCGGCATCGACGGCCAGGCGAGCATAGATTTCGCCCGGGTGCAGGCGCATGTCGCTGGCGTGATCGCCGCCATCGCGCCGCATGATTCGGTGGAGCGGTTCGAAGGGCTGGGTGTCACGGTGATCCAGGCCGATGCCCGTTTCACCGGCCCGGCAGAGCTGGTTGCCGGCGATACACTCATCCGCGCGAAGCGCTTCGTCATCGCCACCGGGTCGCGCGCCGCCATTCCGCCGGTACCGGGGCTGGAGAGCGTGTCGTACCTCACCAACGAGACGATCTTCGGGATGCCGGAAAAGCCCGCGCATCTGCTGATCCTCGGCGGCGGGCCGATCGGGCTGGAGATGGCGCAGGCGCACCGCTACCTCGGCTGCGAGGTGACGGTGATCGAGATGGCCACTGTCGCCGGCAAGGACGATCCGGAGCTGGTCGAGCAGCTGCGCAAGCGGCTGTGCGCCGATGGTATCCGGCTGCTGGAGCGCACCAAGGCGCTGGGCGTCGCCGCGAAGCAGGGCGGTGTGTCTGTGATGGTGGAGAAGGATGGCATCGCCGAGGAGGTTTCGGGCAGCCATCTGCTGGTGGCGACCGGCCGCGCACCGTCTGTCGAGGGGCTGGGGCTGGAGGCTGCCGGCGTCCGCTACGGCAAGAAGGGCATCGAGGTCGATGCCCGCCTGCGCACCAGCAACAGGCACATCTTCGCCATCGGCGATGTCGCCGGGCCGTATCAGTTCACCCACATGGCCGGTTATCACGCCGGCATCGTCATCCGCAACGCGCTGTTCCGCCTGCCGGCCAAGGTCGATTATTCGGCCGTGCCCTGGGTCACCTATACCGATCCGGAACTGGCGCAGGTCGGCCTGAATGAGGAGGCGGCGCGGCAGCAGCATGGCGATATCCGCATCCTGCGCTGGGGCTTCCACGAGAATGACCGGGCGCAGGCCGAGCGCGAGACGGAAGGTTATGCCAAGATCGTTACCCTGCCGAATGGCCGTATCCTGGGGGCAACGATCCTGGGCCCGCAGGCGGGTGAGTTGATCGCGCTGTGGGCGCTGGCGGTCTCTAGCAAGATGAAGATCGGCGCCATCGCCTCGCTGATCCTGCCCTATCCGACGCTGGGCGAGGTCGGCAAGCGCGCCGCCGGCAGCTTCTACACGCCGAAGCTGTTCGGCGAGCGCACACGGAAGATCGTGCGCTTCCTGCTGAAGTTCGGCTAAAACCGGTTCATGCCCTTCGACGCCTTTACCCGTTCGCTGTCCGCCCGGCTGCTGGTGCTGACCATCGGCTTCGTCATGCTGGCCGAGGTGCTGATCTACACCCCCTCCATCGCGCGCTACCGCGAGACCTACATGGAGGAGAAGCTGGCCTCGGCCCATCTGGCGGCGCTGACCATCGATGCCGCCCCCGACCGCATGGTGACGCAGGATCTGGAACAGGCGCTGCTGGCCCATGTCGGCGCGCATGCCATCGACCTGTTCAAGGACGGGCAGATGACGCACATGCTGGGCAGCGAGGATTCGCTGCGGCCGGCGGAAGCCTTCGACCTCCGGACAGCGATGGCGAGCGACCTCATCATGGATGCCTTCGCCGTGCTGCTGCGCACCGAGGACCGCCTCATCCAGGCGACCGGAACCTCGCCCAAGGATGCCGAGGTCGTGGTCTCCGTGATCTTCGACGAAAAGCCGATGCGCGCCGAGATGCTGGCCTTCTCCGAGCGCATCCTGGCGCTGTCGCTCATCATCTCCTTCATCACCGCGGCGCTGGTCTTCTTCAGCCTGCGCAGCATGCTGGTGCGGCCGATGCAGCGCCTCACCCAGAGCATGACCGAATTCCGCCGCGACCCGGAGGAAACGCCGGTCTTCCCCGCCAGCAGCCGGCGCGACGAGATCGGCACGGCGGCGCGCGAGCTGGCCTCGATGCAGAGCGACCTGAAGGCGGCGCTGCGCCAGAAGACGCGGCTGGCGACGCTGGGCGCCACGGTGTCCAAGGTGAATCACGATCTGCGCAACATGCTGGCCACTGCCTCGCTGGTCTATGACACGCTGTCGCGCAGCGAGGACCCGCATGTGAAGCGGGTGGTGCCGACGCTGTACCGCACCATCGACCGGGCCATCAACATCTGTACCCAGACGCTGAACTTCACCCAGGAACATCCGCCGGTCAGCAAGGCGCCGGTGCGGCTGCGGGAGTTCGTCGCCGAGATCGCGGAGGAGATCGATACCGGCTTCTTCCCCGCCGAGCGCCAGGCCGAGCTGGTGCCCGACATCCCGGAGGCGCTGACGGTGGAGATCGACCGCCACCAGTTCCACCGGGTTATCGCCAATCTGGCGCGCAATGCCGCCGAGGCGGGGGCGGAACGGATTCGCATCTCGGCCCGGCGCGATGACATGGGCACGGAAATACTGGTGGAGGATGACGGGCCGGGCATGCCGGAGACGGTGCGGGTGACGCTGTTCCGGCCCTTCGCCGGCTCCACCAAGGCGGCGGGAACGGGTCTCGGCCTCGCCATCGTGAAGGATCTGGTGCTGGCCCATGGCGGCACGGTAGAACTGGCGCATACCGGGCCGGAGGGCAGCTGCTTCCGCATCCTGCTGCCGGCGGAAAAGCGAAAGCGATAGGGGGATAGGGCGATGGCGCGTGACGGGGATCGCTGGAATGCCGACCAGTATCTGAAATTCTCCGGCCCGCGCTTCCGGCCCGGCCTCGACCTGCTGGCCCAGGCGCCGGTCGCCGACCCGGCTAGCATCGTCGATCTGGGCTGCGGCACCGGCGACCTGACGCTGGCCATCCAGGCGCGCTTCCTGAAGGCGCGCATCACCGGCATGGATAATTCGCCGGACATGCTGGCGAAGGCGCGCAAGCATGGTGCCGACATCGACTGGGTCGAGGCCGACCTGATGCGCTGGACGCCGAAGACTCCCGCCGATCTGGTCTATTCCAACGCCGTGCTGCAATGGGTTCCCGACCATCCGACCGTGCTGCGCCATGTCGCCGGCATGGTGAGTGCGACCGGCGGCCTTGCCATCCAGATGCCGCGCAATTTCAATGCCCCGTCCCATGTACTGGCGCGCGAGACGGCGGCCGGCCCGCGCTGGAAGGACAGGATCGGCAGCGCGCTGCTGCGCGACCCGGTGGCCGATCCCGATGTCTATTACCGGCTGTTGGGCGATCTCGGCTTTTCCCATATCGACATCTGGGAGACCGAATATCTGCATGTGCTGGAAGGCGACGACCCGGTGCTGGAATGGGTGAAGGGCACGGCGCTGACCCCCGTCTTCGCCCTGATCGACGGGCAGGAGCGCGCCGATTTCGTCGCCGAATACGGGGCCGCGCTGCGCATCGCCTACCCGAAACAGCCGGATGGCAGGACGTTGTTTCCGTTCCGGCGGATTTTCCTGACCGCGCGGCGCTGAGCCGCGTTTATAGTCCGGCGGATGAATGCCGCCCCTACCCTTCTTCTGCCGAAAGCACCGGTGCTGGTCGCCGGACGTACCGAGGCCGCCTGGATCGATTCCGACGGCGAGATCGAGACGCTGAGCCTCGCCGAGGCGGCAAAGCGTGTCGTGCTGGAACCGCCGATCCTTTGCCATGCCCGCGCTACGGCGGAGCGGCTGGGCCAGCAGGGCTTCGCCGCCTATGACCTTCTGGAGCTGTTCGCCTTCGTGCATCCGGCGCGCTTCTGCCTGCCGACACCGCGCGGGTTGATCGCGGCGCTGGAGCTGCCGGCGCCGGGTGATCTTGCCGGGCAGGCCGCCGGACTGATCGCGGCGGCGCAGCGTCTGCTGGCCGACCTTGCCGATCCGGCGCGCGGTCCCGGTGGCATCGACTATGACCGATATGCCCGGCCGGTTGCGCGCGCCATGCATGCCTGTGGCTGGCGCTGGGCGCCCTACGCGCTGACGGCGCTGGGCGAGGCGGTGCCGGAGCAGTCCGGCCCGGTGCGCCCGGTCGGCATGGATATCTGGCGCGACCTGCCGGAATGGTCGGAGGATGCGCCGCCGCCGAACCCCAGCCATTTCCCGGTCGATCCCGCCGAGGCGCGCGCCCGGCTGGCGGAACTTCTGGGCGGGTCTGCCGAAGCCCGGCCCAGCCAGGCCGATTATGCGTCTGCCGCCAGCGCCGCTTTCGCCCCGCGCGAGGAGGAGGATGCGCCGGCCCTGGTGCTCGCCGAGGCCGGTACCGGCGTGGGTAAGACGCTGGGCTATGTTGCGCCGGCCAGCGTCTGGGCGGAGAAGAACAAGGGCACGGTCTGGATATCGACCTACACCCGCAATCTGCAGCACCAGATTGATGGCGAGCTGGACCGGCTTTTTCCCGACCCCGCGCTGAAGGCGCAGAAGGTGGTGGTGCGCAAGGGGCGCGAGAACTACCTCTGCCTGCTGAATCTGGAAGAGGCGGTGCGCGCCCTGCCGATGCGTCCGCAGGATGGCGTGGCGCTGGGCCTGATGGCGCGCTGGGCGGCGGCGACCCGTGCCGGGGATCTGGTCGGCGGCGATTTCCCGGCCTGGCTTGCCCATCTGCTGGGGCGGCCCCGGACCAGCGGCCTGTCCGACCGGCGCGGGGAGTGCATCTACGCCGCCTGCCAGCACTACCACAAATGCTTCGTCGAAAAGTCGATCCGCCGCGCGCGGCGCGCCGAGATCGTTATCGCCAACCACGCGCTGGTGATGATCCAGGCCGCGCTGGGCGGCGGCGATGGCGGCGGGGAGAATGCCGCCAGCCTGCCGACCCGCTATGTGTTCGATGAGGGGCATCATGTGTTCGATGCCGCCGACGGCGCCTTCTCCGGCCATCTGACGGCGCTGGAGATGGTGGAGCTGCGGCGCTGGCTGCTCGGCGCGGAAGGGCGCGGCACCAGCCGGGCGCGCGGGCTGAAGACCCGCGTCGAGGACATGATCGCCGGTGAAGACCGGGCGGAGGAGGCGCTGCGCCGGGTGCTGCATGCCGCGCGTTGCTTGCCCGGCGAGGGCTGGAACAGCCGCATCGGCGAGGGCCAGCCGGACGGGCCGGCGGAGGCGCTGCTGGCGCTGGTGCGCAAGCAGACCTACGCCCGCCAGCCTGACCGCTCCAGCCCCTATGGCATGGAGACCGACGCGCACCCGCCGCTCGACGGGCTGCTCGACGCGGCAGCAACGCTGGAGGGCGCGCTGGGCGCGTTGCTGCAGCCGATTCAGGAATTGAAGAAACGGATATCGGCCAAGCTGGAGACCGAGGCGGATCAGCTCGATACCGCCGCCCGCCAGCGCATGGAGGCGGTGCTGCGCAGCCTGACCCGGCGCGGCGAGGTGCAGATTGGCGGCTGGCGCGGCATGCTGAAGGCGCTGCCCGAGGGCACGCCTGACGAATTCGTGGACTGGTTCGCGGTGGACCGGTTCGACGGGCGCGACATGGATTACGGCATGCACCGGCACTGGGTCGATCCGACGCTGCCCTTCATCCGCTCCGTCGTGGAGCCGGCGCAGGGCGTGCTGGTGACCTCGGCCACGCTGCGCGACGGCTCCGGCGAGGTGGAACGCGACTGGGCCGCTGCCGAGGCGCGCACCGGTAGCCGCCATCTGCCGGCCCCCGCCGTGCGCGTCGCCGTGCCCTCGCCCTTCGATTATCCGAACCAGACCCGGGTCTATGTCGTCACCGATGTGCGCAAGGACGATCTCGGCCAGGTGGCCGCCGCCTATCGGTCGCTGTTCCAGGCCTCGGGCGGCGGCGGGCTTGGCCTGTTCACCGCGATCAGCCGGCTGCGCGCCGTGCATGGCCGCATCGCCGCCCCGCTGGATCAGGCCGGCATCCCGCTCTATGCCCAGCACGTCGATGGGCTGGACACTTCCACCCTGATCGACATTTTCCGGGCGGAGGAGGCGGCCTGCCTGCTGGGCACCGATGCAGTGCGCGACGGCGTCGATGTGCCGGGCCGCTCGCTCAGGCTGCTGGTGTTCGACCGGGTGCCCTGGCCGCGCCCGGATATCCTGCACCGCGCAAGGCGGGAGCATTTCGGCAAGCGCGCCTATGACGACATGATCACGCGGCTGCGCCTGAAGCAGGCCTTCGGGCGGCTGGTGCGGCGCGGCGACGATCACGGCGTGTTCGTGCTGCTCGACCCGATGATGCCCTCCCGGCTTGCCGGCGCCTTCCCGGAAGGGGTGGCGGTGCAGCGCGTCGGCCTCGCCGAGGCGGTAGCCGGTGTCAGGGAATTCTTCGGGACGGCGGACGAGGCGGCCGAACAGGCGGGCCAGGCCCGGGGGTGAGGGGCCATAATACGAACCGTCATTCCCGGGCTTGTCCCGGGAATCCAGGGTTCAGCCTACTCGATAGGCATCCAGTAAGCGGAGGCATGGACCCCCGGCACAAGGCCGGGTGTGGCGTCTGAGGGGGGCGGCACGCTCGAAATCCCCTACTCGATGCCGAAATACACCAGCACGAAGGAGACGGTGACCACCGACAGCACGGTGGACATCAGGATCGTGCCGCTCATGCGCTGGGTGTAGATGCCATAGCGCAGCGACAGCACGAAGGCGAGGCCGCCGGTCGGCAGCGCCGCCATGATGACCGCCGAGGCGGCCCAGAACGGGTCGAGATTCATCACCGGCACGGCCAGCCACCAGGTGATCAGCGGCTGCACGATCAGCTTCAGGAAGGTCATGATGCCGACCTCGCCAAGGCCCGCCGTCATCGGCTTGCCATAGAGGAACAGCCCCATCGAGAACAAGGCCGCCGGCCCGGCGGCGGCGCCCAGTATCTTGGAGAAATTCTCGATCGGCACCGGCACCGCGATCTGCCAGGCGGAGAACAGGATGCCGATGGCGGTGGACATCACCAGCGGGTTCTTCGCGATGGCCACGGCCACGCCGCGCAGGATCAGCAGCGGCCGGCTGCCGGCCTTCATGTCCAGTTCGATCAACACCACCATAACGCCGACCACCAGCGCGCCGTTATAGACGGTGGCGATCAGCGCCGGCAGCAGCATCTGCTCGCCGAAGGCGGCGATGAACAGCGGCACGCCCATATAGCCGGTGTTGGAGAAGGTCGCCGCCATGCCCTGCATGCAGTGCAGCGCCGGACGGCCGGGGAACAGCATCAGCCCGGCGATCATCGCCATGGCGAACACCGCCAGCACGCCGCCCGTATAGGCCGCGAGATAGGGCCAGTTGAAAATCTGCTCCAGCGGCACCTGCGCCATCGACAGGAACAGCAGCGGCGGCAGGGCGAAGTAATAGACGAAATTGTTCAGCGCCTGCGAGGCGCTTTCGCCCAGCAGGCCCAGCCGCCCGGACATGTATCCGGCGAACATGATCCCGAAAACGGGCAGGGCGACGTTGAAGACGGCTTGCATGGCGTCGCGACCTTACAAGCCCGGCGCGCAGGGGTCGAGACTTCGCATGCATGCCTGTTTCACATGCGTCATTGGCAGGGCCGGGGCGGCGCGCCATATTCCCGGCATGTCCGATAGCATGCTCGTCTTTGATCGCCCCTCCGTCCGTGCCCGCCGCGACCGCGCGGCTGCCGGCTTTTCCGGCTTTTCCTTCCTGAAGCGGGAGGTGGCGGCACGGCTTGCCGACCGGCTGGACGGCATCAACCGGCGCTTCCCGCTGGCGCTCGACCTCGGCAGCCATCATGGCGAACTGGCGGCGGAACTGGCCGGCCGCAACGGCATCGAGCGGGTGATCGCCGCCGATCTGTCGCCCGGCATGGCCGCTGCGGCGCGCGCGGCGGGCCATCCGGCGCTGGCGCTGGATGAGGAGGCGCTGCCCTTCGCCGCCGGGTCGCTCGACCTCGTCGCCTCCTGCCTGTCGCTGCACTGGGTGAATGATCTGCCGGGCACCTTCCTGCAGATCCGCCAGGCGCTGAAGCCGGACGGGCTGTTCCTCGCCGCCATGCTGGGCGGCACCACGCTGGTCGAGCTGCGCGAGGTGATGGCGCAGGCGGAGATCGATGTGGAAGGCGGGCTGTCGCCGCGCCTCTCCCCCTTCGCCGATGTGCGCGATGCCGGCGGGCTGCTGCAGCGCGCCGGTTTCGCACTGCCGGTAGTGGACAGCGACTGGCTGGAAGTGACCTACGACAATGCGCTGGCGCTGATGCGCGATCTGCGCGGCATGGGCGAGACCAACGCGCATCTGGAGCGCCGCAAGGGATTCACCAAGCGGGCTACCCTGCTGCGCGCAGCAGAACTGTATCAGGAACGGTTCGCCGGCCCGGATGGGCGCATCCCGGCAACCTTCCAGGTACTCTATCTGACCGGCTGGGTACCGGATGCGGCGACCCAGCAGAAGCCGCTGAAACCGGGCAGTGCTGCCGCCCGCCTGGCTGAGGCGCTGGGCGGGGTGGAAGTCTCCACCGGGGTGAAGCCGAACTGACGCGAGGGGGTGCCTTGCGCCGGGCGCGGGTGGCAAAGCGCCCGATTTGTGCAAATTAGTAACCGACAACGCCAAGAACCGAGATATCGAGGAACCGCCATGTCCAGCGCAGCCCTGAAGACCGACCCCGCCGATATCGTGATTGCCGATCTGCTGCCGGCCTGCCGCGACGCGGTCGAGGCCGCCGACCGGCTGACCGATTCGGCGCTGCGCAATGTCGGCGCGCTGGTGGCGCCGGACGGCAAGATCAGCAGCGCCCTGCTCGACCGCGAACAGCTGGCGGTGCATGGCGTTTCCTGGCTCGCCACCTACACCGAATCGCTGCGCCAGATGCTGGGCTGGGCGGAACGGCTGGAGGCACAGGGCGCGTTGCGCGAGTTCGAGGCGCTGATCCTGCAGGCCGCGTTCGGCGAATATCTGGCGCAGATCGCGGGCGGAATCGCGATCTCGCAGGTGGAGATGGTGCGGCCGCGCGATTTCGGGCTGGAGGCGGCGGATGTCGCTTCCTTCCGCATACCGGCGGTCGAAAGACTGATCGCCGGCGGTTACACCAATGCGGTGCGGCTGCGGCTTGCCGAGCTGATGGCGGACGGGCTGACCAGCGGCGATTTCGGCGCGCCGGGCCTTGATGACGAGATGCTGGAGATGATGCGCGACCAGTTCCGCCGCTTCGGCGCGGAGAAAGTCGCGCCCTTCTGCAATGACTGGCATCTGAAGGACGAACTGATCCCCATCGCCGTGGTCGAGCAGATGGCGGAGCTGGGCGTGTTCGGCCTGACCATCCCGGAGGAGAATGGCGGCCTCGGCCTCGGCAAGATGGCGATGTGCGTGGTGACGGAGGAACTGTCCCGCGCCTATATCGGCGTTGGCTCGCTGGGCACCCGTTCGGAGATCGCCGGCGAGCTGATCCGCCTGGGCGGCACGCCGCAGCAAAAGGAACACTGGCTGCCGAAGCTGGCCAGCGGCGAGATCCTGCCGACCGCCGTGTTCACTGAACCCAATACCGGTTCCGACCTCGCAAACCTGCGCACCCGCGCCGTGCGCGAGGGCGATCACTACGCGATCCATGGCAACAAGACCTGGATCACCCATGCCGCACGCACTGACATGATGACCATCCTGGCGCGCACCGGCTCGCCGGACAGCGGCTATAAGGGCCTGTCCATGTTCCTGGCGGAAAAGCCGCGCGGCACGGATGAGAATCCGTTCCCGGCCGAGGGCATGACCGGCGGCGAAATCCATGTGCTTGGCTATCGCGGCATGAAGGAATACGAGCTGGGCTTCGATGGCTTCCAGGTAAAGGCGGAGAATCTGCTGGGTGGCATCGAGGGCCAGGGCTTCAAGCAGCTGATGGCGACCTTCGAGAGTGCCCGCATCCAGACCGCCGCGCGCGCCGTTGGCGTGGCGCAGAACGCGCTGGAGCTGGGCCTCGCCTATGCCCGCGAGCGCATCCAGTTCGGGCGGCCGATCTACGACTTCCCGCGCGTGTTCGGCAAGCTGGCCTGGATGGCGGTGGAGACCATGATCGCCCGGCAGCTGACCTATTTCGCGGCGCGCGAGAAGGACAGCGACCGGCGCTGCGACATCGAGGCCGGCATGGCCAAGCTGCTGGCCGCCCGTGTCGCCTGGTCGAACGCCGACAATGCGCTGCAGGTGCATGGCGGCAATGGCTATGCCCATGAATATCCGGTCAGCCGGGTGCTGTGCGATGCCCGCATCCTGAACATCTTCGAGGGTGCGGCCGAGATTCAGGCCCATGTCGTGGGGCGCGGCCTGTTGTCGCGGCGCATGGAAGGACGCAACTGAGCGCACTCCCGGCGTTGTGACTTCCCATCGGGGCGGCTTATATGGATGGCATGAGCGATATTTTCTTCATCCTGACCGTCATCGCCATGCTGATCACGCTGGCGGTGCTGGGAACCGGCCTGTTCGCGATGGCGCGCGGCGGCGACTTCAACCGGCGCAATTCCAACAAGCTGATGCGCCTGCGCATCATCGCGCAGGCCGTGGCGCTGGCGCTGTTCGCCATCGCCATGCTGATGCGCTGAGGCATCCCGCATGGTGAAGCTGACCCGCATCTACACGCGTGGCGGCGACAAGGGCAAAACCTCGCTGGGCAATGGCAAGCGGGTGGACAAGCACGCGCTGCGTGTCGCCGCCTATGGCGCGGTGGACGAGGCGAATGCCGCCATCGGCATCGCCCGGCTACAGACGGCCAGCCTGCCCGACGCCGATGCCATGCTGGGGCGCATCCAGAACGATCTGTTCGACCTTGGCGCCGATCTCTGCACGCCCGACGATGGGAAGGATCTGGGCTACGAGCCGCTGCGCATTCTCGACAGCCAGGTACAGCGGCTGGAGCGGGAGATCGACGCGATGAACGTCGAGCTGGCGCCGCTCTCCTCCTTCGTGCTGCCGGGCGGCACGCCGGCCTCCGCGCATCTGCATCTGGCGCGCACGCTGGCCCGCCGCGCCGAGCGCGCCATCACCCGCCTGTCACGGCGTGAGCCGGTCAGTCCTGCTGCGCTGCAATATGTGAACCGGCTGTCCGACCATCTGTTCGTCCTGGGGCGGTTCCTGAATGACAAGGGAGCCGGGGACGTGCTGTGGATTCCGGGCGCGACGCGCGAGGCGCAATAGGCCGGCGGAAAGGATGTTTCCGCATGGCAGGGTTTATTGTGCATTGCCGAAGGAATCGGCTAGGGTCGCTTGACACAAAAAGCCGCCTCCCCTAACACAGGCGGCTCTATCGGAGGAATTTCCTGAAGGAACCGAGTCATCATGAAGGTTCTCGTCGCCGTTAAGCGTGTCGTCGATTACAACGTCAAGGTCCGTGTGAAGGCGGACGGTTCGGGCGTTGAGACGGCCAATGTGAAGATGTCCATGAACCCCTTCGACGAAATCGCCGTCGAGGAGGCCGTCCGTCTGAAGGAGGCCGGCAAGGCCGAAGAGATTGTCGCTGTGTCGCTGGGTGTCCAGCAGGCGCAGGAGACGATCCGTACCGCGCTCGCCATGGGGGCCGACCGCGGCATCCATGTGCAGACCGATGACGAGCTGCAGCCGCTGGCGGTCGCCAAGATGCTGAAGGCCGTCGTCGAGAAGGAGCAGCCGCAGCTGGTCATCCTCGGCAAGCAGGCGATTGACGATGATTGCAACCAGACCGGCCAGATGCTGGCCGCGCTGCTGGGCTGGCCGCAGGGCACCTTCGCCTCCAAGGTCGCGCCGGAAGGCGACAAGGTGCAGGTCACGCGCGAAATCGATGGCGGCCTTGAGACCGTCTCGCTGAAGCTGCCGGCCATCGTCACCACCGACCTGCGCCTGAACGAGCCGCGCTATGCGTCGCTGCCGAACATCATGAAGGCGAAGAAGAAGCCGATCGACCAGATGACCCCGGCCGATCTCGGCGTCGATACCGCGCCCCGCCTGACCACGCTGAAGGTCAGCGAGCCGCCGAAGCGTTCGGCAGGTGTGAAGGTGGGCAGCGTCGCCGAGCTGGTGGACAAGCTGCGCAACGAAGCCAAGGTCATCTAAGGCCGCAGGACGCGAGGAAAAGAACATGAGCATTCTTGTCGTTGCAGAACATGACAACGCGTCGCTGAAGCCGGCGACTCTGAACACCATTGCGGCCGCCCAGCAGATTGCCCAGTACAACGGGGGCGGGGATATCCATGTGCTGGTGGCTGGCTCCGGCTGCGATGCCGCCGCGCAGGCCGCCGCCAAGATCGCCGGCATTGCCAAGGTGCTGGTCGCCGACGGGGCTGAATTCGCCAATGCGCTGGCTGAAAATCTGGCCCCGCTGGTGGTGAAGCTGGCCAGCGGCTACAGCCATGTGCTGGCGCCGGCCACGACCTCGGGCAAGAACGTCATGCCGCGCGTCGCAGCGCTGCTGGACGTACAGCAGATATCCGAGATCGTCGCGGTCGAGGGCGCCGACACCTTCGTGCGCCCGATCTATGCCGGCAATGCGCTGGCCACCGTGAAGTCCAGCGATGCGCTGAAGATCATCACCGTGCGCGCGACCGGCTTCGACGCGGCTGCTGCCGAGGGCGGTTCGGCCAGCGTGGAGAAGGTGGACTCGACCGGCGATGCCGGCACCTCCAGCTTCGTCGGCCAGGAACTCTCCAAGTCGGAGCGGCCGGAGCTGACCAGCGCCCGCGTCATCGTCTCGGGCGGTCGCGGCATGCAGTCGGGCGACAATTTCCACATGCTCGACAAGATCGCCGACAAGCTGGGTGCCGCCGTTGGCGCCAGCCGCGCGGCGGTCGATGCCGGCTTCGTTCCGAACGACTACCAGGTCGGCCAGACCGGCAAGATCGTGGCGCCGGAACTCTACATCGCCGTCGGCATCTCGGGTGCCATCCAGCATCTGGCGGGCATGAAGGATTCCAAGGTGATCGTCGCCATCAACAAGGACGAGGAGGCGCCGATCTTCCAGGTAGCCGATTACGGCCTGGTGGGCGACCTGTTCAAGATCGTGCCGGAACTGGAAGCCGAACTCGGCAAATAACAAGAAAAGGCGCACCCTCCGGGGGAAACCCTCGGGAGCGGTGCGCCGAACGCCCCGTCGAACGGGGCCGGTGAGGGATGGCCGGGCCGCGATTTTACGCGGATGCCGGGCAACACAGGCGCAAGGGTGGGCAATATGAAGATCATCGGCATCATCGGCGCCGGGCAGATGGGCAGCGGTATCGCCCAGATCTGTGCCACGGCCGGCTATGACGTGAAGCTGTCCGACATCGAACAGTCACGCCTCGACGCGGCGGTCGAGAAGATCGACCAGAACCTGAAGCGCATGGTGGCGCGCGACAAGATCGAGGCCGCCACCGCCGAGGCCGCGATGAAGCGGATTTCGACCGGCACCGACTACGCCATCTTCGGCGATTGCGACATGGTCATCGAGGCGGCGACCGAGAATGAGGAGATCAAGCGGTCGATCTTCCGCACGCTGGTCCCGGCGCTGAAGGCCGATGCGATCATCGCCTCCAACACCTCTTCCATCTCGATCACACGGCTGGCCGCCACCACCGACCGGCCGGAGAAGTTCATCGGGATGCATTTCATGAACCCGGTGCCGGTCATGCAGCTGGTCGAGCTGATCCGCGGCATCGCGACCGGGGAGCAGACCTTCGAGGCGGTGCGCAAGCTGGCGCTCGATCTTGGCAAGACGGTCGCCGTGTCGGAGGATTTCCCAGCCTTCATCGTGAACCGCATCCTGCTGCCGATGATCAACGAGGCGGTCTATACGCTCTATGAGGGCGTGGGCTCGGTCGAGGCCATCGACACCGCGCTGAAGCTGGGCGCCAACCATCCGATGGGCCCGCTGGAGCTGGCCGACTTCATCGGGCTGGATACCTGCCTCGCGGTCATGCATGTGCTGTATGACGGGCTGGCCGACAGCAAATACCGCCCCTGCCCGCTGCTGGTGAAATATGTCGAGGCCGGCTGGCTCGGCCGCAAGACCAACCGCGGCTTCTACGACTATAGCGGCGAGAAGCCCGTCCCCACGCGCTGATCAATCCGCCGCCGCACGTTGCAGGCTGGCGGGGACAGGCTTGTCCATGTAGTAGCGGATGAGGGCGATGGCGTCCGGCGAATCCCAGGCCGCCGCGCCCACCAGCTGCCCGACCATGTTCCCGTCGCGGTCGATCAGGATGCTAGTCGGCAGGCCCTTGGCGCCCAGCGCGCGGGTCAGCGCCGTCTTCGGGTCGAGATAGATGGCGAGCTTCTTCAGCCCGTGCTTCTCGTAGAAGGGGCGCACCTGCTTCGCCCCGCCGCGGTCGGTAGACACCGCCAGCACCTGGAAGCCTCGGCCGCCGAGCTTTGCCTGCAGCGCATCCAGCGCCGGCATCTCCTCGACACAGGGCGCGCACCAGGTCGCCCAGAGATTCACCAGCAGTACCGTGCCGCGCAGGTCGGCCAGCGCCAGGCTTTTTCCGGATTCGTCCGTGAAGCCCGTTTCCGGCGCTGGTCGCGGCGGCTGGATGGGGGTAAAGTCCGCCATTTCCGGCCCCAGCGGCGGCTGCGCCTGCGCAGGACCGGCGAGAAGGCCGAGGCAGAACAAGGCGGCTGCGAAGGCCGTGTGCTTTGTCGTTACGCTGAACATTCCATCAATCCCGGTAGCCTGTCCGAGTTGCGAGCCAAGATGACCGCTGAAACCAAGAACGCCGATACCAACAACACTGGCGCCGATGCCGGCAATAGCATGTGGGGTGGACGCTACACCACCGGCCCTGCCGAAATCATGGAGAAGATCAACGCCTCCATCGATTTCGACAAGCGCATGTACGCCCAGGACATCGAAGGCTCCAAGGCGCATTGCCGCATGCTGGTCGCCACCGGCGTCATTACCGCAGAGGATGGCGGCAAGATTTTGACCGGCCTCGACCAGATATTGGCCGAGATCGAAGCCGGTCAATTCACCTTCAGGCGCTCGCTGGAAGACATCCACATGAATGTGGAGGCACGGCTGACCGAGATCATCGGCCCGGCGGCGGGCCGCCTGCACACCGCGCGCTCGCGCAACGACCAGGTGGCCCTGGATGTGCGCCTGTGGGTGCGCGATGCCGCCGACCGCGCCGATATACAGATCGCCGACCTGCAGTCGGCCCTGGTGTCGCGGGCCGAGGAATATGCCGATGCGGTGATGCCGGGCTTCACCCACCTGCAGACCGCGCAGCCGGTCACCTTCGGCCATCATCTGATGGCCTATGTCGAAATGTTCGGGCGCGACCGGGGCCGCTTCCAGGATGCGCGGCGGCGGATGAACGAATCGCCGCTGGGCGGTGCTGCGCTCGCCGGCACCTCCTTCCCGATCGATCGGCACATGACGGCGAAGGATCTGGGCTTCGACCGGCCGATGGGCAATTCGATGGATGCCGTGGCCGACCGCGATTTCGCGCTGGAATATCTGGCTGCCGCGTCGATCCTGGCGACCCATCTGTCGCGCCTGGCCGAGGAGATCGTGATCTGGTGCAGCGCGCAGTTCCGCTTCATCCGCTTGACGGACGCCTTCTCCACCGGCTCCTCGATCATGCCACAGAAGCGCAATCCCGACGCGGCGGAGCTGGTGCGCGGCAAGGCCGGCCGGGTGATTGGCGCGCTGAACACGCTGCTGATCGTCATGAAGGGCCTGCCGATGACCTATGGCAAGGATATGCAGGAGGACAAGGAGCCGGTGTTCATGGTCCGCGACACGCTGGACCTGTGCATCTCCGCCATGACCGGCATGGTTCGCGACCTGACCGCCAACCGGCAGGCAATGCGCGACGCCACCTTGCCCGGCTTCGCCACCGCCACCGACCTTGCCGACTGGCTGGTGCAGAATCTGAACATTCCGTTCCGCGAGGCGCACCACATCACCGGCCATATGGTGAAGCTGGCCGAGGACAATGGCGTCGATCTGTCGGAGCTGAGCCTGGAACAGATGCATGAGGTCGAGCCGCGCATCACCCAGGAGGTGTTCGAGGTGCTGGGCATCGACAATTCGGTGAGGAGCCGGGTCAGCTATGGCGGCACCGCGCCGGCGCGCGTGCTGGAGCAGGCGAAGCTGTGGAAGGAGCGGCTGGGATGAAGGCACGCTCGTTCTGCATTACTCTGCTCGTTGCGCTGCTGCTGGCTGGCGGCCTGTCGGCCTGCGGCAAGAAGGGCGGGCTGGAACCGCCGCCTTCCGGCGAGGGCCAGAAGGAAAACAAGTACCCGCGCACCTATCCGGCGCGCTGACCGGTTCGGGAATCAGGATCATGGACGCATTCACCCATCGCGATGGCCGGCTGTATGCCGAGGATGTGCCGCTGGCGCGTATCGCGGAGCAGGTCGGCACGCCGGTCTTCGTCTATTCGGCCACATCCATCGAGGCGCAGTACGATGCGCTCGCCTCCGCGCTGGCCGACATGAAGGTCGGCATCTGCTACGCGCTGAAGGCCAATTCCAACCAGGCCGTGATCGCCACGCTGGCGGCGCGCGGTGCCGGCGCCGATGTGGTGTCGGAGGGCGAGCTGCGCCGGGCACTGGCCGCCGGCGTGCACCCCTCGAAGATCGTCTTCGCCGGGGTCGGCAAGACGGCGGAGGAGATGGCATTCGCGCTGAAGGCCGGCATCCACCAGTTCAACCTGGAATCCGGGCCGGAGCTGGAGCTGCTGAACGAGGTCGCCGGCCGGCTGGGGCTGGTGGCGCCGGTCGCCATCCGTGTGAATCCGGATGTGGATGCCAAGACCCACGCCAAGATCACCACCGGCAAGAAGGAAAACAAGTTCGGCATCGAGATCGAGCAGGCAAAGTCCGTCTATGCCCGTGCCGCCGCCCTGCCGCATATCGATCCGGTCGGCGTGGCGATGCATATCGGCTCGCAGCTGACGGATCTGGCACCCTACCGCGCCGCCTACCGCCGCATGGCCGATCTGGTGAAGGCCCTGCGCGCCGAGGGGCATGACATCCGCCGCGTCGATCTGGGCGGCGGCATCGGCATCGATTATCGCGGCGATCATACTGTCGATCTGGCAGGCTATGCCGCCATCGTGCGCGAGGAGATAGCGCCGCTGGGGGCGGAGATGATCTGCGAGCCGGGACGCCTGCTGGTTGGCAATGCCGGCGTGCTGCTGACCAGCGTGATTTATGTGAAGCAGGGCACGGCGAAGCGCTTTGTCATCGTCGATGCTGCGATGAACGATCTGATCCGGCCGACCCTGTACGAGGCACATCATGATATCGTCATGGAGCGCGCGGGCGCCCCAGAATCGCCGCATCCTGCCGATATCGTCGGTCCGATATGCGAGAGCGGCGATTATCTGGCCAAGGATCGGGTGCTGCCGGAGCTGGCGCCGGGCGATTTGCTGGCGGTGAAGTCCGCCGGTGCCTATGGCGCGGTGATGGGATCAAGCTACAATACCCGCCTGCTGGCGCCCGAAGTGCTGGTGCGCGGCGGGGACTTCGCAGTGGTGCGGCCCCGGCCCAGCTACGAGACGCTGATTGGTCAGGACCGCCTGCCCGACTGGCTCTCGCCGACGCAGCCGGTCCGGCGGGCAGCAGCCGGAGAAGATTAGCCCGGTTTCGGGAACCCAGTTTCGGGTAACGGTCTTTCCGATCCGGTATGGCGCCCCCATCTCGCTGATATGGGGTTGGAAGGAGCGGACATGGATCGGAGCCCTCTGGAACAGGATAGACAGCCGGCCTTTGCCGGAAATGTGGCTGGCGGCCTGAAGCCGCGCCTGGCCTGGCTCGCCCTGTTCTGGGAGGCGGCATGGCCCGCCCTCTGGCCCAGCGTCGGTGTCGCCGGCCTGTTCCTGTCGCTGGCCCTGCTCGATGTCCTGCCGTCGCTCGGCTTCGCGCTGCACCTGTCGGCCCTTGTCCTGTTCCTCGGTGTCTTCCTGTTCCTGACGGTGCGCAATCTGCGCCGGCTGCGCCTGCCCGAGGGCCGCGCCGCGCTGCGCCGGCTGGAAACCGCCAGCGGCCTTGGCCACCGTCCGCTGTCCGGCCTGCAGGATACGCTGGGCTCCAACCCAAAGGACCCGATGGCGCAGGCGCTGTGGCAGGCGCATCAGGCCCGGCTCGCCCGGTTGGTGCGCAGCCTGCGCGTTGGCCTGCCTTCGCCCGGCCTTGCCCGGCTGGATGTCTGGGGCTTGCGCGCGGCGCTGGGCCTGCTGCTGGTGATTGCCGTTGCCACCGGCTGGCGCGATGCCGATGACCGGCTGCTACGCGCGGTGACGCCCAGCTTCGCCGGCGCGGTTCCCGCCGGTCCGCCGACCGTCGATGCCTGGATCAACCCGCCGGCCTATACCGGCCTGCCGCCGCTCTATCTGCGCAAGAAGACCGATACGGTATCCGCCGATCCGGCCGTTGCGCAGAGCGATCAGCCGACACTCTCCATCCCGACCGGCAGCAAGCTGCTGGCGCAGGTGCATGGCGGCACGGGCCAGCCGGTGCTGCGCATCGACCAGAGCCAGACGCCGTTTGAGAGCCTCGATTCCAGCAATCACCGGCTGGAGGCGGAGCTGACTGCCGGCAGCACGCTGCGCATCGAGCAGGAAGGCACGCTCCTGCAGGAATGGCGTATCGCTGTGGTGCCCGACCAGGCGCCCATCGCCGCCTTTCACAGCGATCCCGCCGCCGGCGAGCGCGCGGCGCTGAAGCTGGATTATGAGGCCAGCGACGATTACGGGCTGGAAAAGGTGACCGCGATCATCCGCCGGACCGCCTCCATCGAGCCGGGGGCGGCCATCATCGGCACGGCGACCCTGGAACTGGCGCTGGTATTGCCGGCGCTGTCACCGAAGCAGGCGCGCGCCGTTTCCTATCATGACCTCACCCCGCATCCCTGGGCCGGCACGCCGGTTCAGATTGAGCTGAAGGCGGAGGACGCCATCGGTCAGGAGGGGCTGAGCGCGCCCTTCCTCATGGTCCTGCCAGAGCGTGAATTCACCCATCCGGTCGCCCGCGCCATTATCGAGCAGCGCAAGCGGCTGACGCTGGACCCGGCGGCGCGTGAGGATATCGCCGAAAAGCTGACAGATGTCGCCGCGGCGCCGCAGGCCTATAACGAGGACAAGGTGGTGTTTCTCGCGCTGAAATCGGCCATCGCGCGGCTGTACGCCGGCGCTGAGGACATCGAAGCCGTGCAGGATCTGCTCTGGGATACCGCGCTCAGGCTGGAGGATGGCGGCGTGTCGCTGGCCGAACGCGACCTGCGCGACATTCAGCGCCGGCTGCAGGAGGCGCTGGCCCGCAACGCGCCGGAGGAAGAGCTTGAACGGCTGATGGACGAGCTGGAGCGCGCCATGGACCGCTTCATGGAAGCGATGATGGAGCAGATGCAGCAGATGGCCGAGCAGGGCATCCAGCCGCCGACCTTCGACCCGTCGCAGATGCAGCAGATCGACCGACAGGATCTGCAGCGCATGATGGACCAGATGCGCGAGATGATGCGCTCCGGCGCGCGCGACAAGGCGCAGCAGATGCTCTCCCAGCTGCAGCAGATGATGGAGAATATGCGCGCCGGCATGATGCCGCAGCAGCAGAACCAGCAGATGCAGCAGCAGATGCAGGCGCTGCAGGAATTGCAGGATCTGACCCGCCGGCAGCAGCAGCTGCTGGACGAGACCTTCCGCATGCAGCAGCAGATGCAGGGCAATGCCGACCGCCCCTCGCAGCGCGGCCAGCAGCCCGGCATGCAGGGCCAGCAGGGGCCGCAGCAGGGCGACCAGAATCAGCAGATGGGGCAGGAGGGCCGCAGCGGCCAGGCCGATGGCCGTTCGCGCATGACGCCGGAACGCGGGGCCGCACTGCAGGAAGCGCTGCGCCGTGCGCTGGGCGACCTGATGCGGCGCATGGGCGAGGCTGGCGAGATTCCCCGCCAGCTGGGCCAGGCGGAACGCGCCATGCGCGATTCCAGCGATGCGCTGCGCGGCAACCAGCCGGGCGATGCGATCCCCGCCGAGACGGAGGCGCTGGACCAGCTGCGCTCCGGCGCGCAGCAGATGGCCGAACAGATGGCCCAGCAGATGATGGCCGGCCAGCAGCCGGGCCAGCAGGGGCAGGACCGGCCGGGCCAGCAGGGCCGCCGCCAGGGCGAGCGCGATCCGTTCGGCCGGCCCTACAATAATGACGGCCAGTTCGCGACCGGCGATGTCGAGGTGCCCGAGCAGTCCGACCTGAAGCGTGCCCGCGAGATTTTCGACGAACTGCGCCGCCGCTCCGGCGATACCAGCCGCCCGGAATACGAGCTGGACTATATCGACCGGCTGCTCCGTCGCTTTTGATGGGCCGTTTCTGGGGCGCTTCTGACAGGGGTGCGGCACAATAACCCCATGGCGAAGTGCCGGCGGATGGTCTAGATCATGCGTTTCTCCAACGCGCGCAGATGCTATCACCTTCCATGAGCAAGATTTTCGACATCGCCATCGTTGGCGGCGGCGTGAACGGATGCGGCATTGCCCGCGATGCCGCCGGCCGGGGCCTCTCCGTCTTCCTGTGCGAGCAGCAGGACCTTGCCGGCGCCACCTCCTCGGCCAGCACCAAGCTGATCCATGGCGGGTTGCGCTATCTGGAATATTACGAGTTCCGGCTGGTGCGCGAGGCGCTGATCGAGCGTGAGGTGCTGCTGGGCATGGCCCCGCACATCGCCTGGCCGCTGCGCTTCGTGCTGCCGCATCACAAGGGGCTGCGCCCGGCCTGGCTGATCCGGCTGGGGTTGTTCCTCTACGATCATCTGGGCGGCCGCAAGATATTGCCGGGCACGCGGACGCTCGATCTAAGCCGCGATGCCGCTGGCGCGCCGCTGGCCGGCGATTTCGTGAAGGCCTTCGAATATTCCGATTGCTGGGTCGAGGATTCCCGCCTCGTCGTGCTGAACGCGATGGATGCGGCGGCGCGCGGCACGGAAATCCGTACCCGCACCCGCTGCACAGGGGCGCGCCGCATCGATGGCGTGTGGGAGGTGACGGTGGAGGATGCCGCCGGCAGCCGCGAGACGGTCCGCGCGAAATCGCTGGTGAATGCCGCCGGTCCCTGGGTGTCGCGCTTCCTGACCGAAGGTGTGGGCCAGAACGCCGCGGCGCGCATCCGCATGGTGAAGGGCAGCCACATCGTGGTGCCGCGCCTGTTCGACCATGACAAGGCCTACATCTTCCAGAACAGCGACGGGCGCATCGTCTTCGCCATCCCCTATGAGCGCGACTTCACGCTGATCGGCACCACCGACCAGGATTTCCGGGACGACCCGGCGCATGTCGCGATCTCGGAGGAGGAGACCCGCTATCTGTGCGATGCGGTCAGCGGCTATCTGAAACAGCCGGTCACGCCGGACATGGTGGTGTGGACCTATGCCGGGGTGCGGCCGCTCTATGACGATGGCGCGTCGAAGGCGCAGGCCGCCACGCGCGACTATGTGCTGAAGCTGGACGCGCCGGAGGGGGCCGCGCCGCTGCTGAACATCTTCGGCGGCAAGATCACCACCTATCGCAAGCTGGCGGAATCCGCACTGGCGCTGCTGAAGCCGCATCTGCCGGGCATGGGCAAGCCCTGGACCGAGGGGGCGACGCTGCCCGGCGGTGATTTCCCGGTTCTGGGCTTTGCCGATCAGGTCGCGGCGCTGCGCGCGGCCCACCCCTATCTGGCGGAAGCCCACGCAAGGCGTCTGGTCCGCGCCTATGGCACCAAGGCGGCGGAGCTGCTGGAGGGTGTCACCGACACGGCTGGGCTTGGCCAGCATTTCGGTGCCGATCTCTATGAGCGCGAAGTTGCCTATCTGATGGACCGTGAATGGGCGGTGAGTGCCGCCGATGTGCTGTGGCGGCGCTCCAAGCTCGGTCTCAGGCTTACGAAAGAACAGGCCGAGGCACTGGACGGCTGGATGCGGAACCGTCCAAGCTGAGGCTGTCAGACCAAGAAAAGAAAATAGGGAGGACCATCATGCCGTCCTGCATCCTGGCCATCGACCAGGGAACCACCTCCAGCCGCGCCATCCTGTTCGGCAAGGATTACGAGGTGCGCGGCACCGCCCAGCGCGAGTTCACGCAGCATTTCCCGCGTTCCGGCTGGGTCGAGCACGATGCCGAGGAAATCTGGGACAGCGTGGTCGCAACCTGCCGCGAGGCGATGGAGAAGGCCGGCGTTTCGGCCGCCGACATTGCCGGCATCGGCATTACCAACCAGCGCGAGACGGTGGTGATCTGGGACCGCCGCACCGGCAAGCCGATCCACAAGGCCATCGTCTGGCAGGACCGGCGCACCGCCGATTTCTGCGCCGCGCTGAAGCAGAAGGGCCATGAGGCGGAGGTAACGGCGAAGACCGGCCTGCTGCTCGACCCCTATTTCTCGGCCAGCAAGATCGCCTGGACGCTGGACCATGTGGACGGTGCCCGCGCCGCCGCCGAGGCCGGCGACCTCGCCTTCGGCACCATCGACAGTTTCCTGATCTGGCGGCTGACGCAGGGCCGCGCGCATGTGACCGACGCCACCAACGCCGCGCGCACCCTGCTGTTCGACATCCATCGCGGGCAGTGGGACGAGGAGATGCTGGCGCTTTTCCAGGTGCCGGCATCGCTGCTGCCGGCGGTGAAGGACAGCGCCGCCGATTTCGGCGATACCGCGCCGGAGATTCTGGGCGGCTCCATCCGCATCCTTGGCGTGGCCGGCGACCAGCAGGCGGCAACGGTCGGCCAGGCCTGCTTCCAGCCGGGCATGCTGAAATCGACCTATGGCACCGGCTGTTTCGCGGTGATGAACACCGGCAGCCAGTCGGTGATCTCGCGCAACCGGCTGCTCACCACCATCGCCTATCAGCTGGACGGCAAGCGGACCTACGCGCTGGAAGGCTCGATCTTCGTCGCCGGGGCCGCCGTGCAATGGCTGCGCGATGGGCTGGGCGTGATCGAAAAGGCGTCGGAGACGGCGGCTCTGGCCGATGCCGCCGACGACAATCAGGATGTCTATCTGGTGCCGGCCTTCACCGGCCTTGGCGCGCCCTACTGGAACGCCAATGCGCGCGGCGCGCTGTTCGGCCTGACGCGCGGCACGACGCCAAGGGAGCTGGCGCGCGCGGCGCTGGAATCCGTGTGCTACCAGACCCGGGACCTCGTGCAGGCAATGCAGGGCGACTGGGGCAAAGCGAGCGGCGACACGGTGCTGCGCGTCGATGGCGGCATGGTCGCCAGCGACTGGACCATGCAGTTCCTGGCCGACATCTTGAATGCGCCGGTGGACAGACCAGTTGTCTTGGAGACGACGGCGCTGGGCGCCGCCTATCTGGCCGGGCTGAAGGCCGGGTTCTATCCGGAGCCGGCGAAGTTCGCCGAGCGCTGGAAGCTTGACCGCCGCTTCGAGCCCGACATGGAGGAGGCCACCCGCGCCCGCAAATTCGCGGGCTGGAAACGCGCCGTCAAAGCCACGCTGCTTGCTGCCGAGGAGTAGGGTCATGCACCGCCTGCCGCCGCTTTCCCGCCGTGATGTGCTGATCGCCGGAGGGGCTCTTGGAGCGGCGGCGGCGTTTCTGCCCCGGCCCTCTCTGGCGGCGACCCCTGCGGCCGATGGCGTCCGGCGCTTCGCGCTGAAGCCGATGCCGGCGACCGTCCCGCTGGTGGGCAACGGCCATCCCGACACGTCGGTCTGGGGCTATAATGGCAGCGTCCCCGGCCCGGAAATCCGCGCGCTGCAGGGCGAGACCATCGAGATCGCGGTCGAGAACGGGCTGGAGCAGGCGACCACCGTGCACTGGCATGGCATTCGCCTGCCCAACGCTATGGACGGCGTGCCGCATGTGACGCAGGACCCGATCGCGCCGGGCGGGCGCTTCACCTACCGCTTCGCCCTGCCCGACGCCGGCACCTACTGGTATCACCCGCATCTCGGCAGCTCCGAACAGCTCGGGCGCGGCCTGTCCGGCGCGCTGATCGTGGAGGAGCGCGAACCGGTCCGGGTGGACCGAGAGATGGTGTGGCTGCTGGATGACTGGCGGCTGGGCCGCGACGCGCAGATCGTCGGCGGCTTCGGCGACATGCATGACCGCACCCATGACGGGCGCATCGGCAACACCGTCACGCTGAATGGAAGGCTGACCGAGCAGCTGCCGGTGCGGGCGGGCGAGCGTCTGCGGCTGCGGCTCGTCAATGTCGCCAATGCGCGGCTGTTCGCGCTGGAGTTCCAGGGGCACCAGCCGCAGGTGGTGGCGCTGGACGGTCATCCGGTCACGCCGCACGCGCCGAAGGACGGGCAGATCGTGCTGGGGCCGGGGATGCGCGCCGACATCATCCTCGATATGCAGGGCAGGCCGGGCGAGCAGTTCCAGGTGGTGGACCGGTTCTACCGGCAAATGCACTACCGTTTCGTCGATCTCGCCTATTCCGACGAGGCGCCGCTGCGCGACAGCCCGCTCAATGCGTCGATCCGGCTGCCGGCCAATACCGTCCCGGCGCCCGATCTGGCCAATGCGGTCATCCACCGCGTGCATTTCGGCGGCGGCATGATGAGCCAGATGGCCAGCGCCCGCATGGACGGGCGTACCGTAGGCCTGCGCGAGATGTTCCAGCACGGCCTTGCCTGGACGGTGAATGGCGAGGCGGTCAGCGGCCATCTGCACGATCCGCTGTTCCGCCTGAAGCAGGGGCAGAGCTGCCGCATGGTGCTGGAGAACGACACCGCCTGGTTCCACCCGATCCACCTGCACGGTCACGCCTTTCGGGTGATCGCCCGCAATGGCCAGCCGGTCGCGGACGACGCCTTCCTCGACACCGTGCTGCTGGCTCCGCGCGAGACGGCGGAGATCGCCTTCCTGGCCGATAATCCGGGGATGTGGATGCTGCACTGCCATGTGCTGGAGCATCAGGAAGGCGGTATGATGGGCCTGTTCGAGGTGGGTTAGGGGCGCTCTCTGGACGGCGTGATACTCAATCTTCGGGTTTTCTCAGACTGTCATTCCCGGGCCATCCTCTGGCTTAACCAGAGGGGCCGGGAATCCAGGCTTCAGCCTGCTCAGTACACGATCCAGTGAGCCGAGGCCTGGACCCCCGCAACAAGTGCGGGGGTGACGGTTTGGAGGTTTGTCTGGGCTCCAGCGACTTTCCCTGAGCTCGGAAGGCGCCCTACTCGATCAGGCCGAAGCGGCGGCGGTAGGCATCGATATAGGCCTCCTTCGAGGGCATCAGGTGACGCCGGCAGATTTCCATCAGGCGCTGCCGGTCACCCTCGCGGATGGCTTTCAGGATATCGCGGTGGTCGTCGCGGGCATAGGCGATGGTCTCCGGCTGCACCACCGAATAGAAGCGGATGGCGTGGGTCTTCTGCGCGAATTCGTCGATGACGCCGGCGAGATAGGGATTGCCGCAGCCGGCATAGAGCACGCGGTGGAACTGCACGTTCAGGCGGAAGATGCGCGGCAGGTCCTGCGCCGCCACCGCCGCGTCATGCTCGTCCTGCAGCGCTTCCAGCTCGGCGAGGCGGGCCGGGTCCATCGGCAGCGGCAGCATCTCGGCGCAGCTTGTTTCCAGCAGCGCGCGCACGGCATAGAGCTGCTCCACTTCCTCGGGCGTATAGGCCTTCACCATGGCGCCGCGGTTGCGGAAGCGTTCGATCAGCCCGCGCCGCTCCAGATCGGCCAGCGCCTCGCGCACGATATGGCGCTTCACGCCGAAGCGTTCGGCCAGCGCTTCCTCGACCAGCCGCTCGCGCGGATGCAGCCGGCCGAAGACGATATCCTCCTCGATCCGCTGCACGATGCGGTCCTGCGGGGTCTCCCCGTCGAGTGCCAGTGCTTCGCTCATGCTTCCGTCCGCCTGGTGAAAACCGCCTGCGGTTTGCAGCCTCAAGCTAACCATAGGCAAGCCATGCGTAGAACAGGATTGTTGACAATTTCAAGGACGGTCTATTGTCAGGCACGTGAAGAAAACGGGGAGGACAAGGATGAGCAGCGAAAAGCGCGGCATGTCGCGGGGACTGACCAGCTACGGCGATGACGGGTTCTCGCTGTTCCTGCGCAAGGCCTTCATCAAGGCGATGGGCTATACGGATGATGCACTGGGCCGGCCGATCATCGGCATCGTGAACACCTTCAGCGGCTACAATGCCTGCCACCGCAACGTGCCCGACCTGGTGGAGGCGGTGAAGCGCGGCGCCATGCTGCAGGGCGCGCTGCCCATCGAATTCCCCACCATCTCGCTGCATGAGAGCTTCGCGCATCCGACCAGCATGTATCTGCGCAACCTCATGGCGATCGACACGGAGGAGATGATCCGCGCCCAGCCGATGGATGCGGTGGTGCTGATCGGCGGCTGCGACAAGACCGTGCCGGCGCAGCTGATGGGCGCGGCCTCCGCCAATGTCCCGGCGATCCAGCTGGTCACCGGCGCCATGCTGACCGGCAGCCATCGTGGCGAGCGGGTGGGTGCCTGCACAGACTGCCGCCGCTTCTGGGGCCGCTACCGCGCCGAGGAGATCGACGATCAGGAAATTGCCGAGGTGAACGACCAACTGGTGCCGACTGCCGGTACCTGCTCGGTCATGGGCACGGCCAGCACCATGGCGCTGGTGACCGAGGCGCTGGGCATGATGCTGCCGGGCGGCGCTTGTCCGCCCGCCGTCTCCGCCGCGCGCCAGCGCCATGCCGAGGAAACCGGCGCTGCCGCTGTGCGTATCGCTGCCGACCGGCTGACCCCAGACAAGATCATGACGCCGAAGGCGTTCGAGAATGCGCTGCGCGTTCTGCTGGCTATCGGCGGTTCGACCAACGGCCTGGTCCATCTGACGGCGATGGCCGGGCGCATGGGCATCGAGGTCGATCTGGAGGCGGTGGACCGGCTGGGGGCCGATACGCCGGTGCTGGTCGATCTGAAGCCGTCGGGCAGCTACTACATGGAAGACCTGCACAAGGCCGGCGGGCTGGTGATGATCCTGCGCGAACTGAAGCATCTGCTGAATCTCGACTGCCTGACCGTTTCCGGCCGCACCCTGGGCGAGGAGATTGAGGCCGCGCCCAAGCCCTGGCCGCAGAATGTGGTGCGCACCGCCAAGGATCCGATTTATGCCGAGGGCGGCATCGCTGTGCTGCGCGGCAATCTGTGTCCCGGCGGGGCGATCATCAAGCAGTCCGCCGCCAATCCGAAGCTGATGCAGCATGAGGGCCGCGCCGTCGTTTTCGCCGATGCCGCGGACCTTGCCGCGCGCATCGATTCCGACGATCTGGAGGTGACGGCGGATGATATTCTGGTGTTGCAGAATATTGGCCCCAAGGGCCATCCCGGCATGCCGGAGGCCGGCTATCTGCCGATCCCGCGCAAGCTGGCGCGCCAGGGTGTGAAGGATATCGTGCGGATTTCCGACGGCCGCATGAGCGGCACGGCGGCGGGCACCATCGTGCTGCATGTGACGCCGGAATCCGCCGATGGCGGGCCGCTGGCGCTGGTCCGCACCGGCGACCGCATCCGCCTCGACGTTGCCGGCCGGCGGCTCGACATGCTGGTGGACGAGGCGGAGATCGAACGCCGCCGCGCCTCCTTGCCGCCGCGCCCGCTGCGGCCGGAGGATGACCGCGGCTACCGCAAGCTGCTGATGGATACGGTCACGCAGGCCGACAAGGGCGTCGATTTCGACTTCCTGGTCCCGCCGGTCAAGGCGAAGACCCCGCTGGCGAAGGGCTGAGCCATTCATGGACGAGGCAGGAGAGAGGCGGCCGGAAGGCTGGCGCGCCACCGTCATCCGCATCTTTCTCTGCCTCGGCCTGGCGGCGATTCTCAGCCAGTTCTTCCGCTCGGCCACCGGCGTCATCGCGCCGGAGCTGATGCGCGACCTGGCGCTGTCGGCCAGCGAGATGGGCATGCTGACGGCGGCCTTCTTCCTGACTTTCGCGCTGACCCAGATCCCGACCGGCATCCTGCTCGACCGTTATGGCTCGCGCCTCACCATCGCCGGCACCATGCTGTTCGCGGTGGCGGGCTCCATCGTGTTTTTCCTGGCGGAGACCTACTGGCATGTGGTGCTGGCCCGGGTGCTGATCGGCATTGGCTGCGCCGGCGTGATGATGGGCGGGTTCGTGGTGCTGGCGCGCTGGTTCGATGCGCGCTCCTTCACCATGACGATGGGCTGGATGATTGCCCTGTCCAATGCCGGCAACCTGCTGGCCACCACGCCGATGGCGCTGGCGACCGAATGGCTGGGCTGGCGCGGCACCTTCCTGGTCATGGGGCTGGTGACGCTGGCCGTGGTTCTGGCCGTGCTGGCCGGGGTACGCGATGCGCCGCCCGGCCATCAGTTCCTCGCCCGCAAGCGCGAGAGCGGCGCGGATATCTGGGCCGGGCTGAAGGCGGTGTTCCGCAACCCGCAGCTGCCCTACATCCTGGCGCCCGGCTTCGTTACCTATGCCTGCACCATCACCGTGCTGGGGCTGTGGGCGGCCCCCTTCCTGCACGATGTGCACGGGCTGGAAGGGGTGGAGCGGGGCAATATCCTGCTGGGGATGAGCCTCGCCATCATTGCCGGCACGCTGATCTACAGCCCGCTGGACCGCCGCATCCAGAGCCGCCGCAAGCTGGTGCTGGCGGGTGGCGGCGGCAGCATGGCCTGCCTTGCCGGCCTTGCGATGTTCGCCGAGTCCAGCCTGTGGCTGGTGGCCGCGCTGTTGATCGGCTTCACCCTGTTCAATACCTATAACGTCATCGTCGTCGCCCATGGCCGCACGCTGTTCCCCGACCATCTGGTGGGGCGCGGCATCACCACGGTGAACATTGCGGTGCAGACCGGTGCCGCCGCCCTGCAGATGGCCAGCGGCGTGCTGATCGGCTTCGTGGCGGCGTCCGTGCCGGGGGCGGCCGATCTGCCCTACCGGTTCCTGTTCGCGGCGCTGGCAGTGGTGACGCTGCTGGCGCTGGCCTATTACGCACGGGCGGAGGACCGGGTTCCTCAGCCTCTATCGCAAGGGAGAAACTGATGCGCGCGGTCTGGTACGAGGCAAAAGGTACGCCCGAGGTTCTGACAATCGGCGAGATGCCCGATCCGATCCCCGCCGCCGGCGAGGTCAGGGTGCGGCTCGCCGTCTCCGGGGTGAATCCGACCGACAGCAAGCGCCGCTCGAACGGGCGGGAGCTGGACCGGTTCGCGCGGATCATCCCGCATCAGGACGGGGCGGGCGCCATCGACAAGGTGGGCGAGGGCGTCGATCCGTCCCGCATCGGCCAGCGGGTCTGGGTGTTCGCCGCGCAGGCCAAGCGCCCCTTCGGAACGGCGGCGCATTTCACCTGCGTGCCGGCGGACTATGCCATCGCGTTGCCGGACGGGATCGGCTTCGATGACGGTGCCTGTCTTGGCGTGCCGGCGGTCACCGCACATCGCAGCCTGTTCGCCGATGGCGATATCAGCGGCAAGACCGTGCTGGTGACCGGGGCGACCGGCCGGGTCGGGCGCTATGCCGTGCAGCTGGCGAAGTGGGCGGGTGCACGGGTCATCGCCACCGCCTCCACGCCGGAGAAGCGCGCCGAGGCTGAGGCGCTGGGCGCCGATGTCGCGATCCCGCACGGCAAGGAGTTGCTGGAGGCGGCGAAGCAGGCCGCGCCCAAGGGTGTCGATCATGTGGTGGAGGTGGCGTTCGGCACGAATATCGAGGCGGTCACGGTACTAATGCGCCCGAACGGCACCATCGCAACCTATGCCTCCGACTCGATGCCAGCCCCGGTGCTGCCCTTCCACCTGCTAATGTACAAGAACACCAACATCCGCATGGTCGCGATCTTCGACATGCCCGAGGCTGCAAAGCGCCAGGCCTTCGCCGACATCACGCGCTGCCTGACGGAAGGCGGGCTGAAGCACCGGATCGACCGGCGCTTCCCGCTGGAGCAGGTGCCGGCCGCGCATGCCGCGCTGGAAGCCGGCGAAATTCAGGGTTCGCTGCTGATCGATATCGCCTAGAAAGCGCGGCGATGGGACGGTGTCAGATACGCCGCCCCTCGGCCAGCATCTTGTCGACGTGGCGGCCCTGGAACATGGTCAGGCCGAGCGACTGGCCGAAGCGCACCGCCTCGTCATTGTCGCAGCGGCACAGGATGATGCGGGCGCGGCCGCAGCGATCCACATGCTGTTTCAGCTCGGCCAGGCGGTTGCCCGAATTGTCTTCCGCCATGTCCGGCGTCCAGATCACCTTCAGCAGGTCGAGGCCCAGCCGTTCACGGTCGATGAACTGGATGGTCAGGTGGTTCAGCCCGTCCAGGCAGATGCGGTAGCCGCGCTCGCGCAGGAAGTCGCGGGCGAAGACATAGGCGCCCATGTCGCCGAAGATGTCGATCTTCTGGAATTCCACGACAACGGTGCCGCGCGCCACGGCTTTCAGGCTGGAATCGAAGTTCAGGAACTGCGGCGACAGCACCGTCGAGACATTCATGTTGATCGAGAAGGAGCTGGCGATCGAACTGTCGTCATTGCGCATCAGCAGCGACAGCATGCGGCTGTCCAGCGTCTGGGTCAGATGCTGGAACAGCCACGGATTGGCCCCGATATCGTACTCCGGCAGCATCGTGTTCTGCAGGTCGGGGATGGAGATATACAGCTCCTGAAACACCGGCTGCGGCGGCATGCCCGGCGTGATCGCGCAGATCGACTGGCGGCGCATCAGGTTCGACATGTCGGCGCGCGCCAGGAACTGCTCCAGCTTGCCCAGCTGCTCCGGCTCGATCGGCCGGCGGCCGCTGCGCTTGGCGCCCGCCTTGGGGTCGGCGGTCGCGTTCATGCGGGCCTGGCGTTCGCGCTCCCGGTGCATCTTCTTGGCGACTTCCAGCACGTCGTCGTACTGGCTCTCCATGTTGTACCAGGTGCAGAATTTGTGAATGTCCTCTTCCTCGTCGCCCTGGGCGAGCGGGTCTTCGCTGAACAGGAACCGCACCTTCATGACGGCGGTGTCGATGTCCTGCAGCGTGGCGCCCTTGCAGATGAAGAAGATGTCGGAATTGGACAGGATGAAGGTCTGGCCTTCGTAATTCTGGACGATGCCCTCGAAGGTCGCGGCGGCGATACGGATATGGTGGTCGCGCCGGTTGTTGGGGCGCAGCCGCGACAGGTGCAGATGCACGGCCGTGCGGTCTTCCAGATTGTTCCGGCTGAGGCGCTGCAGATAGTCCAGCAGCATATATTCCTGGCTGGGACCGCGGGCGGTTTGCCCGCCCTGTGCTGCTTGCGTCAATATTGCCATCTACCGCTCCCCAACTTGCGGATCATTGTGCCGTCAGACGCTGTTGCGCCCTTGTGGTTTGCTTGCCGTCGAAACCCTCGCGAGACGGCGTGTTCGCGTGGCCGTGGGACACCGGGTTCCTTGCGCGACCTGTCGCGGCGGAACTTCTACAGGTATCCAGGTCTTTTATCAAAGTTCGGTCATTAAATCAGTGTTTCTCTCGCAAGCCGTTGCGATCAGAGGCAAGATAATTACATATAATTTTAATTATATCCAGACAAAACATGATCCTATATGGCGCTAGTGCGGCCATTACTCCCGGTATTTCAGGCGGATAGAGGTACCGCTCTCGCGATTTCGCATCTAACCTCCATCTTGACCGCCCGAATGCGATATGATGCCGTGATTCCGGGCATTGGTTGGGGTGGGCGTCCGATGAAACGCAATATGTTTGAAGGTGCAGCGGCCGTCCTGCGGGCGTGGGCGGTTGTGCCCCTGCTTGCGGTCGCCCTGGTTGGCTGCGCCGTGACACCGGAAAGCACCCCGGAACCGACACCGGACGAGGCGGTCAGCCTCGCCGATTATGCGCTGGCGCCGGGCGACAGGGTGCGGGTGACGGTCTGGGGTCAGCCCGACCTGACGACCGAGGCGGAGCTGGACGCCGGGGGGCAGATCGCCATGCCGCTGCTGGGCGCGGTACAGGCTGGCGGGCGCACGGCGGGGGCTTTGCGCGACGCCATCGCCGAACGGCTGGACGCGCGCTATCTGGTCAACCCCAAGGTGGCGGTCGAGGTCGCGCGCTACCGGCCCGTCTTCGTGCTGGGCGGTGTCGAAAGGCCAGGCAGCTACAATTATCAGCCGGCACTCGATGTGCGCCGCGCAGTGGCCCTGGCGGGTGGCTACAGCGCGGATACAGCAGTTCCGGCGGTCACGATCCTGCGCGGGGAGACCGAGGGACGGCGGGAGATCGCCGGGCACCCGGATATGGTGGTGCTGCCGGGTGATGTGATCGAAATCGGCCGGTCCCGGCGATAGTCATGGGACAGTCAATCATGAGACAGGGGGGAGAGCGGGCATGACGGAACTGACCCCCTACCGGGCGGGGCATGGCCCTGTGTCCGGTATGCAGGATGGACCGGCCTGGGCGAGGCCTGCGCAAGGCGGGCTCGGCGCGGCCATTGGCCGGCGCAAGGGGTTGCTCATCGGCGTGACCCTTGTCGTCTTCGCGCTGGGCGCCGGCCTGATCCTGGCCCAGCCGCCGCGCTATCGCGCCGAGGCGGTACTGGTGCTGGAGCCACGCGAGGGTAATCAGTTCGCCGCCGGGACGGTGGACCGCACCGCGCTGCTGACCGAAGCGGGGTTGCTGCGATCCCGCGATCTCGCCAGCCAGGCGGTGCAAGAGCTGGGACTGGCCGGCAATCCCGACACTCTGGCGGCGGACGGCAATCCACTGCTGTACTGGACGGGTCTGACCATGGACGCCGCCCGGCGCGCCTTGGCAGATCTGATGAGCGAACCGATGCTGGCCAGCCCCACCTCCGATCCGCTGGAGCGCGGGACCGACGCCTATCTCGACCGGCTGAGCGTCACGCCCGCCGATGGTGCCCGCCTGCTGACGGTGGGCTTCACCGCTGCCGATCCGGCGCTGGCGGCGCGGGCGGCCAACCTGACGGCGCAGCTCTATCTCGAAGGCAGGACGACCCGCCGCGACAGCGCCGCCGAACGCGCCGGGCGCTGGCTCAGCCAGAAGCTGGACAGCCTGCGCGCCGACGTGCTGGAAAGCGCGCGCCGGCTTGAGGAATATCGCCGCCGCTCCGGCGTGGTGGAGGTCGGCGGCAATTCCCTGCAGCGCGACCAGCTGTCCCAGGTCAGCACCCAGCTTGTCGCTGCCGTGGCACAGCGCACCGAGGCCGAGGCGCGCGCGCAGCAGGTGCGCCGCCTGCTGGACCGGCCCGGCGCCATCGACAGTGCGAGCATCGTGCTGAATACCGAGCTGGTGCGCGAACTGCGCCTGCAGGAAGCCGCCATCCAGCGCCGCATGGCCGAGCTGCGCACCCAGTACCGCGAGGAACATCCGCGCCTCATCGAGGCGCAGGCGGAGCTGGAGGAGCTGCGCGGCACCATCGCGCAGGAAGTGCGCAAGCTGGTTGCCAGCCTGGAGAATGAGGCCGAGGTGGCGCGGGTGCGCGAACGCGCCTTGCAGCTTGAGGTCGAGCGTCTGACCGCGCTGGTCGAAGGCCAAAATGAGGCGGAGGCGGCGATCCGTGCCCTAGAGGAGGAGCTGCGCACCCGCACCCAGCTCTATGAGGCGGTGCTGACCCGCGCCAATGAGAGCGAGCTGGCGCAGCGCGCCCAGCAAGGCTTCGATGCGCGGCTTGTGTCGGCGGCTGCCGTGCCGCGCCAGGCAGCGCAGGCGGCCGGTTGGGGCAGCTGGTTGCTGGCGGCGGCGGTGGCCCTGCTTTCGGGCCTGCTGGCCGCCGGGCTTGCCGGCCGGCGCCGGACGCGCTTTGCCGATGCGGCGGACCTCGAAGCGGAGACCGGCCTGCCGGTGCTGG